>JAKUOU010000017.1 GCA_022451065.1 Pedosphaera sp. | reverse complement strand
ATCGGACGCGCCAACGGCATGCGTTTACTCAGCGAGGATGGATGGCATAAGGTAAAGCAAGGCCATACCACTGTCGAGGAAGTCATGCGCGTGACTGCGGCATAGCCTAAATGTCATGCCCAAGTTTCAGTATACAGCAAGAAACTTAAGCGGCGGAAAAGTCGCTGGTCTTATTGAGGCCGATGGAGAAGGTGCTGCCATTCAGTTACTGGAGCGGAAGGAACTTTACCCGGTCGATATCTGGAATACCGAGGACAAAGCCGACAATAGGTTATTTCGTGGCCGCATCTCGAACCGGGATCTTGGCGTCATGTATGGGCAGTTATCCGATCTGCTCGGCTCCGGCGTTCCTTTACTGCGAGCACTCAAGTCGATCGTCAAGTCCACTGTTAATAAACGTCTCAAAGGGGTGCTGGGTGATATTCACAACTCAGTGGCGGACGGCAAGTCATTGTACGAATCTATGGCCGAACACCATAATATCTTCCCCGAGCTGCATACCGTCATGGTGCAAGCTGGCGAGCGAGCCAGTTTTATTGAGGAGGTGCTGGAAAGCCTGTCTGTTTTCCTTGAGCGACTCGACGAACTACGGGGTAAAGTCCTCGGTGCGCTCATCTATCCGGTTATGCTCGTAATGTTAGGCGGCACGGTGATGGTGTCCGCGTTGGTTTTTTTTGTGCCTAAGTTTGAGCCGATGCTTGCCGGAATTGAAAAGCCAATGCCGACTGAGGTAATCTTCTTTCTCAGCGAGAGCATCCGAAACTATTGGGCAATCATTGCGATCGCCATCGGAGGTCTAGTTGCCTTCTTTTGGAGCGCCATGCAGAGCCAGTCAAGCAAGCGAGCGATGGAGCGATGGCGACTCAAGATTCCAGTAGCCGGCACGGCTATGCGCATGGTCGCGATCACCCGGTTTTGCCGAATCCTCGGCACGATGCTGGCCAACGGCGTACCGATCCTACAGGCCTTGGCCATCAGTCGCGACGCAACCGGTTCAGCGCTGCTCGCGGAGAATATCGACGACGCCATCAAAAACGTCCGCGCAGGCGAGCCGCTCACAGAACCACTCAAGGGTGGCGGCCTTTTCCCCGAGCAGGTGCTTGCGATGATTTCCGTTGCCGAGGAGTCAAACCAGTTGCAAAAAGTGCTGCTGCATATTGCTGACTCGGTGGAGCGGCGCACCAACCAACAGGTGGATCAGGCTGTGCGCCTAATCGAACCGGTGATCCTCTGCATGGTCGCCGCCGGTATAGGCTTCTTGGCACTTGGCCTTCTCTTGCCAATTTTCACAATGGCCAGTTCGCTTGGCCAGGGTTGAAACAGCCTGGTTAAACCGAAAAAACGGAGAGGACGAGATTGACTATTGGCCCAAAACAAGTGAGGATCCTGGTGGTCGGACGCCATATTTTGTGATTAAAAAAGAGAATGCAATATCCAGCAACTCCTGCGGTGCAGCGTTTGTTTTGAATGCATCCACTCGGCTGGCGTCCAAAATAGGCTGATGATGTACAATACAATATTTACAGGCAAAAAACAATGAAACTGAAAACCATTCCCCATAAAGCTCGCTCGGGCGCGTTTACTCTTATTGAGATTCTTTTGGTCATTGTCATTATCCTGCTGTTGGCTGGATCGATTGTAGCGTTCGTTATCCCACAACAGGAAGGTGCCGAAAAAAATACCACTCGTATGCTGGTTAACAATGTCAAGGGTTCGCTGGATAATTACCGACTCAATATCGGCCATTACCCCACGGAGGAGGAAGGGGGTCTTATGGGACTGGTCAAAAAGCCCGAATTCGAGAATGAAAAACTAGGCGGAAAGTGGCAGGGGCCCTACGTCAAAGTTGGCACCACATTCACGGATGCCTGGTCCAATTTGCTGGTTTACGAGCCTGCGGATCCAGAGTTCATGCAGGCCGGCGATCCGCCGTATCGCCTTTACTCCAAGGGGCCAGATGGACTGGAGGAAACCGAGGATGACATTGGAGATAAGGAAGTTCAGGAGGAAGTGGATAGTTTGGAGGAATTGAGCGAAGCAGTAGACCCGGTAACGACGGGGGATGAATAACCGGCCGCAGTTCGCCGGCATTTCCAACAACGGATTTACGTTATTGGAACTTTTGTTGGTGCTGGTTTTGCTGCTGCTTTTGTTTGGCGCCGCGGTTTTTGAGTTTAACTCTATGGGCCGCGGTGCTTCGGTTTCTGCGGGGGGCGACCGGTTGGAGTCTCTTTTTCGCTTTGCGCGTAGCGAATCGGAACGTACTGGTAGGAAGATTCGAATCCGATTTGCTGCGAAGGATACCCTTCAGTTTGCAGAAATGAATCTCGCAAAACCAGACGGAGGAAATTCGCCGGTTCCACTGTCACCATCTGCAGATCGCAAAGGCCTGATCGCCGAATGGGAGCCAAACCCGCTCGACCAACCTGGGCAGTTTGCTCAAATCCCGCAAAGCGTCCATTTCACCGATGGCGTGGACAATCTAGTAATGGTTGATTCGGTCAAGTTGACCGATCTGGATTCTCAATTGGCATCGCAACTTTCCGCCAATGCAACGTTATCGGACAGTAACTCCACCACCATCCTTGGGTTGAGCGGACCGTCAGTCATTCATTTTTATCCCGACGGATCCTGCGACTCGGTCAAGGTACAGTTGGCTGACCGCAACCCCGACAATCCGAACAAGGAAATCGTCGAGTTGATTGGCCTGACCGGCTCAGTTCATCGCGAAACAATTGAGATCACCTCTGAGCAGACAGTGCTCATGGAAACCAACGGAGTGGCTCAACCGGTCCGGCCATCTGGCCAAGCACAACCCAAGCCGTGACTCTTTCGGGTCCAAACACCGGGCGGGAATCCAGCGGAGCGATTCTATTTGAGGTTGTTCTTGCGCTGGCCCTGTTTGTCTTTGCGGCAGCGGTTATTTCCGGCGGATTCAGTACCGCGTTAATGAGCGTTGACCGTATGCGCGCGGAGTTGGATGCCTCGAACCTGGCCATCTCGACGCTGGCGGAGATCGAGCTCAACCTTAAGCCGATGGTGACCTCCCCCCCGGCTAAATTTGAACCACCGCTGGAGAGATGGACTTGGGAGGTGGAAGTCACCGAGCCAAGTGAAGACCTTGATATGGGTGGTGGCTTGACGTTGGTCGAGGTGATAGTCCGAAACGAGGAAAAGGAAAAAGAAACACGTTTCGCTCGAATGATACGTGCGTCAATGCCAGCTACTTCCCGGCCGGACTAACATGACAGCCACTCCTCGAGTATCGTGTTTGTCAAAGCAGCACCGGCTTGTTGCTGCCTTCACCATACTGGAGGTGGCGCTGGCCATTGTGATCACTACGGGATTGCTCGCTACGGCGATGTATTACTACCAGCAAGCGGCCCGATTCCGAAACGACTTGCTGGAGGAAACCGAGCGAATTAGCAGTGCGCGACTGATCCTCGATCGGTTGAGTGCTGAACTTCGGTGTTCGCTATATCACCCCGTTCGCCGAATAGGCGCCAAGGGCGGTAGCGACTGGATCGAGTTTCTGAAAAGCAGTGTCCCCAGCACGGCCAGTTGGCGAATACAAACCGAGTCAGATCCACCTGCCTATCCTGAGACCGGCTATCGACTAGTCCGGTATGAACTGATCAAAAAACCGATACTTGAAGGACCGTTCGATAACGAATCCAACCAACGAATGGTCGAGCAAGTGACGTCGCAGATTGCGACTGAGCCCAGTGTAAGCGACGAGGCGTTAGTTCCACTGATGCAAGGTGACGCCATCAACCGAATCGAGCGGCGCCTGCTAACCGCCAAGTCATCAACAAATAATACGGTCGAAGTGAGAATCGACCCCGTCCGCATCACCGACCGTTTGAAACACCTGAGGTTTCGTTATCTCAATGGCGGCACCTGGGTGGATGCGTGGCCCGGGCCGCAACTTCCGCTTGGAATCGAGGTTAGTTTAGGTATTGAGCCAATGTCCGCAACGAATCTGCTCGAGGAATACACCAACCACGTATTCCGTCGAGTCGTCCGCATCCCTCCCTCGGCTGCGTTTATAACCGCCGCCAGCAGCGACGAGGGTTCTTCCGATGTAAATCTGGCCGCGCCATGAATGTGTGTCGACAAAACCCCACCGCCAAAACCGGCATTGCTCTGGTGGGTGTGCTTGTGGTTGTGGGGCTATTGTCCATGATTATTATTAGCCTGTTGTTCCGCATGCAGGCCGCTGCCACGGCCTCAGCCACCAGTCTTCGCTCGGAGCAGGCCTGGGGCATTACGTTGAGTGGTCTGGATCGGGCCATCGACGTTGTCAGCGATCCCACCCGCACTTCACTGGGTTGGATCGATAACCCCACTGATTTCGAACATCAACTTGTTTATGATGACGGGTCAGACATATGGTATTTCTCCGTCTTCCGTAGAAGTGAACTCGAGACCGGCGAAATTGCCTTCGGTGTGGTGGATGAGGCCTCCAAGCTGCCGTTGAACGCAACCAATGTGCTCCAGTTGATAAAGGTCCCCAACATGACACTGCCTGCCGCCGAGACGCTAGCGGACTTTGTCGATGGCGACTCAATCATGCGTGACAACGGAGCGGAACAGGACCTGTACGATTTGATGCCAGTCTCTTATTCAATCCCCAACCAACCGGTCAGTTTTCTCGACGAGTTCCTGATGGCACAAGGGGTGAGTGCTGGCCACCTTTACGGTGAGGATGCCAACCGAAACCACAGGCTCGATGCCAACGAGAACGATGCCGACACGCTTTTTCCACCTGACAACCAGGACGGAACACTTAGTGGCGGACTGCACCGCTTTTTCACCTTGCACTCGCGGGATTGGAACGTAAATCGTAATAACCAGCCACGTCTTGATATCAACTCCGTCCCGCTAGATCCTGCCCCCGCCGGTCTCCTGGATGAGACGATCGCTTTCCTCGAAGCTAAACGTACAGCTGGTGAGCCAATCACCTCGATCTCAGAGCTAGTGGATGCCTCGATCACTGTCACAGAAGAAAACCAGGCCCAGCGCGAATTGAACTCAGGTATTGGCCTGGGAGACCTTGGGCAACTGATGAATCTCTACTCCACCAGCACACAACGCATTCGCTCTGGGCGGGTCAATATCAACACCGCCCAGGTCGGTATTCTCGCCCAAGTGGAGGGCATAGACGAAGCCTTGGCCAACGCGATTGTCTCTGCGCGCCAAGGCCTAAGCCCCGATACAAGCCGCTCTATCGCTTGGTTGATGGAAGAAGAACTACTAGACGCTGAACAGTTCAAGCAGATCGAACCCCGAATTTCGGCTCGTAGTTTTCAGTTTCACGTCCAGGTGATGGGGTACGCACTGCCCTCTGGGAAATACTGCGTAGTTGAAGCGATTGTGGACCTGATCGGCCCGGAGCCCAAAATTTTGTATCTGAGAGATTTGACCAAGTTGGGTGTTCCGTACCATTTTACCCCCCAGCAGGAAACAAGTATGACAAACAATGGCTGACGTCTCAACTTCCATCAGCCGCGCTTGGCCAAGCGCCCTGACCCGGACCCGTTCCCGATTGAGTCGCAGGAACGATGTGACTGCGCTGGATATCGACCAGCGCATGTTGCGCGTGGTTCATGTAACCACCGGCAAGATGCCTGGAAGCATACGGATCAAACGCGTCGAGGTGGTGCCGGTACCAGCCGAGGGGTTTGACCTGGAAAACCCCAAGGAAGTTGGCGAGTGGATTGGTAAACAATTGAAAGCGCTCCGCCTGGTTCCTGGCACTGTAGTCATGGCGGCACGCCGGGGTGAGGCGGTGCTCAAGGAACTGTTACTGCCACCATTAAAGGATGCTGGCGAAATGGCATCGATGGTGAATATGCGTGCGGTGCGCGAATTGCCATTCCCCGAGACGGACGCGGTCATCGATTTTACGGTCACCAAGGTGCCGACCAAAAAGGATCTCCAAACCGCCAGAAAAGAGAACTCGCAGTCGGGGTCGACCTCCGACATCAAGGCCCACATCGTTGTAGCTGCCGTGCGACGGGAGACCGTAAATCGTTACCTTACAATAACCGAGTCAGCCGGGTTAACGCTGACTGGACTTGGCCTGCGGCCGTTGGCTTCCTTTCGCGCACTTAAAGCCTGTGTGCCCGAAATCAACAGTAATGCCGTAGCTCTCATTTCGGTTCGTCGTCACGAGGTGGATGTAGACATACTTATTGATGGTCGCTTGGTTTTTAGCCGAGAATTATCGGTTAACCTAGAAAAGCCGGAGGATGTGATGGATTTGACCGGGCAGGACTCTATCACGCAGGCAGCCAAGGAAATTATCCGCTGCTTGCATAGCTACGAAGGTTCGGAAGCGTTTAAACCAATGGAGCACCTATTCGTTGCGGGTGGCACCGGATTAGAGGACAACCTCCGCGATATTATCCAGGACCAAACTGGCATTGACTGCAAACGAATGCCACCCCCCTCTGGAATTCGGTTACCAAAGGGGAAGGAGACTGATGCGACCCGAGCACTGACAGCACTTGGCCTTGCTCTTGGCTTTGTGGATGAGCGAGGACTTGCGGTTAACTTTCTTGCTCCCAAGCGCCCGGAGCTCCGTCGTAACCGGGGTCGTACCATGTGGCTACTGAGTATCGTGATGCTGCAAGTCCTGGTCTTTTTCCTGTTTGGTGCGCGCTCTAAATTGGCGGAGAAATTCGAGGGGGAGTTGTCAGGATCCGGTGGCCTGATATCGACCTATAGTACATTAACCAAGCAAGAAAAAGATATCGGCCGATGGACGAGAAGAAGCGCAGACACAATTAAGAGTTGGCATGGAGCTAATCGGCATTGGCTGGAACACGTAGCTTTTCTAAGCTCCGTCATACCTCAATGCGACCAAATCTATCTACTCAAGATTAATATGCGCTCTGCCAATACCGGGGTGATTTCATTTCAGGTTCAAGTCAGAGATAGCAATGTTTTGCATTCATTTGAAAAAAAACTTCGCAATCTCGGGTACATCGTCAAACCCGTTTCATTTACACCAGCCAACGACAAGTACGGCTACAAATTCCGGGCCACATTTGACCTGACTCTGCCCGACCGTTTTCCGTTAGATCTTTTGCGTCACTTAGATACCAACACCCCACCTAAAAGGTTGCCAGATGATATTCATGCCGACGGCCTAAGTTGCATCCCGGGACAGAAAGGAACGTGCAGTGTTTAGGTTGAACCTAAAAACCATCTTGATGAGCGGAATCGGTTTGGTGGCGGCGTGGGTGCTAGTCACCAAGATAATTGTACCTTGGGTTTACCTGCCCCGGGACACAGCAAAGTCAAAGGTAAATACCTATGAGTCAAGGGTGGGAAAACTGAAGGAGCTTAAAACCCTTACTGAATATGATGAGCATTACCTGGCGGCTATATCGAGGAATGCGTTTTCCATGGATGAAAGCGAGGCCATTTCCAGAATGGGCGTTTACCTTACCGAGGCAATTAAGGCCAGTGGGTTAAGTGAAGACCGGTTTACACGCAGACCACTGAGGGCAACACAGCTCACCAGTCGAGGGCCTCAAGGCCTAGGGGCCTTGCAAATCGGCTACTCAGTGAGCGGCCAAGGGCCATTACCAAAAGTTGTTGATCTGATGTTCCTTCTTGAACAGGCATCCTCCCTCCCGCGAAGCACCATCAAGTCATACTTGCAACAAGGTAGTAGGTTGACTTTGGAAACAGAAAAACCACACCCATTTAAAAAAGGTCAGATGGTCCAAATCAGGGGCGGATCCCCAGTAAGCCGGAAGTTTCCATCATCCTACAATGGCGTATTTCGCGTCATTAATACCGATACTAACCCAGCGGCCATGTCGCTCACCCTTACGCTACCTATGGATAAACAGAACGTACCCATGGCTATAGGTATGGAAGCCGCCAAGTCAAAAAATGCGGATCAACAAAACAATAGAAACTGGTTGTCACGGCTGTTTTTTGGTGACGATCCAAAAAACAAAACAGCAAATGATTCTTTCATAAAGCATAGAGTGAAAGGCATCAAACGGACTGGCAACCAGTTGACTGTGTACACAAAAGACGAACACTCGTTCAATAACGGTGACAAGGTCCAATTACGGGGCCTGATACCCTCTGCTCTAAACAAGACATCAAAGATCACCAAAATATCTCCGAATAAGTTCGCTCTTGTAATTGAAGACAAGGAAGACATCCGCGACTCCGCCACAGTCGGCGGAATTGAACCGCAGCGGGTAGAAAACATCACCATGTTGCCGGTGGGCGGTACGGCCGATGTTAGAATCGACTTTCAGTTTCTCTCCCTAGTTGTCGGGGCAGCTAAACTAGCCAGACAGGAGCAGCTAAAAACAAGAGAAGTACGAGGTGAAACTTTACTGAGCGAAGAGCGATCGCTTTTCGCCGCCATCACCAAGCGCGCTTTCTTTTTGCCGTACCAGAAAAAACCGGATCCTCCACCTGCGCCACCTACCTCACCGAAACCAACACCGCCTTCCATACCTCCGCCGCCTGGCCCGGAAACATACAAAATCGTCTCCCTCTCTGAATGGCAGGGACAGCCGGAAATCATGGTGCTTGATTCAAACCAGAACAAGACCGTCAACTACAAGCCAGGCGATGACTTGGCGGGTGGCAAGATCGTGATGATCGACTACCGAAAGATGCCTTTTCCCAAAAAGCCGGCGCTGCTTTCACAAAGCCGCGTGATCCTCGCCATTGGGGAAGAGTATTGGGCCATCGAACGCGGCAACACACTGGCCGACAGACACAAGCTTGCTACGGAGCAACTGCCGGCAAACTTGGCCAAGCGCTAACGCCTCCGCAAATCACTGGGCCATCCGCACCCGGTAATATTGGTACTGAAACACCTCATTACGAGTGTCGGTAAATTGAACCGATAAGCCTGTTCCATTGATCGTCTCTATCTTGTTCCACTGCCGCAAGTCTCCCGTAGCTTCAACCGTGTAACTTTTCCCCTCGTCCGTGTTGATGCTAAATCCAAATCTAAAGCCGAAGGGTGCCAGCACCGTGTCATCGATATGATTCCCCTCGTTATCATCTGGTTCATCACCACCGGCTTCTGGTGTGCCAACAAGAAGCTCAATCTCCGCAATCTGCATACAGCAGTCGCTCGGTCCCACGGTCGTCGGAAAGATCAGCTCATATGTTGTGTAGGCGATATCATTGTCAAAGCTTACCGTCTGCCGCTCAAACCTTTCCACAAATTCAGGAACATCTCCTGATGCTATCTCGGTAAACGTTGCTCCATCATCATTTGACCCTGACAGTATAAAGTTCGCTGGATCCCGATCAGGCGCGTCATTGGCTGATGTCAGCGCCAAACCGGTTACCACTCCACCACCCGTCGTGATGGTCAAACCCGTATCCACCTTGTCGAAGTTAAGGTACTTCGTGAAAGGGTTATCATCTATCGCATTCGGCGCCCGCTCACCACCCGGACTGTTGTCCGATGTCGCCACTACCTCATCTCCGGGTAGGGTGATGTCCTCCGGCTCATATAATTTGGTGGTACCCCCTAAATCACTGACCACAGACTCTGGAAGTGCCAGATTATGAAATTGCACACTGCTGATGTAACCGCCCTTGGACAGTCCATCGGTTGTGAACAAATAAAAGAAATCCCCCAGTGAATGCTCTCCTTGGCCATCGACTAGGCCTTCAATGGATTCTTGCCCGATATTTTTACCGTCCAGATAATAGTTGATGTTGTTACTGGAGTGACTCACCACTATGGCAATCCTGTACCAGGTGTTCGCCAGTATTTCACCATAGAAACTGGTTCCTCCTATTTTTCCCTCACCATTGATAATTACACTTGCCTGCTCGACGGGCGCATTTGACACTATTGCTCTTGTAGAGGTGGAAGAAGTTTCAGGGTAAAGAATATCCACAATGATAGAGTATTCGTTGAAAAGCCAGTTGTCCTCATCAAGTTCGGCTCCAAGGTAAACTTCAATGCCTGAAAAATCACTGAACTCATCTGAATCTGGGAATTTCAAGACATTTGCGGATTTTCCCTGAATACCCGCAATCGCGAACGTGTCGGTTGTCCCAAAAGTTGCATCGCCCTGTTCCCAAGCCCATTCGAGGTTTTCACCAATGGTTGCCTTTAGAGAATAATTAAAGTTCCAATAACCTATAATTTCAGCAAAACAGGAAAAATAAGGAATGATAAGAAAAGCAAAAGTAAGGGGTATTTTCACATTAATCTGTCCGGCGCGATATCCCTTAAACTTTGACTAAAGTAAACATCAAATCCATGTTTGTGGATTGATTTTTTGGTCGCATTTTTGTCGAACAAGCATAGAATTCGGTTCGTCCTGTTTCTCGAATGAGCAAACAAGGTTCATATTGCAGAGGTTATGATGCCCCGCCGATAACTCGACGGGAGATGCTACAAAAGTCAAGCGCCGGTTTTGGAGCGTTGGCTCTTGCCGGTTTGCTTGGCGAGGAAGCAAAGGCAGCAGCGCCAGAAAACCCGCTCTCGACACGTCCCCCACATTTCACACCAAAGGCCAAGCGGATCATCTTTCTGTTCATGCATGGTGGTGTTTCACAGGTCGATACATTTGACTACCGACCAGCCCTCCAACGCGATACCGGCAAACCGTACCCAGGCAAAAAACCACGTATTGTTTCCAGCGCCACAGGTAACCTTGTTGCATCGCCTTACAGTTTCAAACAGTACGGCCAATGCGGCCAATGGGCCTCTGATATTTTCCCACAAATCGCTTCGATGTCGGATGAACTTTGTTTCATAAAGTCGATGTACGGCTCGAACTCCCGTCACGGCTCTGCTCTGCTTGAACTTCACACCGGTTCAGACACTTTTATCCGCCCGTCGATGGGCTCGTGGCTCAACTACGGTTTGGGATTTGAAAACCAAAACCTCCCCGGCTACATCACGTTCAAGCCCACTGGAACACACGGTGGAATGAACGCATGGTCCTCTGCTTTTCTACCCTCACACTTTCACGGAACACAGATAGGGACCAAAGCCACACCGATTAATAAAGCCAAAATTCCGTTTATCGACAATAACGGCAAGCCGCTATCCCAACAACGCCGTGAACTCGACTTGCTCGCACAGATTAACCAGGAACATCTCAGCGATCGCGGGTACGATGACAAACTGGAAGCCCGAATTAATTCATTTGAACTCGCATACCGCATGCAGACGGCTGCGCCTGAGATTCAAAACATCGATAACGAATCCGACTCTACCAAAAAACTTTACGGCTTGGACGATCCAACGACTCGCGACTTTGGTCGCCAGTGCCTCATGGCACGCCGCTACTCCGAAGCCGGCGTGCGCTTCGTCCAATGCAGCCAAGGCTACTGGGACGCACACGGTGATTTGAAAAAAAATCACCGTGAGATTGCCGGCAAAGTCGACAAACCGATTGCCGGACTGCTCACCGATCTAAAGTCGCGCGGGTTGCTCGATGACACGTTGGTCCTTTGGGGAACAGAATTTGGTCGCACGCCGGTTGGCCAAGGTTCGGATGGCCGTGATCACAATCCGCACGCAATGACTTTTTTCCTTGCAGGCGCAGGTGTCAGATCAGGCATTGCCTACGGTAGTACGGATGATCACGGTTATTACTCAACTGAAAACCGCGTTCACTTCCACGACCTTCATGCGACAATTCTTCACCTGTTTGGCCTCGACCACAAACGCCTGACCTATCACTACGCTGGACGCGACTTTCGTCTTACGGACGTTTATGGTGATGTTATTCACGACATTCTCACCTGAGCAGCCTCACATTTTTTCGTTCAAACGGTTTAGACCTGTGGTAACAGTCGCCGCAGCGATATGCCCGATCCTCGTTACAAAAAACTCGCCGAAGTCCTCACCGGCTACTCGACCGCTCTGAAGAGGGGCGACACCGTCCTGTTCGATGTCACCGACACGCCCGATGCGTTTGCCGTGGAACTCGCCCGCGCCGCCCGCAAGCGCGGTGCCACCCCACTGATCGAGACCCGTTCCGGTCGCATCGTCCGCGAAATGCTCATGAACACCAGCGAGCAACATGCCAGAACCGTTCGTGATGTGGAACTGCACCGTATGAAAAAGTGCGATGCCTACGTCGCCGTCCGCGGTTCCCTCAACGCCACAGAAAACTCCGACATCCCGTCTGACAACATGTCCATGTACTCGCGTACACTGCGACCGGTTCTAAACTATCGTGTTAATAAAACCCGATGGGTCGTAATCCGGTGGCCCAACGGCGCGATGGCACAGGGGGCCGGGATGAGCACCGAGGCGTTCGAGGATTTCTTTTTTCAAGTCTGCACGATGGACTACGCCCGGATGGCCAAGGCGCAAAAGCCACTGATCCGTCGCATGGCCAGAGCAGACAAGGTTAGAATCACCGCACCCGGCACCGACCTGTCATTCAGCATCAGAGGGCTTGGCGCGGTGGGGTGCGCCGGTGATCGGAACATCCCGGACGGCGAGGTGTTCTCCTGCCCGGTGAAAAAGTCGGTGAACGGCGTGCTGCAGTACAACACCCCCACTCTCTACGCCGGAACACGGTTCGAGAATGTCCGGCTCGAGTTTAAAAACGGTAAAATCGTCGATGCCACAGCAAGCGATACCAAGCGGCTCAATGAGATTCTGGACACCGATCCTGGTGCGCGCTACGTCGGTGAATTTTCGCTAGGCTTTAACCCATACATCCGAGAGCCGATGTGCGATATATTGTTCGACGAGAAAATTGCTGGCTCGTTGCACTTCACACCGGGCCAAGCGTACGAGGAGTGCGACAACGGAAACCGCTCGGCGGTACACTGGGACATGGTGCTGATCCAGCGGCCCGAGTACGGCGGGGGCGAAGTTTGGTTCGATGACGTGCTGATCCGCAAGAGCGGCCAATTCGTGCCAAAAGATCTGAAGCCCCTGAATCCAAGCAACCTGAAATAGCCCTGCTTGGCCAAGGGCTTAACTTCTGTTCGATTTTTTTTGAAAAAAACGCTTTTTAAGCAACAAAATGGTTGTGTCCTGCCGCTTTTTTGGCATAAAGCCGTTCCGCTTTCTGGAAGCGGCTTACCTCCCCGAGGTAAGTTTGCAGCTTTTCCACAGTTTTTGGATGATACTTTCTCGATTTTTACTCGTCATATCATTGATTGCAGCCCTGCCGCTCCCGGCCTTGTTAGCTGCGGAAGAGAATACAGCGTTAGGGGAAAAAGCAGAGGCTCACTCTCATGAGGGCAAACAAGCCCATCACGGACTACCCAAGAAGGCACCAGTTCTTTATCATGGAATTGGAGGGGACCCCAAAACAGGCAAGGTTGGCCCACTCGCAATCACAAACTCGATGGTCGTAATGCTTGTCGTCGCGGCAGGGATTATCTTCGTCGCACAATTGGCAACCCGAAAGGCAAATCTAGTCCCCTCTGGACTGCAGAACTTTGTAGAGTGGCTGGTCGAAAGCCTATACGGTTTCTTTGAAAGTATTCTCGGTACTCATATGGTAAAGAAGACCTTCTGGTTTTTCGCCACAATTTTTATATTTATACTTTTTTCAAATTGGATGGGATTGATCCCCGGATTAGGCTCAATCGGTTGGGCTGAGGCAGGACACCACAACGAACATATTTCTGAACCTCTGCTTCGAGGCGTTAATGCAGATCTAAATATGACTTTGGCAATGGCCAGCATTTTCATGGTTCTCTGGCTTTATTGGTGTATTCGTGAAATTGGTTTGGGTGGATTCGCGGGGCACATATTCGATGTAAAAGGTCACGGTTCCGGCTTTTTGGGAATATTTCTTGTTGTGGTTTTTATCTGTGTCGGGCTAATAGAAATTGTATCGATCGCTGTTCGACCAGTTGCTTTGACCTTCCGGCTTTACGGAAACGTCTTTGCTGGAGAAAACATGTTGGAATCTGTCATGATAATGGCAGGACCTTATTTTGGCTGGTTAGCAGTCCTACCATTTTATTTCTTGGAAATCCTAGTTGGCCTAGTACAGGCACTGGTCTTTGCTTTGCTCACCTCAGTTTTCACAGCTCTAATGTGCGAGCATCATGGCGAAGATAAAGCCCATTAGGAAAAAAATTTCGGCGACCGGACCATGCATGTCAGTGGAGATCGTCGAATAAAACTAAAAAAATAATACAATGACAGGATCAATTACTGTAGGTCTGGCAGCCCTAGGTTCAGCAATAGGTGTGGGTTTAGTGGGTGCCAAAGCCGCGGAAGCGACCGGAAGAAATCCGGGAGCAGCGGGTGCCATCCGTACGCAAGCGATTATTTTCGCCGCACTAGCAGAGGGTGTAGTCTTTATTGCACTCTTTTTGGCATAACAATCCTATTGGAACCGGGCGACATAGTCGCCCGGTTCCAATTTTTTAGAGCTATGAATTACATAATCACATTGGCTGCAGCAAGCGAGGCAGGAAGTGAAGGCGGCATAGGAGAAATCGCTAAAACTTTCGGAGTAAACTGGCCACTATTTATTTCCCAGTGTATCGCATTTCTGCTTGTCGCTTTTTTGCTTAAGAAATGGGCCTATAAGCCTGTGACGGAAATGCTGGAGAGCAGAAAAAAAACCATAGCAGACAGCATAGAAAACGCCGAGCAGATCAAGGCCGAATTGGCCGAAACCCAGGCCGAGCGTAACAAGGTACTGACCGAGGCCAACCAGAAAGCTGAGCAGTTGATCGCAGACGCCAAGGAAGCAGCCAAGCAGGTCGGAGAGGCCGAAGGACAAAAAGCAGTTAAGCAGGCTGAGGAAATTATCCGCAAGGCACGGGAGGCCACCGATGCCGACCGGGATAGGATGATGTCAGAATTGAAGTCAGAAATCGGTCGATTGGTTGTCGAAACCACCGCCAAGGTTAGTGGCAAGGTGTTGACGGCAGAAGATCAGCAACGCCTGATCGATGAAACCAACCGGGAACTGGCTGCCTAATCGAATTTGATGAAAGGTACAAAGCAATCTCGCCGCTTCGCCAAGCAGCTCTTCAAAAACTGCCAAGTTAATGGGCGATTGGACGCAGATCGAACGCAAAAGTCCGTGCAACTGCTCATTGAACAAAAACCACGCGGTTATTTTGGCATCCTGCAACACTTGCACCGACTGGTGAAACTCGACGAGGCCAGCCGCACCGCCCGCGTGGAGAGCGCCGTAGCGCTTGGCCAAGTGCAGCAGCAGGATATCCAAGACAGCCTAAACCAACTCAAGGGCGGCAATGTGACGGTAGAATTTGCCGAGAACCCCCGCCTCATAGGAGGCATGAGGGTGAAGATCGGCGACGATGTGTTTGACGGTAGCGTGAAGACACGCCTGACCGGCTTAAGCGAAAGTTTTTAATCAATTTTAACGAACAAGACATGAGCAACCTACTGCAGGATATTGAAGCCCAGATCGCCGGAGCGAAAACAGACGTGGCGCGAGAGAACGTGGGTGTGGTGCGAGAAATCGGTGACGGCGTCGCCAAGATCGAGGGTCTCACGGGAGCGATGATGAACGAGATGCTCGACTTCGGCGACGGTGTGATGGGTCTCGCGCTGAATCTCGAGGAAACAGAAGTGGGCGCAGTTATTCTCGGCGATCATACCGGCATCGCCGAGGGCGACGAGGTGAAGACCACCGACAAACTACTCTCCGTGCCCGTGGGCAAGGCGCTGCTCGGACGCGTGGTGGACGCGCTTGGCCGGCCGATTGACGGCAAGGGTGACATCGCCACCGAAGTCAATTATCCCGTCGAGAAAATCGCACCCGGAATCATCAAGCGCAAATCGGTAAGTCAGCCGGTGCAGACCGGTATCATGGCAGTGGATGCAATGATTCCGATTGGACGCGGCCAACGCGAGTTGGTGATTGGCGACCGCCAAACCGGCAAGACTGCAGTTTGCATCGACGCCATCATCAACAACGCGCGCATCAACAAGGAGGGCCTCGAAAGCGGCGATCCGAATTTCCGCCCGCTTTACAGCATTTACGTGGCCGTGGGCCAGAAACGAGCCAACGTGGCCAAGGTCATCCAGGATCTTGAGGAAAACAACGCGCTGGAGCACACCATCGTAGTGGCCGCCACCGCGAGCGACTCAGCTACAAACCAGTTTCTCGCACCCTTTGCCGGCGCAGCCATGGGCGAATGGTTCATGGACAACAACATGGACGCGCTCATCGTGTACGATGATTTGTCCAAGCACGCGGTAGCTTACCGGCAAGTGGCGCTGGTGCTCAAGCGGCCGTCCGGCCGCGAGGCGTTCCCGGGCGACGTGTTTTACCTGCACAGCCGTTTGCTTGAGCGCTCGGCTCGCCTGTCAGAGAATGCCGGTGGAGGTTCCCTCACGGCGCTGCCGATCATCGAGACGCAGGCCGGAGATGTGTCGGCGTACATACCGACGAATGTGATTTCCATCACTGACGGCCAACTCTTTTTGGAAACGGATTTGTTTTACCAGGGCGTGCGCCCGGCGATCTCAGTGGGCCTCTCGGTCAGCCGTGTGGGTTCTGCCGCACAGGTCAAAGCGATGAAGCAGGTGTCCGGCACCATCAAGCTGGACCTCGCGCAGTTCCGCGAGTTAGCCGCCTTCGCCCAATTTGGCAGCGACCTCGACGACGCCACGCGCGCCAAACTCGAGCGTGGCAAACGTATCGTGGAAGTATTCAAGCAGGCACAGTTCCAGCCCGTGTCGGTGCCGGTGCAGGTGGCCGTCCTGTGGGCAGTACAGAACGGCTATTTCGACGATGTGGATGTGGAGGAGGTCAAAAATGCCCAGGCATCAATCGCTACCTTCCTGCAGGATCGCAAGGCCGACCTGCTGAAACAGATCACCACAGAGGGCCAGGTTAACGACGAGGTTGAGGCCAACCTGAAGGCAGCTCTCGACGAGTACAAGTCGGCAAACAAGTAGAGTTTTAATGCCCAGCACCCGCGACATACGGCGGCGGATCGTTTCCGTTAAAAAGACCGCCCAGATCACCAGCGCCATGGAGAAGGTGGCGCAGGCGAAAATGGCTCGTGCCCAGCAGGCAGCCACCGCAGGACGACCGTATGCGGAGCTTATGAACCGCGTTCTTGGCGAGGTGGTTACCCATGCCGGTGACTTTGATCATCCCTTCATGAAGACGCGCGGCGGCGACAAGCGCGCGCTGATCCTGGTGACCACCGACAAGGGCATGTGTGGCCCGGTTAACTCCAATTTGCTGCGCAAGGTGACCGACGAGTTCGTCACGGACAATACCCGCGTGATTGCCGCCGGCAAAAAGGGCGCACAACATGCCTCACGCGTCGGCTGGGACTTGGCTGCAGAGTTTTCCTACAGTGACACACCGGTATTTTCCGAGGCGCGAGCCATCGCCCGGATGGCGACGGAGCTTTTCGAAAATGCCGACGTGGACCAAGTGGACATTGCGTTTACAAACTTCGTCAACACGATCACCCAAAAGCCGGAAGTGCAGACGCTGCTGCCAATAACCGAGATAAAGGGTGTACAGGCAGGCCTGGAGGGCGAGGAAATGGCATCCGAATTGCCGGGTGGCACGGCGGAGTTCCTGTTCGAACCCTCAGCCAGCGGCGTGCTGGGTGCATTACTACCGCACTATATCAATTTTCAGATTCACCAGATTCTGCTCGAGGCTAAGGCCAGCGAGTTCAGCTCGAAGATGGTGGCGATGAAGAACGCGACCGATAACGCGAACGACCTGATCAAGGATTTGACACTCGAATACAACAAGATGCGCCAAGCCGCGATCACCAGTGAGTTGCTGGAGATCACCACCGCCCAGATGGCGCTTGGCAATTGATTTAAAACGACCAACAGAAAATGAACAAAGGCAAGATTGTACAGATCATTGGGCCAGTGGTGGACGCGGAGTTCACCGACAGCCTGCCTGCCATTTACAACGCATTGACCGTGGAGTTCGACGTACCCGGTGAAGGCCAAACCAAGCTGACGCTAGAGGTGCAGCAACACTTGGGTGACAACTGGGTGCGTGCCGTGGCCATGAGCTCCACCGAGGGCCTCAAGCGCGGCATGGAACTCACCGACCAGGGCAAACCGATCAGCATGCCGGTTGGCGAAGCCGTGATGGGTCGCGTGTTCAACGTGACCGGTGATGCCGTGGACGAGCAGGGCCCGGTGCAGCCGGACAAGGACAAGGACGGCAACGACATTTACAACCCCATTCACCGCCCTGCCCCGGCGTTGACTGAGCAGTCCACCAGCCCGCAGGTGCTCACCACCGGTATCAAGGTCATCGATCTAATCTGCCCGTTCCTCAAGGGTGGCAAGGTCGGCGCGTTCGGTGGCGCCGGAGTAGGTAAGACGGTGGTTATCATGGAGTTGATCAACAACATCGCCAAGCTGCACGGCGGCATCTCGATGTTCGCGGGCGTGGGCGAGCGCACACGTGAGGGCAACGATCTTTACAACGAGATGATTGAGGCCGACGTCATCAAGACTGAGAAAGACGAAAACGGCCACACAAAGTTGAACGACCGCGGCTTGCCTGTACTGGCCGACGGCTCCCGCATCGGCCTTGTTTATGGCCAGATGAATGAACCGCCCGGCGCGCGACTACGCGTGGCACTCTCGGCGCTGGCCGTCACGGAGTATTTCCGTGACGAGCAAAACCAGGACGTGCTGCTGTTTGTGGACAATATTTTCCGCTTCTCGCAGGCTGGCTCCGAGGTGAGCGCCCTACTGGGCCGCACCCCGTCAGCCGTTGGTTATCAGCCCACGCTGGCCGCCGAGATGGGCGACCTGCAGGAACGCATCACCTCCACCAAGAAAGGTTCCATCACCTCCTTTCAGGCCGTGTATGTGCCGGCGGATGACCTGACCGACCCTGCGCCGGCCACGACATTTGCGCACTTGGACGCCACCATCGTGCTTGAACGTTCCATCGCCGAGTTGGGTATTTATCCCGCGGTCGATCCACTGGCCTCGACGTCGCTGGCACTCACGCCCGACATCGTGGGTGAGGAGCACTACCGTGTCGCCCGTGGCGTACAGGCTGTGCTGCAACGCTACAAGGAATTGCAGGACATAATCGCCATCCTCGGCATGGACGAGTTGTCGCCAGATGACAAACAAACTGTTTTCCGCGCGCGCAAGATCCAGCGCTTCCTCTCGCAGCCGTTCAGCGTGGCGGAGGTGTTCACCGGCACCGCCGGCAAACAGGTGGGCGTGGAGGACACCGTGAAGGGCTTCGCCGAAATACTTGACGGCAAACATGACGAGGTGCCCGAGAGCAACTTCTACATGAAGGGCGGCATTGCCGAAATTCAGGACTAACACATGGCCGACACCCTCAAGCTCGAGATCGTCACACCGGAGTCGAAAATCTACTCCGAGGACGTCGAGATGGTCACCCTGCCAGGCAGCGAGGGAGAGGCTGGTATTTACCCGAACCACGTGCCGTTGATGACAAAGGTACAGGCCGGTGAAATTGTCGTCAGCAGGGATGGCAACGAGGAAATCGTGGCCATCGGTGAGGGCTTCGCCGAAGTCACCGGGGAACACGTGGCCATTCTCACCGACAACGCTGCAAACAGCGGCGATATCGACGAGGCCGCCGCCGAGCAGGCCAAGGCCAAGGCCGAGCAGCGCCTGCAGGAGGGTGGCGACATTTCCGAGGATGAAGCTAGGGCTCTTAACCAGGCCATCTTCTACTCTCAGGCGCAGATCAAGGCCAAGCGCCGCAAGCGCGGTTGATCCCTTGGCCCAAGTCAAGATCCACGACATTCACCAAGGCGAACGACTCCTCGTTCGCCTTTTTTGTGCCAAAAACTTGTGAAACGACGCTTGTTTCATTAATCTGACGCAACGGCTTGCGGCTAAGCGCTTGGCCCGAGTCGTCCTCCCCTCCCCGCCGCTTGGCCAAGTGCCAACGGAACACAAGACACTTTTATGGAATACAAAGACATCACCCCGCCCAAAGGCGACAAAATCACGATCACGAATGGCAACCTGCAGGTGCCGGATAACCCGGTCGTCCCGTTCATTCGGGGCGACGGCATTGGCCCGGACATCTGGGCTGCTAGCCAACTCGTATTCGACGCAGCTGTGGAGAAAGCCTACGGCAGCGCAAAAGAGATCGTTTGGTTCGAGGTGTTCGCCGGACAGGCATCCAAGGACAAATTTGATGAATGGTTGCCAGACGACACCGTGGCTGCGTTTCGCGAATATCTTGTCGGTATCAAGGGGCCGCTCACAACACCGGTTGGCGGCGGCATCCGTTCGATCAATGTCGCCCTGCGCCAGATTCTCGACCTGTACACCTGCCTGCGCCCGGTGCGCTGGTTCGAGGGCGTGCCTAGTCCCGTGAAGCAGCCGGAACTGACCGACATGGTCATCTTCCGCGAGAACACCGAGGACATTTATGCCGGCATCGAGTTCCAACACGGCGACGAGGATTGCGAAAAATTCAAGGCGATCTTCACCGAAGCATTCCCCGAGCGTGCAAAGAAGATTCGGTTCCCAGACACTGCCGGCATCGGCATCAAGCCCGTGTCCGAGGAGGGCACCGGGCGCATCGTGCGGGCGGCCATCAAGTACGCCATCGCCAACAAGCACGACAGCGTCACGCTCGTGCACAAGGGGAATATCATGAAGTTTACCGAGGGTGCCTTTCGCGACTGGGGCTACGCCCTGGCCAAGAAGGAATTCGCCGCTGAGGACCTCGACGGCGGCCCGTGGCAGGTGATTGAAAAAGACGGCCACAAGATCATTGTCAAGGACGTCATCGCCGATGCCTTCCTGCAACAGATTTTGACGCGCCCCGCCGAGTACGACGTCATTGCCACGTTGAACCTCAACGGCGACTACGTCTCCGATGCGCTCGCAGCGTGCGTCGGAGGCATTGGCATCGCGCCAGGCGGCAACATCAACTACGACACCGGCCATGCCATCTTCGAGGCCACCCACGGCACCGCGCCCAAGTACGCCGGCCAAGACAAGGTCAACCCCGGTTCTGTCATCCTCAGTGGCGAAATGATGCTACGCCACCTCGGCTGGCTTGAGGCCGCCGATCTCATCGTCAAGGGTATAAACGGCGCCATTGCTTCAAGAAATGTCACCTACGATTTCGCCCGCCTCATGGATGGCGCCACCGAGATCAAATGCTCCGCATTCGGACAAAATATCGTCGAGCATATGGGTTGAGTAGTTCGTCCCAGCCGTTCTCAGACGCAATCCCGGCTACCGGGGAGCGAGAGACACGCAGCGATGCGTCAACTGACCACGCGATCTGGGGACAGCAGGACGAAAAAACCTGATTTGGCGGGATAACCCCCGTGGCATCCATGATGCTTGGAATATATTTGACTGTGATCAACCGCCTGTATTTTTTTGCCGCACTCTTTTCCCTAACCACCTTGGCCAAGGGAGCGGTGGTGATTAATGAAATCCACCACGATCCCGACGTCAAAACTGAGCTGGCCGAGTTTATCGAACTGCATAACAACGGTATAGAGCCGGTTGACCTCAGCGGCTGGGTGATCGCTAACGCTATCGCGTTCACATTCCCGGAAGGCAGCAAGCTTGACGGTGGCGGTTACGCCGTGGTGGCGCACAACCCAGGGCAGTTCAAGGCCAAGTTCGGTATCTTGCCGCTTGGCCCGTGGCTGGGCAAACTGGATAACGACGGCGAACGGATCGAGTTGCGCGACGCCACCGGCCAACTGGTTGACCGTGTGCGCTTTCGTCTGGGATTTCCGTGGCCGATCGTTGGCAATCCGCCAGGTTATTCGATCGAGTTGATTCACCCTGACCTCGACAACAACGACGGCCACAACTGGAGACCGTCCGTCCGCGGCGACATCTCGACCAAGGCCAACACGCTCGTAGCTAAGGGCAGTGTTTGGAAATATTTCAAGGGCACCAAGGAGGCGTCGAATCCTCGCACCGCCTGGCGTAAGGCGGACTTCACCGAGAGCGGCTGGCTGACCGGGCGAACACCGATCGGCTACGGGGAGAACTTCATGAAGACGACGTTGAGCGACATGCGCAACGGCTACACCTCGGTTTACCTCCGCAAAAAGTTCACGGTCAAGGACGCGAAGAAGATCGGCGCCCTGAAGTTGGCGCTGCAGTTCGACGACGGCTTCAACATGTGGATCAACGGCAGGCATGTTGCCGGCAACAATATATCAACCAAGGAGCCGCGCTTCAGCACCGGCGCCAGCTCTGCGATCGAGGAGCACGGCTTTGTCGAGTTCGATCTGCCGTCGCCAGGCGGCTATCTCGTCGAAGGCGAAAATATTTTGGCCATCCAGGCGCACAACGCGTCGAAAGGCGGCAGCAGCGACTTCTTTATCGACGCGGAATTGAGGGCGACCGTCGGTCCAGTCGACCGCGGCCCCACTCCCGGTGCGCGCAATTCGGTTTTCGCCACCGAGCCACTCCCGCGCTTGGCCAAGGTCGAACACTT
Organism: Pedosphaera sp.; assembly: GCA_022451065.1. Taxonomy (GTDB): domain Bacteria; phylum Verrucomicrobiota; class Verrucomicrobiia; order Limisphaerales; family UBA1096; genus UBA1096. Next base: position 89,851 of record JAKUOU010000017.1, on the reverse strand, counting down.
GCCCAGGCAGCCCAAAGGTGGCGAAGCGGTCGTGATCACCACCGTGCCCGCCGTGAACGACGACGGTTCGGAGATTTACGCGGAGTACCAGGTCGTCAGACCGGGCAGCTATGTGCACATCGATGAGCCGGCCTATGAACGGAACTGGAGCAAGCTGCCAATGAATGACCTTGGCCAAGCGGGCGATGCCCAGGCCAGCGATGGCGTTTTCTCGGCGATCGTCCCCAAGTCGGTGCAACAGCATCGGCACCTGGTCCGCTATCGGGTATCTGTAAAAAATGCGTCTGGCCAAGTGGCCACCGCCCCCTACCCCGGCGATCCCTCACCCAATTTCGCGTACTTTTGCTACGACGGTGTACCAAGCTGGAGCGGCAAGGAAAAACCCAGCGCCAAGGTCGTCGAGTACGACAGCCAGACACTCACCCGCGTGCCAGTGTATCATCTGATCTCGAAAAAAACCGACATCGAGAACTCGACGTGGAATGAAAAATACGGGGGCGACAATTACAAGTGGAAGGGCACGCTCGTATACGACGGCGAGGTTTACGACCACATCCGCTACCGCGCTCGGGGCGGCGTGTGGCGCTACGCGATGGGCAAGAATATGTGGAAGTTCGACTTCAACCGCGGCCACTCGTTTCAGGCACGCGACCACTACGACCGCAAGTATGACACGCGATGGGACAAGCTGAACTTCTCCGCCTGCATTCAGCAGGGCAACTTCCAGCACCGCGGCGAGCAGGGGATGTTCGAGGCGGTCGGCTTCAAGCTGTTCGAACTGGCCGGCGTCGAGGCACCCAAGACACACTGGGTGCATTTCCGGATCATCGACGAGGCGGCGGAGACCGGCGCGACGCAACATGATGGCGACTTCTGGGGTCTCTACCTCGTGCTTGAACAAATGGACGGCAGATTCCTTGACGAGCACAGTTTGCCTGACGGCAACCTGTACAAGATGGAGGGTGGCACTGGCGAGTTGAACAACCAAGGCCCGACGGCCGCAACTGACAAGTCCGACCTTAACTCGTACCTGAACCGGTACAAGGGCAACCCATCGGAAAGCTGGTGGCGGCAAAACATGGACCTGCCTCGCTACTACAGCTACCGCACGATCGTCGAGGGAATCCACCACTACGACATCGGATACGGTAAAAATTATTTCTACTACCTCAACACCGAGACGCAAAAATGGTCCACGCTCCCGTGGGATCTCGACCTCACCTGGGCCAGCAACATGTACGGCAACGGCAACGATCCGTTCAAGGGCAAGGTACTCGGCAAACCGGTTTTCAAGATGGAGTACGGCAACCGTGCCCGCGAGATTCTCGATCTATTGTTTAACAACGACGAGGGTGACAGGCTAATCGACGAGTTCGCGGCAATCATTGACGAGCCGACCGGGCGGTTTCCGTCGATCGTCGATGCCGACCGCGCAATGTGGGACTACCACCCGATCATGTCATCCGGCAAGGTCAACTCCAGCAAGGCCGGCAAGGGGCGGTTTTACAATAAGGCAAGTACGAAAGATTTCCCCGGCATGGTGAAACTCATGAAAAAATACATCCGCACCCGCCGCAGTTTCATCCTGAAATCCGCTGCTCGTGACACAAAGCATCCCGATCAGCCGACAATCGAGTACGACGGCGGCGAAGGGTATCCGGTAAACGCACTGAGGTTTCGCAGCTCGGAGTTTTCCGACTCGAGTGGAAAGTTCGCAGGAATGAAATGGCGCCTGGCCGAGGTCAGTGCACCGAACGCGCCGTCATACGACCCATCCAACCCGCGCCAATACGAGATTAATGCCGACTGGGAATCAGACAAGCTTACCGCGTTCACCGACACCATCACCCTGCCCTCCGGCTTGGCCAAGGTTGGGCATTGGTATCGGGCGCGTGTGCGGATGCTCGACGACACCAAGCGCTGGAGCCACTGGTCCGAGCCGTTCGAATTTCGGGCCGGCGAGCCAGACACGCTCGAGAGCCTGAAAACTCACCTGCTGCTGACCGAACTGATGTATAACGCACCGGCTGGGCCGGGCTTCGACTACCTCGAGTTGTACAACAACAGCAATACCACGACACTCGACCTTAGCGGCGTGACCCTATCCGACGGCGTGAGGTTTGTCGCACCAGCCGGCCTTACGCTGGCGCCAGGGCAGTACGCACTCGTCATCGGCCATGACGACGAGTCGGCGTTTCGCGCGCATTACCGCCTGACCAAGGAGACGAACATCCTTGGCACTTACAGCGGCAAACTGGCCAACAACGGCGAGACGATCCAGGTGCACTCGGCGATTGATGGTACGGTGTTGGTCACGCTCAATTACGACGACGAAGAAAACTGGCCGAGGGCGGCTGATGGCAACAGCCGGTCACTGGTGCCTCTGGTGCTCGACCCGGTCAGGCAGGCACTTGGCGCATTAGATAACCCAAGTAACTGGCAGCCAAGTTCGGCGGACGGAGGCTCACCAGGCCAAGAGGATTCGCCTCCTTCTGATGGCGACCAGGATGGCCTGCCGGACGATTGGGAACTCGCGCACGGCCTTAACCCGGCGGCCAATGACGCGGCGCTGGATTTCGACGGCGATGGCGCGAACAACGCCCACGAGTTTCTCGCTGGCACAAATCCGGGTGATGCAGCTAGCCGGCTGGGGCTAGGCCTTTCTCTTGGCCAAGCGGGTGAACTGCTGGTGGAGTTCACCATGCAGCCAGGCCGCCAATACTTTTTGGAAACAGCCACGACCATTGATGGAGAATGGGGGTCATTGCCAGGCGACGTGTATCAACCTACGCCCGAGGCTATCAGCAAAACGATTCGAGTACCTCAAGCGGGGCCGGAAACCGGCAAAAACCGGTTTTTCCGGCTGCGAGTAAAGCGTTTGGCGGATTAAGGTTTTGCCGCTATGTTCCCCGGCCGCCCGTGACAGGCGACTGTAATTAAAAAGCCGATTTAGCCGTAACAATTGCGTAAAGTTCAATGGACATACAGGTAGCAGTGCTGTGTGATGCAGCCACCGATTACAAGGGCAAGTTGAACCTACTGGGCACGTTCAACTCCGTATACACACGCGAACTGCCGGCGAACTACCCGCAATGCTCGATCGTGCTGCGCGTGGTGTTCAAGCCCGTGGAGGAGGGTTCACACAAGCTGCGTATCAACTTCGTCGATGAGGACGGCAAGTTCGTGATGCCAAGCATCGAGCTTCCGTTCGATGTCAACATACCGGGGGAGGACAGTTTTTTGTATCGGAATTTTATACTCAACATCCAGCGGTTGAAGTTTGAGAAATTCGGCCAGCATGCCGTCGATATCGCGATTGATGGACGGCAGGAAGCAAGCATCCCGCTGGAGGTGAAACAACTTCCCGAGCAGAAACCGGACGACCCTACAGGGAACGACGACGAATCGTAGTGATGAGATTACGGATCGGATTTTACTTGACCAAGGAACGCAAAACCCACCTCTGGCCAAGCAGTCCCAGCCGGCCTGCAAACCAGACTTTGACTAGCATGAAGAGACATTATGTGAAACTGGTTCTGGCAGCGGCAACATTGGTGGCGCCGCGCCTGTCCAACGGCACTGACCTCATCGAGGAGGGTGCCGTCTTCAAGTATCACAAGGGTACAAAGGAGGCTTCCTCTCCTCGCACAGCATGGACAAAGGTTAATTTCACCGACTCAAAGTGGTTAAGAGGCGAAATCCCCTTTTACAGCAACGAGAACATCAATGGTGGTACCGATTTGGGCGACATGAATAGGCTTTATTCAACGGTATACCTTCGCCGAAAATTCCGCGTGTCCGATCTTCACAAGATTGGAGCCGGCACGCTCGAGATCAGGGCGGATGACGGATATGTGGCCTGGCTAAACGGCACAGAGATCGCCAACCTACACAAGCCCACAGGAACACTCCGATACAGTTCCTATGCAGCCAAGAGCAACCGAGAACCAATCCAGTGGCACAAAACATCGATCCACAACCTGGGTAGCATCCTCGAGGATGGCTGGAACGCCTTAGCAATCATGCTGCTCAACGCTCGCAACAGCGATGCCTTGCTTGATGTGCGATTGACAGCAAAGGAGCAGGAATTCGTGCCGCCCGAGATCGTTTCCATCTCACCCAAACCGGGTGAAGTAACCACACTAAAAACTATTGAAGTCACCTTCAGTGAGCCGATGTACGGCATAAATGCTGAGGACCTGATGATTAACGATTATCGGGCAATGGAGTTACAAGAGAGCGGAAACAAGTTTACATTTCACTTCAATCAACCTGCTGCCGGCACGATCCATATATGGTGGGCGCCAGGGCACGGAATCGGCGACCAAGCCTCCCCTCCTAATTCTTTCATCACGGAGAGCCACAAAGCCAACTGGACCTACGAGTTGCTCGATAGCGTACCGCCTCAACTAGCCAGCCGGCTGCCGAACGAAAGCAGGATCCGCAAATTCAGCGAGGTTGAAGTGTGGTTTGACGAACCTGTCCGAGGCGTCAATGCGACCGATCTTATGGCCAATGGCATCACAGCAAAGGCGTTAAGTGGTCTTGGTGCCGGACCATACATCTTTGAGTTTGACGAGTTGGCGGCGGGTCAAATAGAGCTCACATGGGCAAACGAACACGGAATCACCGACTTCAACAAAACACCGAATGAATTCGATGGGCAACCTTGGTCGACTCAGATCGACCCTAAATTTTCGTATGGCGATCTTGTGATCACTGAATTGAGTGCCGCCTCTACCAAGGCATATAAAAGAGTTGAAGGGGACTGGGTGGAAATCCGAAACCGTGGAAACACCACGGTAAATCTAGATAGGTGGTCGCTGACGGACGATAAGGATGATTTGGCCAAGTGGATATTTCCAGCTATCAACCTCTCCCCGGGAAAACGCCTAGTGGTCTTTGCTACAGGCGAAAATATCCGAAGCAGTAGCTTGTCCAAGCCATCTCATACCAATTTCAAGCTCAACCCAAACGGCGAGTATTTGGCTTTATCCATCCCGGAGGTGCCTCGGCAACCGGTGTCAGAAGTAATGTTTCCCGAGCAAGCTGCCGGTGTCAGCTATGGCCTAAATGAAAACGACGATTGGGTCTATTTATCGAAGCCAACACCGGGTGCAGCAAACATATCCACGATGGTTTCTGGACGAGTAGAAACAGTACATTTCAGTTTGCCACGCGGGTTTTACGGTCGGAAGGCGGTTTATCTCACCCTATCGACTGACACACCTGGTGCAAAAATCCGATACACGACCAACGGCGATACACCGGACTGCTGTGGCAACGGAAAGTATGAGACCGTTGGCAAGGTTTACACCGGGCCGATCAGAATCGCAAAAACTAGCATCATCCGGGCCATCGCCCACAAAGAAGGGATGCTGTCCTCGAAGGTCAGGACTCACACCTATTTCTACGGGTTGCCGACAACACGGCGGCGACTCCCCGCTATCTCGCTAGTGACAGATAACCGCCACCTTTGGGGATCCAAAGGCATTCAAAAACAGCCTAATGCGCAAAGGCGCGGCATTGCTTGGGAAAGACCAGTGTCAGCGGAACTTATTCGCCCTGAGGACAATGGCGGCTTTGCGGTGGACTGCGGCATTCGTATACAGGGCGGCAATTACGTGCGTCCAAAATACAATCCCAACTCTGGCTTACCGTTTAGTAAATATTCGTTTCGGCTATATTTCCGGGGCGATTACGGGACCGGGCGACTCGAGTATCCATTATTTGGTGAAATCCCTGTCCAATCATTCGACCGAATCGTCCTGAGGGCGGGAATGAATGATCACACCAGCCCCTTCATCAAAGACGAGTGGGCACGGCGCCTCTGCACGAACGTTGGGCAGGTTAGCCCCCGAGGCACATTCGTGAACCTGTTCATCAATGGCAAGTACAAGGGCTATTACAATCCAACCGAACGCATCGACACCAAGTTTCTTGCCGACTGGTATCAGACGAATGAAAACTATGACGTGATCGCACAGTTCAACGAAATCAGAAGCGGTAGTGCGGTTGCTTGGAACAAAATGCTAAACTACGTCAGGAGATATGATATGAATGATCCGAAGCACTTTAAAGTTGTCGAAAAACAGTTGGATATGGATAACTTTGCCGATTATCTCCTTCCCCTGATATGGGTTGCCAACCGAGACTGGCCGCATAACAACTGGAGGGCGGCTCGTCACAAGCCAGATGGAAAGTTTCGATTGTACGCTTGGGATAGCGAGCACGCATTTCAGGCAAGTACCAGCCACAATACAATTGCTAACGAATTAGGAGAAAGCAATGCCGCCGATATAGCGGTGCTTTTCAATAAGCTGAGAAAAAGCCGTGAATTTCAATTGATTTTTGCCGACCGCGTCCACAAGCACCTATACAACGATGGCGGACTAACGGACGTTGAAATTCGAAGGGTCTACGATGACCTCTACAACACCGTAAAAGGCACCGTGAGTGTCAGTAAAAGCTGGGGAACCAATTGGATTCGGAGCCGACGTTCTCCAATGTTACGACATCTCAAAGAAGCCAATGTGGCCGCCTCAGACCACGCTCCAAAGTTCAATCAATTTGGTGGTATCGTGCCCAACGGTTTCAAACTGAAAATGACTGCCAGCGAGGGTGACATTTACTTTACAACTGATGGTTCTGACCCCCGAACGAGCTACGCAGGCTCAGTCTCGGCATCGGCAAAATCTTACGACAAGGAACAAGGACTTAGCATTTTAAGATCAACCGAACAGTCCACCAGAATAAATGTCAAAGCACGGTCACTAAATGGCGGTACGTGGAGTGCTTTAACAGGAGCCATGTTCATGGCGGGTGACGAAAGCCCTCCAATACGTTTTAGTGAGATTATGTACAACCCGCAGGGCGGCGACGCCTTCGAGTACATCGAGTTGCAGAACGTCGGAGACACTGAAGTGGATCTGTCCGGCTTCTCCTTCGAAGGAATCACTTTCCGGTTTGCCGAGAATAGCCTGCCGCTGGCCACCGATTCGTACCTGTTGCTAGTCAACGACGCCAACGTAGAAGCTTTCCGCGCGCGCTATCCCGGCGTAAGGGTTGGTGGCCTGTACGAGGGCAGCCTCTCCAACAGGGGCGAACGCCTGGCCCTGATCGATCGCAACGGCGAGACCGTGCTGTCGGCGGACTACGACGACGGTGGCTCTTGGCCAAGCGAAGCAGACGGCGACGGGCATTCTCTCGTGCTGGACAATCCAGACGGTGACCCCGACTCGCCGGCCAACTGGCATGCCAGTTTGGCCAAGGGCGGCACACCTGGTCGCCCAAGCCCAAGTCGCCCTCAGCCGTTGGTCGTCCTCAACGAGGTGCTCGCTGAGAATATCGCCTCGGTACAGAACGGTGTCACCTTCCCCGACTACGTGGAATTGAAGAACGTCGCCGGCACCGATGTATACCTGCAAAATTGGAGCTTAAGCGACAATCCGGCCAAACCCCGGAAATTCAACTTTCCGGCCGGCATCGTGATCCCGTCCAACGGCTATCTTGTGGTATGGCTGGATGACGCTGCAGAGGCGCCCGGGCTGCACGCCGGTTTCGCGTTGGACAATGACGGTGACACCATCGCGCTGTTCAACCCGGAGGGCGAACGCATCGACGTTCTGGGCTTCGGATTGCAGGTCGCCGACCACTCGATCGGGCGCGGCAGTGACAACGCTGTCTGGACTCTCAACCAGCCAACTCCCGGCAAGACGAACAAATCCGCGCCCATCTCTAACCTGAAGAACCTTAAACTCAACGAGTTTGTTGCTGCTGCGCCACCGGGTGGCAATGACTGGGTCGAGTTGTACAACACTGACAGCAAGCCAGCCGAGTTGTTTGGACTGATGTGGGAGGCCGGCTTGGCAAAGTTCACCTATCGCCGCCTCTCGTTCATTGCGCCAGGTGGCTACGCGGTGCTCAATGCTGATGAGCGTCCAGGCGTGCGGCATATCGATTTCCGGCTACCGGCCGCCGGCGGCACTCTCCTGCTGCGCGACCCAAACGGGGCGGAACTTGACGACCTTAGTTACCGCACACAGCAGGACGGCGAATCAAGCGGTCGCTACCCCAACGGCAATGGCCCATGGGTTACGTTCACAACCACCATCAGCCCGGGCCAGGCCAACTATCTCCCGGAAGCCGAAGGCTTGAGGTTTAATGAGTTAATGGCCATCAACGATTCGGCCGTTATAGATCCGCTTGGACGAACCAGCGACTGGATCGAGATCTGGAATAATTCCTCAAAGTCAATCGACCTCACCGGTATGAGTTTAAGCATCGACAAGATCGAGCCTGGGCAATGGACTTTTCCCGAGGGCCGCAAGCTCAGTGCCAAGGGCCGATTGCTCGTCTGGTGCAACGGCTCCCGCGACCCCGAGCTTGGCCCATCCAACTATTTGAACACCGGCTACTCGCTTGGCGGCACACATGGCGCCTTATATTTGTTCAATGCCAGCGAACAGATTGTCGACAGCTTAAGATACGGGTTTCAGGTGCCGGACCTCTCCATCGGCCGCAACAATAGTGGCGAATGGACACTGCTAAGTTCCCCCACACCCGGACAAGACAACAAAACCCCTTCGATCCTGGCCACCCCGAACAACCTGGTCATCAATGAGTGGATGGCCAACGGACGGGGCGACGACTGGATTGAGTTGCACAATCCGCAAGCGATGCCGGTTAAAATGGATGGGATGTATCTGACTGACGATCTCAGCTCGATCGGTCTTACCCAGTTTGAAATCCCTCAACTGAACTACATCGCCGCGCGCGGCTTCGTGAAGTGGGTCGCCGACGCCAACTTGGCTCAAGGAGGCGACCACGTGAACTTCAGCCTGGCCAGCCTCGGCGAACCAATCGCCCTTTACAGCCGGACAAAGTCGCTTGTGGACAAGCATGAAATCTCAAAAACCACCCTCGGGGAGTCGGAAGGGCGGCTGCCCGACGGCGCCTTGCAGATCACCAAATTTCCCGACACACCCACTCCTGGAAAATCCAACTATCTGCCGGTACGAAACGTGGTCATCAACGAGGTGCTCGCTCATACTGATCCTCCCTTCGAAGACGCCATCGAGCTTCGAAACCTCTCCACCGAGCCCGTCAATATTGGCAACTGGTGGATCAGTAACTCAGAATCAAACCGGAACAAATTCCAGATTCCGGCTAATACTATTTTGTCCGCTCGAGGCGTGACGGCCTTTTACGAGGCCCAGTTCAACCCGGCGCCGGGAGCGGATCACAGCTTTGCGCTCAACTCCGCACACGGCGACAAGGTCATTGTCTCTCAAACGGATAGTTCCGGANAACTAACCGGCTACCGCGCCATCGCCGAATATGACGCGTCGGAAAATGGTGTCTCCTTTGGCCGGGTGAAAACCAGTATTGGCGACCAGTTTGTCACCCTGGCCAGTCCGACATTCGGCGTCGACAATCCGTCCTCCTTGTCGGCATTCCGCCAGGGCAACGGCGCGCCCAACGCCGCGGCCAAGGTCGGCCCAGTGGTCATCCACGAGATTATGTACCACCCTGCCCCGCTGCCACTCGGTGCCGGCACGCCGGATGATGAGTTCATCGAGCTACGCAACATCACCAACACGACCGTACCGTTGTACGACCCGTTGCACCCGGAAAACACATGGCAGATCGGTGGTGGCGCAACGTTTGAGTTCCCACGCGATTTCCAGTTACCGCCTAACAGCTACGTGGTTTTGATCGAGTTCAACCCGGCAAAGAATCCTGAAAAAGCAGCGCGCTTGGCCAAACGCCACGGCATCCCGGAAGGTGTGCCGATCCTTGGCCCGTTACGCGGGCAGTTGGCCAACGGCGGTGACACTGTGAGCCTGTACAAGCCGGACCCGCCACAGGGCCTACAACACGAGGACGCCGGTTTCGTGCCATACATCCTCGTGGACCAAGTCATCTTCAGCGACACCGCACCTTGGCCAAGCAACGCCGACGGCTTGGGCGCCACTCTGCAACGGATTTCCGGCACAGCGTTCGCCAACGACCCGGTCAACTGGAAAGCCGCCGCGCCTAATCCGGGCCGAGCCAACCGCTCGACCACTCTCGACGACACCGATGCGGACGGCATGCCGGACGAGTGGGAAACCACCTTTGGTTTTAACCCCAACGATGAAACCGACGCGACGGCAGATGCCGATGGTGACGGCTTGGCCAATTTGGGCGAGTACCTCGCCGGCACCGATCCAGGCGATTCGGCCAGTGCGTTGCGCCTGGCTACCCAAGGCCTGGTCAACGGCAAATTAAGCATGGTTTTCGAGGCATCGCCGGGCCGGTTGTTCGAGATCCAGTCCACCCCGGCGCTTGGCCAAGAGGCGTGGAAATCGATAGTGGAAGTCGATGTGAAGACCGGCGGACCTCAGCAAGTCGAGGTTGACCTTCCGGCCGACGGGGCCCAATTTTTCCGACTGCTCCTCGTGGAGTAACCCGAATGGAAAGCGCGCTCACCAACGCCGCCAGCCAGACCAACTTCACCCCGATCGATTGGGTAATCGTGGTGGTGTACCTGCTGCTCTCGGTCGGTGTCGCCTTTTTCGTCAAGCGTTACGCCGGTAACATGACGAACTTCGTCAGCGCCGGCCGCGCCGTGGGCACATGGCTGGGCATCGCCACGCTGACCGGCACCGAGATGGGGCTGATCACGGTGATGTACAGCGCCCAAAAAGGGTTCACCAGCGGCTTCGCTGCGTTTCACATCGGGGTGATCGCCGGCATAGTGGCATTTCTCATCGGCGTGACCGGCTTCATCGTCGTCCGGCTGCGCGCGCACGAGGTGCTTACGATCCCAGAGTATTATGAGAAACGCTTCGGCCGTCGTACGCGCATCCTTGGCGGTATTATGCTGGCATTTGGCGGTCTGCTGAACATGGGCCTGTTCCTCAAGGTGGGCGCGATGTTCATCGTTGGCATCACCGGCATGGTGCCTGACAGCGTCGCAGTCAATACGGTGATGGTCGTGCTGCTGGTGTTGGTGCTCGTTTACACGGTCATCGGCGGGATGATCTCGGTGGTCATCACTGACTACATCCAATTTGTCATTCTGTCGGTCGGCATCCTCGTGGCCGGTTGGCTCGCGATTGAAAGCGTCGAATGGGACAATCTTTTCGAGACGGTCCGCACCTACAAGGGTGAGGCGGGGTTCAACCCGGTCGCGGCCGACAGCAGCTTCGGTTTTGAGTATGTCGCATGGATGTTTTTCCTCGGCATTGTGAACTGTGCGCTTTGGCCGACGGCCGTCGCCCGTGCCCTGGCCATGGAGAGCACCACCGCACTCAAGCGACAGTACACCTGGTCGTCCATCTCGTTCGCCATCCGGATGATCATCCCGAACCTGCTTGGCGTCTGTGCGTTTGTATTTGTGATGACCAAGTCCCCGGATTTGCAGGCGGTATTTTTCCCTGAAGAAGCTGACGTCAAGGCAGTTGACAACCTGTACGCCATGCCGATTTTCCTCGGGCGTATCCTTCCGGCAGGGCTGATCGGACTAATCACCGCCGCGATGATTGCCGCCTTCATGTCCACGCACGACGGCTATCTGCTCTGCTGGAGCACTGTGATCACGCAGGACATCATCGCGCCGCTNTTCAAGGAGNGGCTCGACAACCCGACCCGGATCAAAATCACCCGTGTGCTCATCGTGCTCATCGGCCTTTACATCCTTTACTGGGGGCTGTTCTACACTGGCGAGGAGGATATTTGGGACTACATGGCAGTAACCGGTGCGATTTATTTTACCGGAGCATTTTCACTGCTATTCGGCGGGCTGTACTGGCACCGAGCCAGTTCAACCGGAGCGGTGCTGGCGCTACTCGTTGGAATCACAGCGGTGCTTGGCCTTGGCCCCGTGCAAAAAGCCGTCCATTCATTCATCCCGGGCAGCATTGCCGAACGCAACATCACCGCCATCGACGACACCACTATTGAGTTTGAGGCGTTCAAGGAACCGGATGAGGTGGAGGATTCCTTTGTCCGGGACATGGTCGTTGATTTCGTGATGACACCGTTCGAGCAGGCCAGGCCGTGGAGATTTAACGGGCTCAAAAGCTGGATTGCCGTAGTGCAAAATACGGCTGGCCAAGAGCAGGCTTTTGAAATACGAACCAGCGACCCGGATGCTGTCAAGGTTAGAGCCTGGCCAGAAAACTTTGAGCCACAGGCCGGTGACACGGTGTCGTTCTACAAGCCTCTTTCAGGTGCCCGGGTCGGGTTGATGACCATCGGCTTCACGCTGTTTGTTTTCATCCTCGGATCGCTGATTTTCCCGGATCGCAAACAAAAGGAGGCCACCAATGAGTGATGAACTGAACCAACCATCGAGCCTGCCTCCAAATATCCAATCCACGGAACCAACCGTTGAGTCACCGGTGGTTCCACCCAAACTCCCACCTGTCCTGCCGCCCCGCCCTTCCAAGAAAAAAGGCTCCTGGCTCCCGGCCGTTATCATCACGCTGCTCTTGATAGCTGGGATCGCCACCCTCGGGTTTACGATGATATTTGCCATTATGGAAAATGGATGGCAGGCATTTTTAAAGGCTGTTGAGAGAGACGGATGGGAGTGGATTTGGAAAGTGACCCTGATTGGTACCTGCGGGCTCTTTGGACTACTTTCGGTGCTGGTCATCGTCGGCGGTGCGCTGGACATTCGTAAACTATTCCGCCGACTCCGCGAAAGGGAGGCCTCCGGCGAATCTGATTCCGCAGTTTGACCGTGCTTTTGTTTTTACATCGACCCGACCAAGGCTAACCTTACATTGCGCGAATGGAGTTGGTCATCGAAACATTCCGGCAGGAGATCGACGCAGCGATGCAATCGTACGACCGCCACGTTGTCTGCGTCTTCAAGACGCCTGACGACTGCCTCGAGGCGATCGAGCGACTCATGCTTAAGGCGATCAAAGCCTATGAAAACCGAGTCGAGGGTATGCGCCACGGTATCGCACTCGACAAGGAGATCACCATCATGCTCAGCCAGGCAGAGAGTGACCCACCCCTCTGCGGCATTTACTTCAACCTCCACACGCCGTACAGCCGCGAACACGGTGGCAGCAACATCACAAAAACCAGGGCCGAAGCTAACGCGTCGGACTAACGAGGCTTACTTTAGCTTGGCCTCGTCGCCCATCCAAATCTGCCCCTCAACAATATCGGCGACGGTGTAGGTGTCCCACGCCGGCCCGGACACGCGCACCTTGCCCACCTTTTTTCCAAGCCGGTAAATGGAAAATTGCTGCCCGATCGGCGGCAACCCCTGCAGGCCAAAGTCGAGCACCACAAAGTTGAGCCGTGGATTTGTGCGCACCACCTTGCCCTCCACTCGGAACGATGCCGGGGTGACAATTGTCCCGCCGCCCGGCTTGGCCGGGGGCTGTGGGTTGCCTCCCTGTTTGCCCGGCAGGGTGCACCCCGCCAGACCTAGCGCCATGACTGCTGTCACCCACTTCTGCACCCCCGCAGAATAACGCCTGCCCGGGCGCGTACCATGAAAAACAGTTCCACCCTCGCCTTGGCCAGGCTCTCTGCTACGCTTGGCCAGACGGAACGAACGATGAGCGACACACCTATTCTTGAGATTTGCATCGACTCGGTGGCCTCGGCCATTGCAGCGGAACAAGGCGGCGGCGCACGCGTCGAGCTATGCCAAAACCTGTTCGAGGGCGGCACCACTCCTAGCGTGGGGACAGTGTATCGGACGTTGGAGCAGGTAGGCATCAAGGTTAATGCCATCATCCGGCCGCGCGGCGGCGACTTCCTCTACTCCGACGACGAGTTCGCCGTGATGCAGCACGACATCGTCACGCTCAAAGAAATGGGCATCAACGGTGTCGTCATCGGCCTACTAAATGCAGACGGCACCATCGACACCGACCGCTCCAGACAATTGATCGAACTGGCACGACCACTCGAGGTGACCTACCATCGCGCGTTTGACGTCACCGTCGATCCATTCCGCAGCCTCGACGACATCATCGCCCTGGGCGTTGAACGGCTGCTGACCTCCGGGCAGGAACCGTCGGTGCTCGAGGGAGTAGAGTTGATCGCTGAACTGGTGCGCCGCGCCGGCGACGACATCATCATCATGCCCGGCGCCGGTATCACCGAAAAAAACTTGCAGCGCATCATGAGAGAAACCGGCGCCAGGGAATATCACCTGACCGGCAGTGCACCGGTGCAAAGCAAAATGGAGTACCGCAACGAACGCTGTTTCATGGGTAAGGCGCTGTACCCTCCAGAATTCTCACTAAAAGTCACCGACGCCGACAAGATTCGTAACTATTGCAGTATCTTATCCGACGTTGATTAAAGTTCCTTGATGCGAACGTTGCGCCAGCGCGCCTGTTTACCGGCACGTCCTTTGTCTTTACCTTGGCCGTGGACTTGCAATCCAATGAAACCAGAAGCGTCCATGTAATCACGCAACGTCACCGCGTGCACGCCGTTGATCCACGTCTTGATTTCATCTCCATTGGCCTGAATTCGAAAGTGGTTCCACTCGCCCGCCTTGAAGGCATCCCTCGCTGGTTTGTTTTTTGAAAGATCGGCCAGCCAACCGCGCCGCGCCTCGTCGTATATGCCTCCGGTCCACATCCGATTGCGGGTCGTATCGGGATCAATCTCAACCTGATAGCCACGCACACGTCCAGCTTGGTGCCTCTTTTTCTTTTTACCCCCCTTCTTTGTTACTTCTGTGTCCTCCCCATAAACCGCACCACGAATCTGCACGCCTGAGTTCAGCGCCGCATCGACCTTGAATTCCAACTCCAGCACAAAATCACTGTAAGTTTTCTTGGTGCAAAGAAACGTGTTTGGCGAACGCTTCGGACCGGTCCCGAGAATGACACCATCCTCAACAACAAACTCAGCAGTCCCCCCTCGTTTCTCCCATCCCTTGAGCGTTTTGCCATCAAACAGACTCACCCAATCTTTAGCATGCCCCGCTTGGCCAAGCGCAATGGCCAAAACCAAGCCAAACCACCTCATGATTTTGAAAAAAAAGTCGTCAATTGATTCACATCTTAGATCGCGCCTTATCGAGAATCTTGCGCTCGCGCTCGGTCAGGCTGTGGATTCCCTGTTTGGAAATCTTGTCGAGGATCGGATCCACCTCGCGGCTCATAAAATCCCCCTCGGCCACCTCGGTGGCATCGACCACCTTGGTCTTGCGCCAGTTACGGCGGCGCGTGGCTTTCGAGCCCTTGACCGGATCACCCGAGACGAATCGAATCCTGGGCATGCCGGGCAAAAACCGCATCAACCCACCATTCCGCACCAATATCGCCACATAAAATGCACCGAACAACAATCCGCCCAGATGCGCCGCATGCGCTACTTGGTCACCCACTTCAGTCCGAATGAGCTTCAACATTGAGAATATCGCGATCGCAAAAAAACCCCAGAAAATCCAGTGAAGTTTCAGCCGGATTGGCAGCACAAAAAACAGAAGCAGATACACTTCCCGATGCGGAAATAATCGTGCCAGGACACCCATGAATCCGAACACTGCTGCACTGGCCCCCAC
Organism: Pedosphaera sp.; assembly: GCA_022451065.1. Lineage (GTDB taxonomy): Bacteria > Verrucomicrobiota > Verrucomicrobiia > Limisphaerales > UBA1096 > UBA1096. The sequence goes on along the minus strand of JAKUOU010000017.1, from coordinate 74,310 downwards.
CACTGGCACGGCGAATTGGGCCGGGAACACCGCAGCAAACCCCAGTTGAAACAGCGCCCCCACCACTCCGCTAACCAGATAAAGCCCAATAATTTCCCGGCGACCAATGGCCGGCTCCAACGCCCGCCCGATGAAAAACAAGCCAAGTGCATTCACTAACAAATGCCAGACTCCTCCATGCAAAAACTGGTAGGTGAACAATTGAATTGGCAACAGTGGTGAAATATTCCTGCTATCAAAGGCAAGCCACTGGCCAACAATCGACTTCTCAAACCTTGTATCCAAGCTGCCGGGGTCAATCAATATCTGTAGCAGGAACACCACGACGTTGATCGTCAGCAGAATGGCCCATCCGGACCACGGCTGCTGCATCGATGGCGCACGGAACCGCGGTTCCTCAGGTCTCATGTAGGGTCGATCATCCAACATCGTCGAGCGTCAGCTTAACACACACGACAGCCTCAGCCAATCATATCGCTTGGCCAAGTCGGCGGATGCCCTCGCGGATTTCGTCCTCAGTTGCCGCCCCGAAGCTCAGGCGCATCTCGTGGCCTGGCTTGGCCCGCGTCGGATCATCGACGTAACACAAGCCGCCCGGCACGTAGAGCACGTTGCGATCGAGCACTTTCTTGAAGAAGTTCGACTTCATCCCTGTATTCACTTTTCGGGGCATTGCGGCCCAGACGTTCAGACCACCTTCCGGTTGCTCCCACTGCGCTGACTCGGGGAGATGCTCGCCCATGGCGTCTGTCATCGCCTTGGCCTTGGCGCGATAACGCCGCTGCACCCTGGCCAGGTTTTTCTCGTACAGGCCGGAGGCGAGCGAGCGGCTGACGAGTTGCTGGGGCAGGTTGCTCGTGCCGAAATCGTGGTTGCCCTTGATCCGCAGCACCGGCGTCAGCAATTCTTCCGGCAAGATGCCAAACCCCACGCGTACGCCGGTGGCAAACGGCTTGCTGTACGTGCCCAAGTAGATGACACGATCTACCGCGCCCTTGACCGCCAGCGCGGATGGGGCTGGTTTGCCGGCAAAACCCAGTTCGCGATAGGCGGCGTCCTCCATCAGGTAGATCGGATGACCAGCCGCATGCTCGTAGCGGCGCAACAATTCCAGCGCGCCCGCCTTCACCCGCAGGCTGGTCGAACGGCTGGTCGGGTTTTGATGATACGAAACGAGATACAGTATTTTCAACCGGGGGAGACTGCCGTCGCGCTTGAGCGACTCGAGTACCTGCTCGAGATGCCCAAGGTCGATACCGTCGCGGGTCATTCGCACGCCGCGCCCGGCAACACCGCGGCTTTGCATGATGCCGAGGTAGACAAAATACGTCGGGTCCTCCACCAGCACGATGTCGCCCGGGTCACACAACGCTTCCGTGGCCATGTATAGGAATTGCTGCGAGCCGTGACTAATGACCGTGCGCCTGGCTTCGTAGCTCCCCGCCTGGCCACGGGGACTACCGTCGAGCTGCCGTATGCGCCTGGCCGTTAATTTCCGGAGCGTGTCATCTCCCGCCGTTGAGCCGTACTGCAGTGCCGCCTGGCCAAGCGTCGCATCGCCGAGCAGCTCGTTGAGCAGTCGGCGGCTCCCCGCCACCGGCAGTGTCGGGCTATCGGTAAAACCGGCCGCAAGCGAGATCAGCCTTGGCCGCTCCAGCTTGATGCGCATAAGCCACGAGATCGGCGGCTCCGCCGTGCGCCGCCCCATTGCCGAGAGGGCGCTTGGTGTTGACGTTTTACCTGCCATCCGGAATCAGATTTTGCCCAACTCCCGCCGCAACTTCAACGCCTCGCCGACGAGGCCATCGATGCCCTCGCGCACCACGTCCCAAGCCGGCAGGTTGAGCCGTTTCTGCACCGACTCTTTTTCGCGCAGGCAGGCGTCGTCAGACAGTAGCCGGCCGTTGATCGCCACGCCGATGAAGCGGCACGGATGGTGCAGATTGGCCGCCGAGAGAAACGCCTGCGCAACCTGTTCGAGCGGCGGCAGTAACATCGGCTCGAGACCGACGATCTCCGTCCGGCCCGCCTCGTAACACAGCACCAGGCCGTCCGGCAGACAGCCATGCAGCAGGCCCATCGTCACGCCGGAGTAGCGCGGGTTGGCCAGGCTACCCTGCCCCTCGACGACCATCGCCTTGTGGTCCTGGGCCGCCAAAACCAGGCGCTCGGTCGCGCCCCCGACAAAATCCGACACGACCGAGTCCACCGCACAGCCATCGCCCTCGATCAACATCCCGGTCTGGCCGGTGGCCACGAACTTGGTGTCGCAACCGGCCATGGCCAAGCCGCGTGCCAACTCAACACTCACGAGCATTTTGCCGACGCAACTGTCATTGCCAACAGTGTGCAGCCGCAGGCAACCCGGGTCGAACGCCTCGAATCGGGCGACGTCGCGCTCGGTGTTTTTGCGCAAATCCGTGAGCGTCGCACCGCTAAGTTTTGCCAGGCGCACGAACTGCTCGTCGTCACTCAGAAAATAATGCATGCCGGACTCGACATGCATCCCGCGCCCGATTGCCTCGCGAATCACGCCGCGCATCCCACTGGTGAGCGTACCGCCGGCCGGCGCAATACCGATGATCAGCGTGTCGGCCTCCGGCGCTTGGCTAAGTGAGGCACAAACCGGAATATCTCCACCGACATCGAGCAGCGCCCCGGCGGTTTGACCGGCCTGAGTGGAGTCGATGAGGCCCACGACCCGGCCGCGCCCATAGCGAATGACGCCTGTCGCAGTCTTGGCGGAGAGCGGCGTGGTGCGCCCCTCGGTGAGTAGAAGAATGCGCCGGCGATCAGGGCGGGGCCGGCTCATTGCCAGGCAATTTCCCCGGCGACGATCGTCATGACGTTGCGCCCCTTGAGCGTCCAATCGTAAAACGGATTGTTGACCGCCTTGCTGGCGGTATCCTCGCGGCGAAACACCCACTCGGCATCAGGGTCAAACACGGTCACGTCCGCCACGGCACCGACACCGAGCGAGCCGCGGTCAAGGTGGATCAGCTTCGCCGGCGCGACAGTCAACCGCTCGATCACGTCGCTTAGCGGCATGCGGCCGCTATGATAAAGCTGCATCAACGACACCGCCAACTCGTTCTCCAGGCCGGTGACGCCGAACGGCGCGTTGGCGAACTCGACCTCCTTTTCGTAGTCGCAGTGCGGCGCGTGGTCGCTCGAGATGATTTCCAGCGTGCCGTCGGCGACGCCCTCGATCACTGCTTCACGATCGGAGGCGGATCGAAGCGGCGGGTTCATTTTAAAATTCGTGTCGTACTCCGGCCAGGCCGGTTGCACGCCGTCTCCCACGCTAAAGACGTCCTTGCCGTCTTCGGGCCAAAACTTGTCGCTGCCGGCGATCGCCGAGTCGGTCAGCGTGAAATGATGAGGGCAGGCCTCGCCGGAGATCGGCAGACCCCGCGACTTGGCTTCGCGAATGAGCCTCACACTCCCGGAGGCGGTCATGTGCTGGCAATGAACGTGTGTGCCGGTTTTTTCCGCGAGCAAAATGTTGCGCGCGACGATCATCTCCTCGCCCGCGCTTGGCCAGCCGGACAGGCCGAGCGTGTTGTTCCAGTAGCCCTCGTGCATCACGCCTGCGCCGACGAGCGAATAGTCCTGGCAATGATCCATCACCGGCAGGTTGAACATCGTGGCGTACTCCATCGCGCGCCGCATCAGGTCGTTGTCCTGCACGCAATGCCCGTCGTCGCTGATGGCAACCACGCCGGCGTTTTTCAGCGAGCCGATCGGAGAGAGCTCTTCACCGGCGATGCCTTTCGTGATCGCGCCGGTGGTCAGTACATTGACCTTGGCCACGCGCTCAGCACTGTCTTGAATCAGCGCCACCGTCCCAGGATTGTCAATCGCCGGGCTGGTATTGGGCATGCAGACGACAGTGGTAAAACCACCCCGCGCCGCCGCTGCCGCACCGGTGTCGATGGTCTCCTTGGCCGTCTGGCCCGGCTCGCGAAAGTGAACGTGAATGTCGATTAACCCCGGGCAGACGACCTTGCCTGCAACGTCAATCTCCTGCGTACCCTCCGGTGCCTGACCAGGCGCATCAGTGCCGACGGATGCCACCTTCCCGTCAACAAGCAACAGGTCGACATTTTCGTCCCGTCCATTAGCGGGGTCGATTAGGCGTCCTCCCTTGAGCAGCAAAGAACTCACGGGCGCTCAGGCTAAAGAAGGTAGATTGACAACGCAAGCCGGGTTGATAGGCTGCGTTCGGTTGCGGGCGTAGTTCAATGGTAGAACGGAAGCCTTCCAAGCTTCACACGTGGGTTCGATTCCCATCGCCCGCTCCAACTTTCTTCATTTTTTTCACCTTCAACAGTTCAACGACTTCGACGCGTTTTTCGCACGATCTTCCACGAATCAAAAAATGTTCGACCCCCAACAGTTCGTTGGTTAGCGTCCGCACACATGAAAGCCCTGACGACCACGTTTGCACTATTCTTTCTGTCCATCGGCCTCCACGCGGAGGGCGACAAGCCAGCGCACTCCGCCGTGAACCCCGCACCGCGCAGCGGCGGCTGGATGAACCGCCACGAGTCATTCAACCAGCGCGTGGCAAAGGGCAACGTCGATCTGATCTTTATCGGCGACTCGATCACGCACGGCTGGGAAGGCAAGGGCAAGGCGATCTGGGAGAAGTATTACATCAAGCGCAACGCCGTGAACCTTGGCATCGGTGGCGATCGAACACAGCATGTCCTGTGGCGGCTCGACAACGGCAACATTAAAAATATCAACCCCAAGGTTGCTGTCGTCATGATCGGAACGAACAACTCGGGCAACGGCCGCAACAGCGCCGAGGAGATGATCGATGGCGTGACTGCGGTCATCGAAAAGCTTCGTACCAAGCTGCCCAAGACGGAAATCCTGCTGCTCGACATCTTCCCACGCGGCCAGCGCATCAACGCGCAACGTGGAAAGATTCTCCAAGTCAACCAGGTGCTCTCCCGACTCGACTCCCGGCCGCACGTGACTTTCCTGCGCATCGGACAAAACTTCGTCAGTCCCGACGGTAGCATCGCAAAGGACATCATGCCGGACTTTCTACACCTCACCCCGAGTGGCTATGAGATCTGGGCCAAGTCAATCGAGCCAACGCTGGCCAGGCTGATGGGTGAGTAGCCGGTCGGCAAAGCGCCCAGCCAGGGAGGCATTCCGTTGAACGAATCCGCGCTGCCAAGCGACTTTAGCGAGACTCTTCGCCTCTTCGACACACCGCATCTCGCAGCGCTTGGCTTGTCGTTGCTGGCCATCGTTTGCGTGCCACTCATTGGCCGATGTCTCTCGGCGACAAACCGCCGACGCGTTGTCTGGACGCTGGTGGTGTTCACGATCGCGCAGGAACTCGTCGATTACGGCAACCGCGCCAGCCTACGCGGACTCAGCTTGACCGAGGATTTGCCATTGCACCTCTGCAACTATGGACTGGTGATCGCCGCCATCGGGATGGTCACCCGCAACCGTTTCTGTTTTGAGTTCGCCTATTTGACCGGCACGACCGCAGTGCTACAGGCATTGCTGACACCGAATTTCGACGACTTGCAAAACCTCACTGAATACGTCGTTTACTTCATCCACCACGCGCTGATTATCCAGTTCGCCCTGTGGAATGTCGTCGTGGACGGCATGCTCACGAGCCGGGGTGCTCTGGCCCGCACACTCCTCTTCATTGCTTTCCTGATGCTGCCGATTGGCCTCGTAAACTGGCTGACTGACGCAAATTACATGTACCTCTGTGCACGACCGGAAGTGGACAACCCGCTCGTCTTTGGTATCTGGCCGTGGTACATCGTCAGCGTCATGCTGATCGGCTGGGTGCTCATGCTCATTGCCAACATACCCATGCTTTGGCTACGCCGCCGCAAGGCAAAATGAAACGCCTGCTGATTACACTTTCGCTTCTCGCCAGCGTGCTGCCGTGCCCGGCCATCGAGCCGGGCAGCATCGATCACTCGCGGTTGCTGGTCTATCGCGATTCGTCAGGCACCAAGCAACCGGTCAAGACACCCGTCGACTGGGCCGAGCGACGGCGGCAAATCATCGACGGCATGCAAAAGGCAATGGGACCGCTCCCAGACCGAGCCAACCTGCCAACGCTCGACATGCGCGTCCACAGCCAAGCCGATGGCGACGGCTTCACGCGGTTGAGCATCGACTTCGCCGCCGAGAAAAAAGACCGGCTCCCTGCCCTGCTTTATCGCCCCAAGACTGCGCGCTTGGCCAAGCGGCCAGCCATCCTCGCGTTGCACCCCACCTCGCCGCTCGGCAAGCATCGTGTCACGAAAAAAGGCGGCGTCCCCAACCGCGCCTACGCCTACGAACTGGCCAGGCGCGGCTATGTCGTCATTGCGCCCGACTACCCGCCGTTCGGCGACTATGCATACGACTTCGAGTCGGACGACTACGTCTCGGGTACGATGAAGGGCATCTTCAACCACATGCGCTGCGTGGATTTACTGCAGTCGCTGCCCGAGGTCGATCCCGGACGTATCGGCGCAATCGGCCACTCGCTCGGCGGGCACAACGCGATGTTCGTCGGCGTGTTCGATCCGCGCATCAAGGTTATCGTCTCGAGCTGCGGCTGGACACCGTTCCACGACTACTACGGCGGCAACATCAAGGGCTGGACGAGCGACCGCTACATGCCGCTACTCAAGACGCGCTACAAGCTCGACCCCAACCGCGTGCCGTTCGATTTTTACGAGGTGGTTGCTGCGCTCGCCCCGCGTTCGTTCTTCTCCAGTTCGCCACTTCGGGATTCCAACTTCGACGTACGCGGCGTGAAGAAAGCCATCCCCAAGGCACGCGAAATATACAAGCTACTTGGCCAAGTAGACGCGTTGCAGCTCCGCACGCCGGACTGTGAGCACGACTTCCCCGTTGAAGTCCGCAACGAAGCCTACCACTTCATCGACCAAGCCCTTGGCCAAACGGAGAATTGAAGTCTAGAGAAGTTGGCTGATTGGGTCAGCGCCGTGGATGACGCGTTGCACCTCGGGCGGGATGCCGGCCATCGCGCGGAGCGTGCCGGTGTCCAGCACCGTATCCATGATCGTGGCGTAGAGATTGGGGATGGTGATGCGGTCGCTGGCCGGCTCGCCGCCGTCGCGGGTTGTGGAGCCGACGACGTGGCCCATCTGCAGTCCTCCACCGTAAAGGAGCAGCGGCGCCACGCCGGCCCAGTGCTCCCGGCCGCCCCGGGCATTCACCTTGGGCGTGCGGCCCATCTCACCACAGCAGACGAGTAGAATTTTGTCGCGCAACCCGCGAGCCTCGACATCCTCGATGAACGCGCTTACCGCGTGGTCGAACGGCGTCCCGACGTAACCCATGCCCTCGATCATCGTGGCGTTGTTCTGGTCGGCGTGCATGTCCCACACGAAGTTGGTGGTGATGGTGATGAAGCCCGCGCCGCGCTCGGCCAAACGCCGGGCGAGCAGCAGCAGCTTGCCGAGGCTGTTCACGTGCTCGGCATAGCGCGGGTGGTTGTTCCACTTTTTGCTGATGCGCGAGACATCCATCAGCCTCGATGTGTCGTATCGCTCTATCAGCTTGGGGTCTTCGCGCGTAATATCGAATGCCTCCGATACACTTCCAGTGAGCGTTTGATAGGCCTGCGACTGGAACCGGTCAACACTCTCGGCAATATCGCTCTCGCCGATCACCCGCCGCCACTGATCAAGGCTGGACAACAGGCTTCGCCGGTCGTCGAGCCGGGTGGGATCGATGGCCAGCTGCATGTCGCGCTTGAGATTCCCCTCGCCGCTCGGCACGAACGGCGTGTAGGCCGAGCCCAATGGCCCGGTGCTGTCGAATCGGCCAAGGTCCATGAACGCCGGTCCGGCGGAGTCGTCCACCGCGCGCGGAAAGAGCGAGAGGTTGCGCGGCATACCGTTGCGCGGATTGTTCGCGCCGGCGACACGGGCGTAATGCGAGCCAACGTGCGCCCCCGCCGAGTAGCGCTTGCTGATGATCGGCTTCGAGTCGTGCGCATTGCTCTCTGTGGTGAACGAGCGCACGATGGAAAACTTGTGTGCCAGCCTGGCCAGGCGCTGCATCGTGCTGCCAAACGTGATACCTGGAATCGTCGTTGGGATCTCGCCAGTCATCGAGCGGATGCCGGCCGGCGCACTCATCTTGGGGTCGAACGTCTCGTATTGCGATGGCCCGCCGTGCTGGAACAAAAACACGACGCACTTGTCCCTGGCCAGGCCACCCGCCTTTTTGACAACCTGCTCCGCGCGGAGCAGGTCCGGCAGCGCCAAGCCGCCCAGTCCCAAGCTTCCCACCGAGAGAAACTCGCGCCGGCTCCAATGGTTGGCTCTCAGCCCCAGCATATCAACGAATACGAAAAACCTACACCCACCCCACCTCTGTGCAATCTTTTCCCAACCGCCTGACCAGGCGCTTGGCCAGTGGGCGCTTGTTCCCGCTTGTCGGCCGCACTAAGCTGCCGGAGTCATGCCACTGCCGGTGATCACCGTGGAGCAGATGCGTCGCTGGGAGGCGGCGACGTGGGAATCCGGCAAAACCGAGAAGGAAGTCATCGCCCTGGTCGGCAAGGTCGTGGCGAACCGTGTGATGGAGCTCACCCGGCCCGGCGATGCCGTCCTGCTACTCGCCGGCAAGGGTCACAACGGCGACGATGTGCGCGCCATGGCCGAGCATCTGCCGGGGCGCGAGGTCAGTCTGCTCAGCATCACCGACCCGGCCAAGACGCGCCAAAAACTACCGCTCGATCTCGACCCTGCCCCGGTACTCGTCGTCGACGGCTTGTTTGGCATTGGGCTAAACCGGCCGCTCGACGCGGACTGGATGCAGGTCATTGCGCAGGTCAACGCCAAGCAGCTGCTCGTGCTCTCGGTGGACGTACCCTCCGGCGTGGACGCGACCACCGGCGAGCTGCAGGGCGCGGCGATTCGAGCCAAGGAAACGCTGACACTCGGCGCGGCCAAGTTGGGTCTGCTTAAGCCAAGTGTCTCCGAGTTCGTCGGCCAGTTGCGAGTGGCGCCCGATATCGGCCTGGTGCCGTATCGTGAAACCAGCGATCTGCTGCTTGGCCAAGCGAAGGATTTCAACCGCTTCCCCCCTGCCCGACCGCTCGGCGGGCACAAGGGCACGTTTGGCCACTTGGGCATTGTGGCTGGCAGCATGGGTTACCACGGCGCGGCGGTGCTGGCAGCGCGCGGCGCTTGCCGCGCCCAGCCAGGCCTGATCACGCTGATGACGCCGTTAATGGTTCTTGGGTTGGTGGCGTCACAGCTGCAGAGCGTGATGGTGCGGCCGCTTGTGCCGGGCGAGATCACGTTCAAGTCGATCACCGGCCTGCTAATCGGGCCTGGCCTGGCCGACAAAGATTTGCCCGAGGACTTGAAGGAAACCACCCGCAAGATGTGGGTTGAGTCGTCGGTGCCGATCGTGGTCGATGCCAGCGCACTGGATTGGCTGCCGTCGGGGGCGTTCCTTGACAAGGCGATTCGCGTAATCACGCCGCATCCCGGAGAGGCGGCCCGACTGCTGAACTCGACCGTCGATAAAGTGCAGGCTGACCGGGTCGAGGCATTGCGAACGCTCTCGGCCAAGTTCGGCGGCTGTTGGGTGGTGCTGAAAGGCCAACACACGCTGATCGGGCGAAATGAAGGCGAAGTGTTCATAAATCCCACCGGCAACCCAGGCCTTGGCCAAGGCGGCAGCGGCGACCTGCTGGCCGGCTACCTGGCCGGCCTGCTTGTCCAGCCGCTGTTGCGCGAAGACGTCGGCCAAACGATCCGCTATGCTGTCTGGCAGCACGGCGCGGCGGCAGACGAGTTGGCAGCCCAAGCGCCGAACTGGGTGGTGGAGGACTTGGCCAAACGGATTGGCGCGGTACAGGCATAAGCCCAAAAGCCTTTTTGAATGCCTTTACGATCAAAAATAATTGGCATACCTTCGTTCCGACGTGCAGTCCGAGCTGCCAGGGTTGATTTTAGCAGTCCAATGAAACGTGATATTCATCAAACGAAAAGTATTCTCCTGATCGCCCTCGCTTCGGGGCTGATGTTACTGCCCGGTTGCTCCCAGCAGAACACCGAGCCGCAAGTCGAGAAGACGGCCGAACCCAAAGTCCAGTTGCCGGACGGAGCGGACAGTGTCGTCTTGATCCCAGTCAAGCTCTTGGAGGATGAAGATCCCAAGCTATTGTGGGAAATGCTTCCACCCTCATACCAAACCGACGTGACAAACCTGATCCATGACTTTGCAAACAACATGGACCAGCAGATTTGGGACAAGCTGTTTGAATTGCTGGAACAGACCGGACTCCTGTTAAATCAAAAACAGGATCTGATCACTGCCATGATTGAGGAAAGTCTGGGTGGAACGGGTGCGTCACCGGAGGAGATGCAACAATCGCTCGAGATGATGGGGAAGATGCTAAAAACCCTGGTCGAGAGCGATCTGGGCAAACACGCAAAAGCCAAGAGCATGGACCCGGGCAAGTTTCTGGATGAAACCGGCAAGGATCTATTCAAGTTAATTGCCGAAACCTCCAAGCTTGAAGAGGGCGATCCGTGGAACACGGACATCAAGGCCAAGCTAAAGGATATCAAGGTGGAGGTGATTTCTCAGGAGGGCGACACCGCCACAATCAGCGTAAGCGGCATGCCGGATCTACCCGACATCGATGAGTTAACCGCCCAATTACCGGGTTTTGATGATTCTGAGGTACCAGGGCTTTCCATGCTCAAGAACGGCGAGCAAGAGGTCGTCAAGGTCGAGGGTAAATGGATCCCAAAAGCAATGGCGGATGGCTGGAAGGAAACCATAACTGGGGCCAGCGAAATGATTAATACCGATCTCAAGGATTTGCTCGGGCCGGAAGAGAAAAAACAGATCATGACTATTATGAACGCCGTTCAGATGGGGATGGCCAGCGCAACCAAGGCCAAAACGCAGGAAGAACTGCAAATGGCAATGATGCAGGCAGTAATGGGAGCTTTAATGTCTGCTGGCGGGGGTGAAGACGGGGGTCTCTTCCAAGATGGATTGGGATTACCAGGTTTTGGCGATCCAGACGACGAGAACCAATAATCAGCGCTATTCAATTGATAAGTTGACTAAACAACACTAGGAACCATGAACGAATCTAGAGTAATACTTTTGGCAGTGGCTTTAGGGCTTTTCATTCCAAGTAGCTTCTCCCAACAGGAAGACAAACCAATAAGCGAACAGATTCTCGGCACTTGGAAACATCAAACAGAACCAGTATCCATCACATTCCAAGCCGGTGGGAAAGGTCGTGTGAGTTTCGGCGGAGGACAATTTGGTTTTGATTTAACTTGGAAATTGCTGGGAACAAACAAATTGTCAATGACAGTAAAAAATCCTGGCACAGGCCAAGTTGAAACCGGGGTTGCAACTTTAGAGTTTGCCGGGGACACGGTGACGATAACTGAAGAAGGGGGCGATAAAGTAGACATCTATAAAAGAACAACGGGTGAATCTCCTGATATTACTCTCTTCAATGCAGCTGTGGCCGGGAATCTTGAAGCAGTCAAACAACACATTGCCGCCGGTACGGATTTGAACCAGGTAGATCCAAATCCCGTTGGTTCAAAAGGTAGTGCCCTACATGCAGCCGCAGCGTTTGGATATACTGAAGTGGCCGTAGCCCTTATCGAGGCTGGAGCCGATGTGAACCAGAAAGACAAGGAGGGGCAGACTCCCCTGCACACGGCGGCTTTGTTTTGTTATCCAAAAATCGCCCAAGCCTTGTTGAACAACGGCGCAGACAAGACTATCAAGGATAACGACGGCCAAACAGCTCTGGAAATGGTGGAATTCCCTTGGTCAATAGCGAAGGGAATCTACGAGTTACTTGATGGCATAGTATTTAAGCCCGCCGGCAAGCCGTTGGATCACAATCGTATCCAGAAAACCAGACCCCAGGTTGCTGCCATCATTCGTAAAGCTCCAATTAATCGTAATGCGGGAAGCGCGAAGGCCCGTCAACTGGCCGAGGGCGAGATCAGCCTGACCAATGGCGACATTTTAAATGGCGAAGTGGCAGATGTGGACCAGAACGGCATTGTTGTACGAGTGAAGGTCGGCGGCTTCTCGCGGCGGGCCAACTGGATGCAGTTAACCCAGGAGAGCCTCAAGAAAATCAAACTCCTTGGTGAAACAGATCCCAAGCGATACGGGGTGCGGATTAATCGTCAATGGGTCAGCGCCGACCAATTCGCCGAGCCATTCATCGAGCCGGATGAATCTGAAATGGAGAAGAACCTCCTCCCCGGCCCGGTCAACGGCCTTGTCGAACCAGAAGTGCCCTCAAACGTGCAAGTCGCCTCCAAGATGGCGGCCTACGGCAGCGGGGGGGGTATCGGCCTACTGGTGGCCATCGCCATCGGGAGCATGGTGGCCGGACTTGGCGTTGCGGCGTTCAGGGAATCAAACGCGCTGCTGGCAGCAGGCGTCTCGCTTGTCCTGCCGATCGTTGGCCCGATTCTTTTCCTGGTGAAACCCAAGGTCGAATACGAGGACGACGACGAGGATGATGATGAATATGAATACGAGGAGGCCGAGGCCCCGGAAGGGGCCACCATGAGCGACACCGGCGGTGGAGCCGTGGCCGGAATGTTGCCGGAGGCCAAGAAGATGAGCTTCGCCCAGACGGGGCCAAAGAAGGCCGCGGCCAAGCCGCAAACCTGGACACGCGGCGACACGCGGTTCGACCGGTCCTTTTTCCAGAACAATTTCCCGAACTATTTCAAGGTGGTGCTCGGAGCGGCAGAGCGCGAGATGGTACTGGCCCTGAAGACCGGCAAGCGGGAATACGTCGGCCAGCGCATCAAGCGCATCTCGGGGACAGACGTGCACATGGAGCTACTCAACGGCAAGGAGCAGAAAATCTCCTTTAGCGAAATTGGTACAGTTGATTTGCGTGCAAAATAGAAATCCGGCCAAGCGCCGCCTGGCCATCCCATCTTTGCTATGAAACTTCGCACGATACTTTTGTTTGGTTCACCCGGCGCCGGCAAGGGCACACAGGGGAAAATCCTTGGTGGCATCCCCACCTATCTGCACGTCTCCAGCGGTGATCTCTTCCGCAATCTGCAGATACAGAACCCACTTGGCCAAACCTTCCTCGACTACGCCGGCAAGGGGCAGCTTGTCCCCGACGAGCCCACCATCAAGCTCTGGCATGACGACATCGAGAACCGTATCCGCAATGGAATCTTCAATCCCGAGACCGACACACTGCTGCTCGACGGAATCCCCCGCAATGCCGCTCAGGCTCAGCTCCTCGACGACAAGCTCAATGTCGTCGGTGTACTGAATCTTTTCTGCAAGGATCTCGACATCATGGTCGAGCGGCTTCAGGCCCGGGCACTGCGCGAAAACCGGCTCGACGACGCCAACCTCGACACCATTCGCAACCGGCTCGAAGTGTACGAGGCCGAGACCCGACCGGTGCTCGAGCATTATGGCGACGACCTCGTTCACACGATCGACTCTACCCAGACACCGGTACGCGTCCTGCGCGATGTGCTCGCAGTGCTCGCCAATCTCGAGACTTAACCCCGCCTCACCGCCGTGACCCAGTCGATGCGTGTTGTTTTCATGGGAACAGCGGAGTTCGCCTGCCCCAGCCTCGCCGCGCTCGATGAATCGCCCGACATCGAAGTTGTCGGCGTCGTGACCCAGCCCGACCGACCCAAGGGCCGCGAACTCATTCCCCACCCCCCCGCAGTCAAGCTCGAGGCCGAGTTGCGCAACCTTCCTGTCCACCAGCCGGAACGGTTGCGCAGCGACATCCAGTATCTCGAACAAATCTCGCCAGGCCTGATCGTCGTCGCCGCCTACGGCCAGATTCTCCCACAGACCATCCTCGACCTTCCACCGCACGGCTGCCTCAATGTTCACGGCTCACTACTTCCAGCCTACCGCGGCGCGGCGCCGATCCAGCGCGCCATCCTCGACGGCCAAGCCCAGACCGGCGTCACCATCATGCAGATGGACGCCGGCCTCGACACCGGCGCGATACTCAGCAAAGCCGCCACGCCGATCGAGACAAGCGACAACGCGCAGACGCTGCACGACCGCCTGGCCAAGATCGGCGCCGAACTGCTGCTCAAGACGATCCCCGGCCATGTCTCCGGCGAATTCACGCCGGAGCCGCAGGATGACGCCCTCGCCACCCACGCTGAAAAAATCACCCGCGAGATGGGCCGCATCGACTGGTCGCAACCGGCAACGCAAATATGGAACCAGGCGCGGGCATTCACCCCCTGGCCCGGCGTATTCACCCACCTAAACGGAAGGCTGCTCAAACTGCACGAGGTCGAGCCGGTTGAAGCCGATTGCCCCGGGCCGGGCGTCGTTGGCCAAGCGGACGCCGACGGCATCCTCGTCGGCTGCGGCGACGGGGCGCTCCGCATCATGCGACTCCAAAAAGAGGGAGCCAAGCGCCTGGCTGCCGCCGAGTTCCTCGCCGGTAATCCACTGCCGGTTGGTACGCAACTGGGCTGAAAAAAAAGCCGCTTGGCCAAGCGCAGCTTTTAGCAGAACATTGCCGGCATGGAGGCGGTTGCCGAACCCGCCCTGCCGGACGCCAACGGACGATTTGGCGAATACGGCGGGCGCTATGTACCTGAGACGCTCATGCACCCTCTGCAGGAGCTGGAGGATGAGTATTTTCGGGCGCAGAACGATCCTGAATTCCAGGTCGAGCTGCAGTATTATCTGCGAGAATTCTGCGGACGCCCCACACCGCTCTACCATGCCGAGCGCCTCACTCGTAACCTCGGAGGCGCAAAAATCTATCTCAAGCGCGAGGACCTGCTACACACCGGCGCACACAAGATCAACAACGCCATGGGACAAATCCTCCTGGCCAAGCGCATGGGTAAAACGCGCATCATCGCTGAGACCGGCGCTGGCCAGCACGGCGTGGCCACCGCCACCGTCGCCGCGATGTTCGGCCTCGAGTGCGTCATCTACATGGGCGCAGTTGATTGCAAGCGCCAGGCGCTGAACGTCTTTCGCATGCGTATGCTCGGCGCGGAAGTGGTGCCGGTGGAGGCCGGCCAAAAGACGCTCAAGGAAGCCGTCAACGAGGCGATGCGCGACTGGGTCACCAACGTCCGGAGTACCCACTACATTCTCGGCACCGCCTACGGCGCGCACCCGTACCCGGTGATGGTTCGCAACTTCCAGCGTGTGATCGGCGACGAGGCGCGCCGCCAGATTCTCGAGCAGGAGGAACGGCTGCCGGATCACCTCATCGCCTGCGTTGGCGGCGGCTCGAATGCGATCGGCCTGTTTTATCCGTTCCTTGGTGACAAGTCGGTGGTAATGACCGGCGTCGAGGCCGGCGGCGAGGGCATCATCGACGGCAAACATGCCGCGCGGTTCCAGGGAGGCGGACTTGGCGTGCTACAGGGCACGCGCTCGTTTGTCCTTCAGGACGAAAATGGGCAAATTCAACTCACCCACAGCGTCTCCGCCGGTCTGGACTACGCCGCCGTCGGCCCCGAGCACGCCTGGCTGCGCGACGCGGACCGNGTTCAATACACCTACGCNACCGACAAGGAGGCGCTGGCGGCATTCCANCAACTGGCCAAGCTCGAGGGCATTATCCCTGCGCTCGAATCCAGCCACGCGATCGCTGAGGTGATCAAGACCGCGCCGAAAATGAGCTCCGATAAAATCATCATTGTTAACCTATCCGGCCGCGGGGACAAGGACGTCTCACAAGTCGCCGAGATGGGAATCCTCTGACGCTTGGCCAAGCGCTTGGCTTATCCACGATGAACGAGCCAGAGAAAATCCGGGTGGACAAATGGTTGTTTGCCGTGCGCCTGTTCAAGACCCGTGGCCAAGCGGCTGATGCCTGCCGCAACGGCAAGGTCAAACTCAACGATGCTCCCACCAAGGCAGCGAAACACACCAGGATGGGCGACACGATCTGCGTCCGCCAAGGCCCGATGACCCGCACGCTGAAGGTTATCGGCCTCACCGAGCACCGTGTTGGGGCCAAACTCGTGCCGGACTTTGCCAAGGATGAAACGCCGGAGGTGGAGTGGGAAAAACTGCGTCTGTCTAAACGCGACAACCGAAACAACTCTAAGGGCCGGCCCTCCAAGCACGAGCGGCGACTAATCGATCAGTTCACAAACCTAGGCCAAGCGTAATGGGATCGAGAAGCAACATCATTGGCGTATTCAGCAAAGCGGCATTGTTCATTCTCGCACTTGGGCTGGTACTAGCAATCGACTCAATTACCAATGACTTTTTTACGAATCACCTTGGTATCGAGCCACGAAAAATTGGTGGTCTCGATGGTGTACTGTTCGCGCCGTTTCTGCATGGTGACCTCGGCCACTATCTGTCGAACGCCTTGCCAATGATAGTGCTGCTCGGGCTGCTCTTCGCCAACCGCAATTACAGGCCGGTACAGTCGCTGGCTATTGTCTGGACGCTGGGCGGCTTGGGTACATGGTTGATCGGCCGGCCCAACTCCACCCACATCGGCGCAAGCATCGTCATTTTTGGACTGGTGGCATTCCTGATTTGCGCGGCGTTTTTCCTTCGGAGCTGGAGGTCGGCCGCGGTCAGCACGGTAGTCCTGTTTCTTTATGGCGGAATTTTCCTGAACGTCCTCCCTCCATTGTTGAACAGCAGTATGCAGGAAAATATTTCATGGGAAGGGCATCTCTCCGGTGCCATCGGCGGCGCTATCGCCGCCTGGATGATCCGAAAAAAATAGGCGCCGACCTTTGGCCGGCGCCTTCAAAAAAACTCAAGATCACTCGTACTGCTTAAGCACCTCGAATCGTTGGCTGCCTTTGCTGTTAAGATGAACAATGACACCTTTCTTCAAATCCACGCCCTCGAGCGCAGCTTTAAATGACTTTACCGAGTCCACCTGAGTGCTGTTGATTCGTGTCACGATATCGCCGAGTGAGATGGTTTTCTCGGCGGCGGCGCTGTCGTTTTCGATTTCGGTAACAATCACTCCCTCATCATCCCCGACCTCGAAGCGCTTGGCCAAGTCGGGGGTGATGTCCCTCACGCTCATGCCCAGCAACTTGGCCTTCGCCTCGGCGGCTTCCGGCTTGCGCTCTGGTCTCCGCAGGCGGCTCACAGTTGTGATATCCTCGGGAAATGCCCCGGTCTCAACCTCGATCTCCCGAGCCTCACCATTGCGCATCAGGCCGAGCGTCACCGAGACACCGGCTTTCTTCAGACGCAGCTCACGCTTGAGCTCCTCGGCCGACTTCACACTGTTGCCGTCCACGGCAGTGATGACGTCGGCCAATTCGAGGTCGGAGCTTTCCGCCGGGCCACCGGGAACAAACTGCCGCACGACCACGCCGTCCTCGACGCCCACGGCCAGATCACGGTAGTCGGCATCCTCGCGAAGCGTTGTAATACTCACGCCGAGCCAGGCGCGGGTCACTTTTCCATCCTCGACCAGCATATCGGCGACACGCTTGGCCAGGTTCACCGGCACAGCAAACCCGATGCCGGTGTTCACGCCGCGAATGAGCGTGTTGATGCCAATCACTTCGCCGTAAATGTTGACCAGCGGCCCGCCACTGTTGCCGGGGTTGATGCTGGCGTCGGTCTGAATGAAGTCCTGATCGAACATGAACTGGTCTGTGAATACCCGCCTCCCCTTGGCGCTCACGTGCCCAACGGTGACGCTGTAATCCAACTCGTACGGCGAACCGACCGCGATGGCGAATTCACCCACCTTTGTCTTACTTGAGTCGCCCATCTTCGCCGCGTTCAGGCCGGTGGCGGCGATCTTCACCACGGCGATGTCAGACTGGCGATCCACGCCAAGCACCTCACCATCGTATTCCCTGCCACCCTTGAAAACGATCTGCACCTTGTCGGCGTTCTCAACCACGTGGCTGTTGGTGAGGATGATGCCGTCCTCACGATAAACCAGCCCGGAGCCCTGCCCGTTGAAGACCGGCTCACGGGATCGAGGACGGCGAGGTTGTTCATCTCCGTCCCCTCGTTCCTCCTGCTGTCGCTCGAAAAACTTGCGGTATTCCTCTGGTAATTGGTCGAAAAACGGGCTGTTCCTTAAGGGATTCCCAAACGCCCCGTCCGCCTGTGGCTTGTTCGCCACACGCACGATGACAACAGACTTGGAAACGCTCTCCGCCACCTCGACAAACGCCTGGTTAAGCTGCTGCGCTAGCTTAAGGGCCTCCGACGGTTCGGCCGCCTGGACTGGGGAATTTGCCACTACGCCTCCCAGCAAGCCGGCACTCAGAATTGTCACTGCTATTTTCTTAATCATACTTTCTTTCACTCGGTAACTGACGTCACAATCTTCGCCGGACTTCGATGAGACTCAACCAAAAATGTTCAAAAAAAATGAAATGTCTGGATTCGCTCGACACCCACCCCGGTTTGTGGATTACTTTGCCGGGTTTTGACCCGGCTCGCGCCGGACTTTTTGAAAATGGACAAGGATTTGTTAGCCAAGGCCAAGTCGCTCGGGTTCTCCGACCCGCAAATCGCCCACCTCACCCAGCGTACCGAGGACGAGGTCCGGGCCGAGCGTAAGGCGCTTGACCTAGTGCCAGGGTTCCGGCTGGTGGACACCTGCGCGGCGGAATTCGAGGCGTACACTCCGTACTACTACTCCTCGCACGACCGGGGCGATGACGAGGTCCAGCCAAGCGACACTAAGAAGGTGATGATCCTCGGCGGCGGCCCGAACCGGATCGGCCAGGGGATTGAGTTCGACTACTGCTGCGTGCACGCCGCCTTCGCGTTGAAGGAGGCGGGGCTCGAATCGCTCATGGTCAACTCCAACCCGGAAACCGTCTCCACCGACTACGACACCAGCGACAAGCTTTTCTTTGAGCCACTGACGCTCGAAGACGTGCTGCACATTTATGAGCGCGAAAAATGCTGGGGTGCGATCGCGCAGTTCGGCGGACAGACACCGCTCAACCTCGCACTAGGCCTGCAGGCCAACGGCGTGAACATCATCGGCACCTCGCCGCAGAGCATCGAGCGCGCCGAGGACCGCGAGATGTTCGCCAACATGCTGCACAAGCTCGACATCCCGCAGCCGCCAAACGGCTTGGCCACCAACGAGGCCGAAGCGCTCGAGGCGTCGGCCAAGCTGAGCTACCCGGTTCTCGTTCGCCCCTCGTTCGTGCTTGGCGGCCGGGCAATGCAGATCGTTTATTCCGATGACGAGCTGCGCCAGTATATGCGCACCGCCGTCGAGGCCTCACCGGAGCGGCCGGTGCTGGTGGATAAATTTCTAGAGGACGCCGTCGAGGTGGATGTCGATTGCATCGCCGACGTCGGCCTTTACGACGAGCCTGCCGACGCCACCGTGGTTATCGGCGGGATGCTCGAGCACGTGGAGTTCGCCGGAGTGCACTCCGGTGACGCCGCGATGGTGCTCCCACCTCACACGCTCTCCTCCGAGCTCATGGAAACCATGCGCCGCTACACCGACGCCATGGCCCGCGAACTGAAAGTGACCGGCCTGATGAACGTGCAGTACGCCATAAAGGACGGCACCGTGTACGTGCTCGAGGTCAACCCGCGCGCGTCACGCACCGTGCCGTTTGTCAGCAAGGCGATTGGCAAGCCGTTGGCCAAGCTGGCGGCCAAGTTGATGATCGGCCAGACACTCAAGGAACTGGGCTTCACGGAGGAAATCAAGCCGGGCTACTGGGCGGTGAAAGAATCGGTTTTCCCGTTTAACCGCTTCCACGGGCAGGATATTTTACTCTCGCCCGAGATGAAATCGACCGGCGAAGTGATGGGCATCGATGCCGACCTCGGCACCGCCTACGCCAAGTCGCAGATGGCCTCCGGTGGCTCGCTACCGCTCGAGGGGCGGGTATTCATCAGCGTCAGCGACGCCCACAAGGCGGAAGTGACCGACTTGGCCAAGCGCTTCGCCGAGCTTGGCTTCAAACTCATCTCCACCACCGGCACCGCAGCCGTGCTCACCGAGGCCGGCCTCGAGGTGGAGAGCGTCCCCAAGCTGGCGGAGGGCCGCCCCACCACTATGGATTTGCTGAAAAACAACGAGATTCAGCTCGTCATCAACACCCCTTCCGGCCAAGCGCCGCGCGCAGACGAAATTAAGATTCGCACCACCGCCATCTATACGAACACCCCGATCATGACCACGATCGGCAGCGCCAAGGCGGCGGCGGAAGGAATCGCCGCTCTGAAAGAAAACGGCTACGGCATCAAGTCGCTGCAGGAATTCCTTTAGGGAAACCTGACATCGTCACTGGTAGATCGCCCAAGGTTGCAGTAAAAAATGGCCTCAAAGTTTCTTTTACTAATTAACAAAAGGGTGATTTCTTTCAATAAAATTGGGGGTTGACGGCATGAAACTGGGTCGTTAGCATTAGGGCAAGCCGGTTATTTAGGCAATAAACGTATTAGAAACATTATGAAATCAAAAGCAATTAAATGGCTAGGAACCCTATTGGGTTGCCTTAGTTTGGTAGCCGTGGTCAGTGCCATCGCCGCCAACCCGGTAAACACGAAATGCCCGCTCAGCGGCAATGCTGTCAAGAAGGAAGCCACCTACTCGGTCGGCTTCTGCTGCGGCAACTGTCAGGGTAAGTTCACCAAAAATCCGGCTGCCTCCATTGCCAAGGTCAAGGCCGCTCCGATCAATGATGCATGCCCATTCAGTGGCGATCCCATCAAGGCCACGGCCAGCTACAAGGGCAACCTCGTTGGCTTCTGCTGCAACAACTGCAAGGGCAAATTCGAAAAGGATGCCGACAACCTCATCAAGAAAGTGAAAGTTGCCCGTAAGACGGTCAACGACAAGTGCCCGCTCAGCGGTCGCGCAATCGACGCGAAGAAGACCTACACGGTTGCCTTCTGCTGCAACAACTGCGCTGGCAAATTCAAGAAGGATCCGGCCAAGCACATCGCCAAGGTCAAGTAATCCGCTCCCGACAAAGTTTCAAAACCGCCCCGGCATCGGGGCGGTTTTTTCGTTGCTTGGCCAAGTGCGTGGTCACTCAACGCGTAACGCCCCGCTCACTGGTCTCGACAAACGAGAGGAAGTGTTCCACCTCGGGAAGCTGTGGGACCTCCGCCCGTATGACTTCGACTGCGTTGGCGCCGGTCAGGCCTTTGCGGAAATACAACCGGTGTGCTTGGCGAATGGCATCCTGTGCCTCGGCCGTTACGCCATTTCGCTCCAGCCCCACCTTGTTCACGGCGCGCGTCCGCGCCGGGTTACCATCCACCATCATGTACGGGGCCACGTCGCTCACCACCTTTGTGCAGCCGCCGAGGATCGACATTTTGCCCAGACGACAGAACTGATGCACCGCAGCCAGGCCTCCGACGATTGCGTAATCCTCGACAATCACGTGCCCGGCAAGCGTGCCGTTGTTGGACAGGATCACATGGTTCCCCAGCAGTACGTTGTGGGCGATGTGGCTGTAGGCGAGGATGTGGTTGTCTGACCCCATCACCGTCGCCTCGCCGTCGCCGGTGGCGCTGTGCACTGTCACGTTTTCTCGGAAGGTGTTACGGTCGCCGATGCGTGTCCATGTCGTGCCACCCTTCCACTTCAAGTCCTGAGTCTTGACGCCGACGGAGGCGAATGGGAAAAACTCGTTGCCGCTGCCAATCTCAGTGTGACCATCTATAACGATGTGCGAGTGCAGCCGGTTCCCTTGGCCAAGCGTGACGTGACGGCCGATTACACAGTACGGACCGACTTCACAATCGTCGCCAATGGTTGCATCGGAATGAATGACTGCGCTGGGATGAATCTCGGGCATGGCGTTCGCCTGGACGGTCACTCGTTACCCATGAGGGAAAATGTGATATCGGCCTCACTGACCACATCCCCGCCCACCGTGCAGACACCCCGAGCCTTGGCGACCTTGCTCCGGGCCTTGAGTAGCTCGATATCGATCTGCAACACGTCACCCGGCTTAACCGGCTTGCGCCATTTCACCTTCTCGGCCGACATGAAGTAGGCGATCTTGCCGGCGTTGCCCGCCTGCTTGAGCGTGAGGATGCCGGCCACCTGCGCCATGGCCTCCAATTGCAGTACGCCCGGCATGATCGGATGCCCGGGAAAGTGCCCCTGAAAATAAGGCTCATTGATCGTAACATTTTTCTCCGCAGTGATCTGGTTGCCGTCAATCCGTGTCACCCGATCCACCATCAGGAACGGGTAGCGGTGCGGCAGGATTTGCATAATCTGCTCGGAGTCCAGTGGGGCTGTTGTTTCGTCGCTCACTTGGCTTGGGTGGGGTTGGATGGGTTGCTTAGCCGGGATCGATACCGGCTTTGCCGGCTTGTCGCCCGGCGGGGAAAAACTTTGTGCGGCCACCAACGGACGGCGCGCTTGTTGAAGGATGCGCCTGGCCAAGCCGCAGTTGGCAGCGTGCCCGGGCTTGACCGCCACGATGTGCCCGCACAACGGCGCACCGACAAGGCTCAAGTCGCCGACAATGTCCAATATCTTGTGCCGCACAAACTCCTCGCGATAGCGCATCGGCTCAGCCGTCAACACGGCGTCGTCGCGGATGACGATGGCGTTCTCGAGGCTGCCGCCCCGGATTAGGCCGTTCTTGATGAGGTACTCGATCTCCTCGTAAAAACAAAATGTTCGGGCCTGAGCGATCTCAGTCTCCCACGTCTCAGGCGTCAGCTCAATACTGAAAAATTGCGTAAACCGACCGCCCTTGTCGGAGCTTGTGCAGGTGATCTTGAAATGCTCATGCGGGAAGGCGGATATCACTGAGCCATTGTA
This sequence comes from Pedosphaera sp., assembly GCA_022451065.1. Lineage (GTDB taxonomy): Bacteria > Verrucomicrobiota > Verrucomicrobiia > Limisphaerales > UBA1096 > UBA1096. Next base: position 51,512 of record JAKUOU010000017.1, on the reverse strand, counting down.
CGTGTGTTCGATCGGCGTGGTGATTTGAATCGGCTCGACGCGCTCCGCCTGCGCCTCGATGCCGGCCTCACGGATCATTTTGCAAAACTGCCGCGCACTGCCGTCAGCCACAGGCGGTTCGCTTGAGTCCACCTCGATGACAGCATTGTTCACCCCAAAGGCGTACAGGGCTGCGAGTACGTGCTCCACGGTCTGCACCTTGGCGTTGCCCCTGGACAGGCTCGTCGAGCGGTCGGTTTCGGCGACGTTCCCGATCTGCGCCGGGATCTCCACACGGCTCTCTAGATCCACGCGGCGAAAAACCACCCCGGTGTTCGGTGGCGAAGGCAACAGGGTCATCGCAACCTTGTTCCCGCTGTGCAGGCCGATGCCGGAGAAACTCGCCGGCCTGGCCAGTGTATGCTGCTGCAACACGGCAGGCATTTAACAGCGGGGCACAGCCGTTGGCAAGGTCAACACCCAACCGATTGCGGAGTAAGCCCTGCACAGCCGCGAACGGTCTCGCTTAGGTCATCACTCAACTGCTCGATCACTTGTGGGTGAACAACATTATGCGCTTGGAAAAGCGCAACGTTCGTTCAAGCCACCCGGCCCCGCTTGGTCTGTATTTCCAGCCGGAATCGACCACTATTTTTCTTCAGTTTAACGTCATTGCCAAATGTTTCGGCCATCAAACAAGTCGTCATGATTTGCGACTTGCAGCCACAAGCCAATACTAGGCCGTCACGCAATAGTAGTACATGGCTGTACACCGGCGTAATCTCCTCGACGTGATGCGTCACCAGCACCAACGTCGGCGCGTTGCGACGTTGGCCAAGCTCATCGATAAACTGTAGAAAATTTTCACGCGCAGCCGGATCGAGCCCGGCACACGGCTCGTCGAGCAGCAACACCTCCGGCTTGGCCATGAGTGCGCGTCCGATAAGCACCCGTTGCCGCTCTCCTTGAGACAACACACCCCATGGTCGATCTGCCAGATGCTCACAGCGAATGCGCCGTAAAACCTTCCGTGCCTCCACACAGTCGGATGGCTTCGGTTTACCCCACAGATCGATCATCGCATACTTGCCGGTTATCACCGAGTTCAGGGCTGGCTCGTCGTCGGCCATCATCTGCCGGACAGTAGAACTGACTAGTCCGAGCTTCCGCCGCAATGTTGGCAAATGCACCTCGCCATAACGTTCACCCAGAAAATCAATCTCACCTCTTGACGGAGTAAAATATCCAGTCAGTGCACTGAGAAGTGTTGTTTTGCCGGAGCCGTTCCCTCCTAGCACGACCCAGTGTTCGCCCCGATTTACTCGCCAATTGACTTCGCGTAATATCTTCGTCTCATCCCTCTGTATCGTGAGATTTGACAATTCTATGACTGGAGATTCCGGATTAGTCATACTCTAAGCAGGCACTTGCATGACCGCTTCATTAACCCCGTCCCAAAAATTGATGTGTGCCTGCAGTGACATGAAGTCTCAAACTGGAAACACGTGATACTAGATGAATAGTCCCAAACGGAACAAACTTGTGACTGGCTGAAATACCGGATGTTCCACGAACAATTCGCGAAGCGAGTCAAGTGATGATGAATCAAACCCATCAGACACTGAGCCGTTCTTAAGCACGGATGACCGCGTTAAGATCTTCACGAAGTCGTTCAATCACTTTTGCGTGGACTTCATCGACTTGCTTGTCTTTCAGCGTGCCCTCTGAAGAACGGTAGTGGAACGCATATGCCACGCTCTTCTGCCCGTCCTCGACGCCTTCTCCCCGATAAATATCAAACAACTCGACCGACTCAAGATTCTTCGGCTTGGCCTTGCGAACGCTTTGCAGTACGGCGTCGTGCGTCGTGTCGTCGGCAACGAGCATCGCAATGTCACGCCGCGTGCCGGGAAACGCCGGCAACGCCTTGAAACTCCGTCTGGTCGTGCGGCGTTGCAGTGCTTGGTCGAGGTCGAACTCCGCAAAGAAAACCGGATGCTTCAGGTCGTGCCGACGGGCGAGCGGCGGCGAGAATTGACCAAGTGTACCGACCGGCTTGTTGCCCAGCTTCACGCTGCCCGACTCGACGAAAAATTCGCCCGGCTTGTCGCGACGCTCGTAGCTGATACCGCGCATGCCGAACTGGTCGGCAAACTCCTCGATGATGCCCTTTAGATCGGCAAACTCGTTCACTGCATCACGCTCGGCACCCTCGTGGAACGAAGCGAACCGTCGACCGGTCAGCGCGATGGCCAGTCGCCAGCCTTCCGACGATTGGCCGTCATCGTCGCGGAACACCCGCCCAATCTCGAACAGCGCCACATCGGCGGTGTCGTGGTTGGCGTTGTGCTGCAACACGTTGGCCAAGCCGGGCAGCAGGCTCGTCCGCAGCTTGTCCTGCTCGCTGCTCAGCGGATACTCGAGCGCTAGTGGCTCGATGCCGAGCAGCGACGCCGCCTCGCCGGAAACCAGCGTTTGCGTCTGCGCCTCGTGCAGGCCGAGCCCGGTCAGGATCGTGCGAATATCCGCGACAGCATCGTGCGTGGCGTCGAACGGATCGCTACCGACGCAGCCGCTTGGTGGCGTGGAGGGGATATTGTCGACACCGTAAATGCGAACGACCTCCTCGATCAAGTCCACCTCGCGTTTGAGATCCACGCGAAACGTCGGAACGCGAAACGTCGCTGCCGTGTTGCCGTCGCGTGACACCGTCTCGAGACCAAGTCCAGTGAGCGCGGCCACCTGCTCGTCTGGCGGAATCACGATGCCGAGCAACGCGTTGGTACGGGCAAAACGCAGCGAAACCTCCCCTGCCTCGACGGCAGCCGGGTAGGCATCGACGCAGCCCTTGGCCAAGCGGCCGCCGGCGGTCTCGATGATGAGTTGCGCGGCGCGTTGGCTGACCCAGTCACAGCAATCCGGATCACAGCCGCGCTCGAAGCGATATGACGCATCGGTGCTGATGCCCAAGCGCTTGGCCGTTGCGCGGATGTTTTGCGGCTTGAAATAGGCGCACTCGACCAGCACGTCCTCGGTACCGACAGCGATCTCGCTGTTGAGCCCACCCATGACGCCGGCCAAGGCGATACCCTTGGTTTCATCGGCGATCAACAATGCGTCTCTCGTCAACTCGTGTTCCTTCTCATCGAGCGTGGTGAATTTCTCGCCATCGGAGGCGTCGCGCACGACGATCACCGGCTTGGCCGCACCGTCCGCTATCGAGAGCAGATGATAATCGAACGCGTGCAGCGGCTGGCCGGTCTCGAGCATCACATAGTTCGTCACATCGACAACATTGTTGATGCTCCGGATGCCAACCAATTCAAGTGCGTCGCGCAGCCAGGTCGGGCTGGGGCCAACCTTCACGCCGCGAACGACGCGCGCGTTGTAGCGCGGACAATGCTCGGCGTTGTCGAGTCGTACATCGACCAGCGCCGAGGTCTCTTGGTCGCCCTCTGGTAAGTCCGGTATCTCCGGCAGGCGTAGCGTGTTTCCGGTGAGCGCGCTGACCTCGCGGGCGATACCGATGACGCTGTTCCAGTCTGGCCGGTTGGGCGTCACCTCGAGGTCGTAAACGACATCGTCGCCGCTGCGGCCCAGATACTCGGCGAACGCTTGACCAACCTGCGCATCAGAAGGCAGGAGCATCAGTCCTTCGGCGTCATCGGCAAGGCCAAGCTCCTTCGACGAACACATCATGCCCTGCGACTCGATCCCGCGAATTTTGCCGACCTTGATCTTGAACGGCTTCTCACCCGGCTCAACGGGCATCACGCAGCCGGGCGTCGCGAGCGGCACCTTGCTGCCAACCTTGAAATTCGTCGCGCCGCAGACAATCTGCCGCTCGCCATCGCCGTCGCTCACCTTGCAGAGTGACAGGCGATCGGCGTCCGGGTGCGGCTCCTTGGAGAGCACCTCTGCGACCACGATGCCGTCAAAGCCGCCGGACACGTTCTCGGCACCCTCGACCTCGAGACCGATCATCGTCAATTGTTCGGCGAGCTCATCGGGCGTCGAATCGCAATCAACGTATCGCTTCAGCCAGTTGTGGGTTACTTTCATTTCCGAAGAAAACCGGCGAAAACCGGGACGCCGCATGGTACTCAGCTCGCGCCAAAATGCGATTGAATTTTTGCCATCAATCCGCGTCACAATTTCTTTGCCATCACCCGGGACTGGTGAAAAACTTTCCGCCTTTATGATATTGAGAAGACTGGATTTTCGTGTGATAGGGACAATCATCGCGATTTGCGCCTCCGGCTTGGCCAAGCCGGCAATTGCCGAAGAGTCGGCCGTCAACAGTCAAAACAAGGTACTCAAGGGCCACTCCTACCACGGCGAAGCGTTTAACGAGGGGCCCCGCCAAAGCGCCTATCTCATGAAAGGCATGGGGCGTGTACGCTTCTCGATCACAACCTCGGTACAGGAGGCGCAGTTGTTTTTCACGCAGGGCGTCGCGCAGCTGCATGGTTTTTGGTTCTTCGAGGCCGAGCGTAGTTTCCGGCAGGCGGCAATGCTCGACCCCGACTGCGCCATGGCCTACTGGGGCATGGCCGTGGCCAACCGCAACAACGCCGAGCGCGCCCAGGGCTTCATCGAGGAAGCCAAAAAACGCAGGGACAAGGCCGGCAAACGCGAGCAACTCTGGATCGACAGCGAAATCAACTATTGGGCCGACACCAAGAAGGCCAAAAAGGATCGCCGTCGCAAAATGGTGCGCGACCTCGAGGCGATTATTTACGAGTACCCAAACGACATCGAGGCCAAGGCGTTCCTCGCCGTGTGGATATGGCAGAGTGCCAGGGAAGGATTACCCATCAACAGCCACGGCGCCGTCACCTCCCTGATCGAGGATGTACTCGACGTCGAGCCGATGCACCCATGCCATCATTTCCGCATCCATCTATGGGACAACGAAAAGCCGGCGCGCGCCCTCGCCTCGGCTGCCCGTTGCGGACAGGGCTCATCCGGCATCGCGCACATGTGGCACATGCCCGGCCACATTTACTCGAAGCTCAAGCGCTACCACGACTCTGCCTGGCAGCAGGAGGCCAGCGCCCGGGTGGACCACGCCCACATGATGCGCGACCGTGTGCTGCCGGACCAGATTCATAACTTCGCCCACAACAACGAGTGGCTCACGCGCAACCTCAACCACCTTGGCCGTGCCAACGATGCCGTGGCGCTCGCCCGAAACATGATCGAGCTGCCGCGCCACCCAAAATACAATTCCCTTGCCAAGCCGGATGCGCCGACCGAGTACGGCAAGCGCGGCAGTGCCCGTTACGGCCGCACGCGTCTGCTCGAGACCCTGCTACGCTACGAGATGTGGGACGAAATCATCAGCGCCTCGCAGACCGTCTATCTCGAGAAAACCACCATCCTCGAGGAACAAGCCAAGCGCTTGGCCGCCGTCGGCATGGCACATTACGCGCTTGGCCAGGGGGAAAAAGGCATCAAGATCCTGGCCAGGCTCGACGAACTCAAGCAGCGCCTCGAGGACATGAAGCTAGAAGCCGGGGCCAAGGCCGGTGCAGACGCCCTCAACGGTGAAAAAAACGACAAGGAAGCCAAAAAAGCCAGGACTGATGCGATGAAACCATTTGATGGCCGCATCAAGACCATCGACCAGTTCCGAGCCGAACTCCTCGCCTGCCAAGCCGCCGCGGACGAGGACGGCGACGAGCTCAAAAAACAGATCGACAAAGCCGGCAAAATGTCGCGTGAACGCAAGTCGCAACTCCACCTGCAAGTTGGCAACAACAAGGAGGCCGTAAAACTCGCCAGCCAATCCGCCCGGGCCGAGGGCCAAGTGCAGCCCCTGGCCAACTACGCAGACATCCTCTGGCGCAGCGGTAGGGAAAAGGAGGCTATCGAGCAGTTCAAAAAACTGCGCGAGATCTCCGCGCACTTAGACATCGAGCGCGCCGTCTTCCAGCGACTGGCACCCATCGCCGTGAAACTTGGCCTGCCGGAAGATTGGCGCGTTGAATTCAAGCCGGCCAACGATGTCGGTGAGCGGCCGTCTCTCGACACGCTTGGCCCGTTTCGCTGGAGTCCCACGCACGCGCCTCAATGGGAATTGACCGATGGCCAAGGTAAAAAACATACCCTCACAGACTACGCCGGCCGGCCGGTGATCGTCATTTTCTACCTCGGTAAAGGCTGCCCTCACTGCATCGAACAACTCGGTACCTTCGCCCCCGAAACCGACCGCTTCAGACAAGCCGGCATCGACCTAGTCGCCATCAGCACCGACGATGTCAACGGCTTACGCGAGACAGTTCAGCAAAACAAAACCAGCTCACCGTTCCCCTTCCCCCTCGTCTCCGACGCCTCGCTGAACGTCTTCAAGCAATATCGCGCCTATGACGACTTCGAGCAGCAGCCACTGCACGGCACCTTCCTCATCGACCGGCAGGGCCTCGTCCGCTGGCAGGACATCAGCTACGAGCCGTTCACCAAGGTCGAATTCCTCCTCGAGGAATCCAAGCGCCTTCTCGCCCAGGATCCACCCCAAGTCACCCAGCGCTAAACGTCAATGACATCGTCATTTTTGGGATGTTTTGGAGTCTCCTGAGTCCGGGCACCCATGCCGTCTGGGGTGGGCATTTGAAAATCACCGACCTGTGAGGCAAATTTCTTTTTCACACGCTCACGGATAATGGCGCGGAAACCTGGCAACATCAGGCAGAAGCCGGCCAAGTCAGTCAGCAGCCCGGGCGTCAACAGCACAATGCCGCCGATCAATACCAGCAGCCCGTCAATCAACTCCTTCGTCGGCACCCGGCCGGCGGCCGTCTCGGCCTGTATCCGCGCGAGGATCGAGTAGCCCTGACTCTTCGCAAGATACGCCCCCCACGCTCCGGTGAGGATCACGAGCAAGATCGTGGCAGGCAATCCCACACGACTACCGACCACGACCAGCAGGTACAACTCCACCAGTGGGATGATGATGAACAGGATGAGGAGCCTTCCGAACATTTCAGATTAACCTTGGCCAATCGCTTGGCCCATGCTTTCGCCGATGCGGGCGTAGGTCTCAATACCGTTGGCGGTGTTTTCCAGCAGGTCGGCATCGAACTTGACCCGGCCTTTTTCGAACAGCACCGCCACGCTGGAACCGCCGAAGGCAAAGTACCCTTTCTCCTCGCCCTTGGCCACCGTCTCCCCCGGCATGTAGGTTTGCCGAATGCTGCCGACCATCGTCGCGCCGATCTCGACGAATTGCACCTGGCCAAGCGCGGGCGACTCGATCGGCGTGACCACCCGCTTGTTCTCCCAGAGGATAGACGGCCGCGTGATCAGTGCGATCGGGTTGACCGAGTAGAGCCAGCCGTTAATAAAGCGTGGGATACCGGCCTGACCCGGACATGGAAAATGAAACCGATGATAGTCCACAGGGCAAAGCCGCGAGAGAAGCATCGATCCGCCCTCGTAGCGCTTAGCCAAACCGGTGTCGCCGAGAAACCGAGCGAGATCAAACGACTGTCCCTTGACAAAAAAACTAGTCTCGGCCGTTATGTCGGCGAACACCAAGTGGCGTCCATCCGCCGGGAACACCACCGAGTCGGTGGCGGGATCGATCGGCCGCACACCGGGCTTGAGTTTTCGAAAGAAAAACTCGTTGAATGAATTGTACTCGTCCACCAGCTCGTCGAATTCACTCTCGTCCAGGCCGTATTGCTCGATGAACGGCCTGATCCGGACCCGGCTTGAAACGACGTCCATCCTGCGGCCGTACCACATGGAAAAGATCCATCGGCGAATGAGCAGCCACTGCGCCAGCCGGCCAAGCGGATTGCCGTACACCCAGCGCAGCGGTCGCTCGCCGTAAATGGTCTCGGTCTTTACCTCTCCATCGCGGCGGTCGATGTATCGTATCAGCCCGTTGGCCAAGTTGTCCTCGACGGTCATGCGCCGGCAGGCTACCCGCCCCCGGCCTCGTTGAAAACTCCTTGGCCAATTAAAAAAGTTGAAACCTTTGACGAGTTGGCGAAGTCTAACTGGAAGTTCGGCTAGAAATAATGAAATCGATACAACTAATTAGACTTGGGCTAGGCAGCTTGACTGGCCTGGCATTGGCGCTGGCCTGTTCCACCGGGGCAACCACAGCAAACGCGGAAAACTGGCCGACCTGGCGCGGCCCGGCGGCGAACGGCGTGGCTCCAGGCGGTAATCCGCCAACTGAGTTTTCCGAAAGCAAAAATGTTCAATGGAAAACCAAAGTGCCCGGCTCGGGCTCATCGACACCGGTGATCTGGGGCGACCAGGTTTTTGTCCTCACAGCCGAAAAAACCGGCAAGAAAGTGGCCGCCGCCGCCAGTGGCGAGTCACGTGAGCGCGGGCAAGGAGCTGAGCGCAGGCAACGACCGGGCGGCGAACGCCCAGAGGGTCGAGGCCGAGGTGAACAGGGTTCACGCGGTGGAGACCGGCCAAGACCTGATGGTGATCGGGGCTCGCGCGGTGGGGAACGCCCCCGCCCGGATGGAGAACGCAGTGAACGTGGCGGCCAATCCGGCTTCGGTGGCGGCTCATTCAATCGCGAGGAGTTTATCAAGCGCTTTGACAAGGACGGCGACGGCGAGTTGAATGATGCTGAGCGAGATGCAATGCGCGACGCATTACGTCAGCAATTCAGTGGAGGACGTGGCGGCGAACGCAGCCGGGGACGTGGACGCTCCAGCCGGGGACGTGGCGGTTTCGGTGGAGGCAGCAAGCCGACCGAAGAATATCGTTTCGTGTTGATTTCCCTCGACAGAAATACCGGAAAGGAGAACTGGCGGCGCGTTGCCGCAACACAGGTGCCGCACGAAGGACATCATCGTGATCACGGTTTTGCCTCCGGATCCCCCGTGACCGATGGCGAGCACATCATCGTCAGCTTCGGCTCCCGCGGCCTGTACTGCTACAACATGAAGGGCAAACTGCAGTGGAAGAAGAATTTTGGCGACATGCGTATGCGCAACAGCTTCGGCGAAGGCACCTCCCCCGCCCTTCATGGTGACACAGTCGTGTTGCTTTGGGATCACGAGGGCGACTCGGCCCTCTACGCGCTCGACAAAAAGACCGGCAAATTGAAGTGGAAAAAAGATCGCAACGAAGCCTCTGGCTGGTGCACCCCAGTCGTGACCATCCACGACGGCGTCACGCAGGTAATTGTTAACGGTACCCGGGCTGTTCGCAGCTATCAACTGAGCGACGGCAAACTGCTTTGGCAATGCAGCGGGCAAACCTCCAATGCCATCCCATCAGTTGTTGTAGATGAGAATTTCGCCTATGCGATGAGTGGTTTCCGTGGTGCCCACTTGGCCGCGATCAAACTTGGCGGCAGCGGCGATCTGACCGACAGCAAATCAGTGACTTGGACCGCCAATCGTGGAACACCTTACACCCCGTCGCCGCTGCTGAGCAACGGCCGCATCTGGTATCTCTCCGGCAACAACGGCATTCTCTCCGTGCGCGACACCAAAAGCGGCAAGCTGCTGGTCGAGGGCGAACGGCTCGACGGCATCAGCGGTGTTTACGCCTCGCCGGTGAGCGCCGGCGGCCGGGTTTACATCGCCGGCCGCAACGGCACTGTTTCCGTGCTCAAGGACAGCGCCAAGTTGGAAGTGCTGGCAACCAACGAATTGGATGAGAAATTTGACTGCTCGCCGGCCGTCGTTGGCAACCAGATTTTCCTCCGTGGCAAGGAAAACCTCTACTGCATCGCCACCAAATAAACCAGTCTATCGACTTTCGCCAGCCGGCCCGATCAATCACGGGCCGGTTTTTTTTTAAACAAACGAAACACAGCCCAAAAACCCAGCGGCAGGACTGCCAGCAGCAGCAGGATCAAGCAAAGAGCGTTCACCTGCGCGTGATGCCCATAGTGTAGCAGATTGAACACCCGCAGCGCCAGTGTCTCGCCGCCCGGCGGCACGACGAGTACCATCGTCTCTGTGTCCCACAGGCAAAGTAGATAGACCACGTAGCACGTCGCAGCCATAGCCATCCCTGCCTGCGGCAAAAACAGGTGTCGGCACCGCTGCCACCAAGGCAGGCCGGTCAGTTCAGTGAGGTTTTGCAGATCGGCATCGAGCGACGCCTTGACCAGCCGCATCCCCTCCCAGCCAAGCGCGAAATAGCGCAGACCAAGCGCGATTAAAACGATACCCGGCCCGCCGTAAAGCCAGCCTAAGCCGGGCCGGTTTAGCAGGTAAATCAACAGCACACCCAGCAGCACGCCCGGCAGAAAAAATAGCAGCCAAGTCAGGCGCAGGCCAGGCCAGCGAACCGCCGCCAGGCCAAGCGCCGGGATCAGCGTCGCCGTCACTGCCGAGTACCAAAATGAATTCCAGATCGCCTGCCCACCGGCGCGAACGGCATCCAACAAATCCGTCCAAGTGCGCGTATCCAGCAGCAGATGTCCAAGTGGTAGCAGCACAGACAAAGCAACGAACAAACACACGGCCACTGACACCAAGTTCAGCAGCGCTTGGCCAAGCCGGTTGCGCAACACCTCCGCCTGCACGCCCTGGCTTTCCCATGGCCAGGCGAACGCCCTACCCCGTAGCAAAAACAGCAACGCCAGCGGCAGTGCCGCCATCGCCCAGCCGTACTGCCAGGTCAGCTCAAAATTGTAGCTCGTGCTGAACTGCACCCAAAACTGCGCCGGGAAAACCTTCACCTGCAGAATCGCCGGTACCGCAATGTTGTTGAACGCCAGCGCGAACACGATCAGCCCGGACTGCAATACCGCCGGCAGTGTCATCGGCAACAGCAGAGAACGCACGAGCGGCCATCCGCACAGTCCTGGCTCGGCATCGAGCATCTCTGCGGTGAGCCGCTTGAGCGCGCCGAGACTCATCAGGCACGGCAGCGGCCAGAGCATCAGCGTCAGTACCCACACCACGCCGCCGTGGGAATAGATATCGAATGGCAGCCACGGCTTTAGAACTCCGACATTGCCCAGTAGGCCAAGCCACGCGTTGACCACCAGGAATGGCGGCAACGCCAACGAAACGATAACCCCGCCAAGCGCCAGCAATTGCGCTCCTCCACGCGACGAAGCGATGAACAGCGCCGCCAGCCATCCCACCGTCACCGTCGCCAGTGCAACCGGCAAGGCCAGTGCCAGACTGTTGAACAACAGAGCCCAGCTCATGTTAGTCGAGAAAAATAGATGTCAGTTCACTCACCGCCTGCTCGCTGAGCTCGATTAATCCTGGCCAAGCGATCGTGTCGGCCGTAGCCGGTTCGTCGGAATCGATTGCTCCGGCTTCAGCGAGCGCGAAGTGCACCTTTGGTGATTGCAGAAACTTGGCTAAACGCTTGGCCGAGTCGGGGCTCGGCGCGCCGCGGATATGGCCCAGCGTGTTGCGAATGATAAGAGCGTCCCTGCCAAGCGGCTGGCCGGCGATTGGCAGACCGTTTCGAAGACCAGCGCGGACGTCATCGGAGTCCGTAAGGCCAAGCGCAACCTCGCCGCGGCCAACGAGCTGCACGACCACCGAGTTGCCATCGACCGTCATCACACCGTTGGCCGATAGCGCGCGACACCACGCCTGCCACTTTGCCGCACCCCAGCGCTGGCGCAGCACCTGGAAATGCGTCGCTGTTGAGCCGAACAACGGCAGCGCGATGACGACCTTGCCTCGCCATTGCACATTCGTCAGCGCTGTGAGACTCGACGGCAACTCCGCGCGCTCAAGCAGGTTCGTGTTCCAAACCCATTGCCGCGTGCGCACTCCAAACGACTCGATCGGCACGTCAGCAGCAAGCACGCCGCGAGCGGCGAGTTGGTGCGTGCGAAACTCCTCGTTATTCCAAAACAAATCGCAGCGCGGATGGTTCTTTTCGGCAATCAGACGGTTGACCAGACCGACCGTCTTGACCGCTTCGCTGTCATAAACAGCTCGAACGCGAATGCCGGTTTCCTGCTCGAACCGCTGCAAAATCGGCTCGGCATAAACCTGATCCTGCGAGGTGTAAACCGTCACCGAGTCGCCGCCGGGCGAGCAACCGGCGAGCAGCAACACGCCGATGAGCCATGCCGTTTGCAGCCGATTTCTCATGCAGTACGTCGATGGTAAAACCACCACTCGAACAGGATAAACCCGAGGCAAATCAGCGCAATCCAGCGCCACGCCTCCTTGTCAACATTTGCCTGCACCTTCGCCTCGACTGTCGCCTCGACTGTGCTGTACTCACCCAACTGCAAGGACTCACGCGAGCGGATGCGGCTCTCGTCACTATTGAGCAGGTTCACGCAAAACAGCAGTGCGTTCGTCCCAAAAGTCGCGGAATAAACGCCCTGCTGAAATGTGTCGCCGAAGATCAACTCGCCGGTGGTCGTCGTCCTGGTTTCCCGCGTTGATCCATCCGGCAGTTCGATGGTCACCGACTGCTCCTCGCTGGCCAGGCGCATGTGAAACGGCTCGCCCACGCGGATGCTAGTGCGGGCATCTGGATTGAGCCAGTCGACGGCGTTGGCGATGAAAATGGGAAATGAAACCCGCATCGGCCACGTGCTGTCGAGCGGATTGAAGCCAATCCACACCGTGCGTTGGCCGTTGTTTTCGCCCGCAGCCAGAAGCGGCGCGGACGGCGACTCGACCAGCGGCGTCATCCACGCCGGCGGCTTGGCGGCGAGCGCCTTGGCCACCTGCACGTTGTCAAAATTAACAAAACGCAACAGTGGGTGGGTGCTTTTCCAGTCCACAATCGGCGGACCGTCGATCGAGCCGCTGGGCTGGAACCAGTTGGTCGACTGCGTGTGGATCGCCAGAACGTTGCCGCTTGGCCAGACACTGGGCACGACATCGTCGAGCACGACGAAATCAACCGCCGCCCCTGGGTCGGTGAACTTTGCCTCTACGTCGAGGTCGAGCTTGGACACGCTGCGTAACGCCCGTTCCAGAAATGAGTTGCCCCGGGTGACCAGCAGCGCGCGGGTATTGCGCCGGGCGAGACTGAGTACCGAGGCGGTATTGTCAACGGCGAGCGCGTCGCTGCTTTTGAGCTCCAATCGGAAGACACCGTTGGTGTTCTGGCTAGCGATGAAAACGAGCGACGCCGTGTTGGTCGCACCGACGCGCACACGCCGGTTGCCGACAAGCCGCTCGCTAAAAAACAGCGAGACGTCGCTCGAGAGCGAATTGGTCGAGGTGTTAGCGACGGTGGCGAAAATCGCCTGTTGCCCGGCCTGCTCCGGATGCGGCCGCACCTCAAGCGAGACAATGCCAAGATTGTCGCCGCCCTCGCCCACTCGATGGTATACTAGGTTGAGATCCTGTAGCTCGAACTCCTCCAAGTCCGGCGAGGCACCGTCGCTGAACAAGTGCACCTCGGTCCTGGCACGGTTACGCGTTAGGTTTTGGGCGAGCTTGACCGCATCCAGCAGATGAGTCGGTGAGTCGGTCGCCCTCGCTTGGCCAAGCACCGAGCGCAGCGCTGCCTTGGCACTGGTCGGCGACTGGCGAACCTCGGTCACCGCGCCGGCTAGCAGCAAAACCATGCGGTCTCTGTCGTGCATTGATTCGATGAGCTTGGCCGCCTCGGCTTTCGCCTGGGCAAGCCTACTGGGCGAAACATCGGTCGCCTGCATCGATGCCGACACGTCGAGAATAGCGACGATGAAGCGGCTGCCCTCAAGTTTGCCGGCAAAGTACGGACGGGTTAGCGCGAAAACGGCCAACGCCAGCAGGACAAGCTGGATAACCAGCAACCAGTTGTGCCGTAGTTTCTGGAACGGCGAACTGGCCTGAGTCTCGTTGAGAAAGCGCTGCCAAAGAATCGTGCTCGAAACCAGCCGGGCCACCCGCCGGCGCTTGAGCAGATAAAAGACAACGACGACCGGCAGCGTTGCGGCGAACACGAGTGCCTCGGGTGTGAGAAAATTCATCGCCACATGCCCCCGGTTCGCATGGCCTTGAGCAGCAGGTCGTCGATCAGCGTGTCGGAGCGCGACAACTGGTAGCAAATGCCCCGGGAGCGACAAAACTCCTGCAGCCGCAGGCAGTAGTTCTGCACCGTAGCCCGGTACGTCTTGAGCCGGTATTTGCCGAACGTCACCTCCTGCTCGGCGCCGGTCTCGGAGTCGATCACTTTCAAGTCGCCGTAGGTCGACGGCTCGAGTTCCTCCGGCGAGAGGATTTGCACGGCGTGAATTTCCGAGCCGCGATGGGCCAACGCCTTGATTCCCTCCTCGTAACCGGCAGGGTCGAGAAAATCGCTGAGGATAACCGACACACCGGGCGCGCGGTGCTTCATCGCGCCACGCCGGAGCGCCTGGTTCAAGTCCGCCGTTCCGGCGACCTTGAGCTTGGCCAGGTTTTCAAAAAAACGGATCGATGATTTGCGGCCACGAACCTGCCGTAACTCGCCGGCCAGGCTCACTTGATCGTCGCCCAGCGGAAATGGCTCGACGGTGACGCGATCGAACCCACACAACGCCACGTAGCCCACGGCAGCAGTGACCTGGCGGGCAAAATCAAACTTGGACACTTGGCCAAACGACATCGACTCGCTGGCATCGAGAAAAATGGTGACTGGAAGCTCGCGTTCCTCCTCGTAAAGCTTGAGGAAGAGCCGGTCGAGCCGACCGTAGATGTTCCAGTCGATCCGGCGCAGATCATCCCCAGGGACGTAGTTGCGGTAATCGGCGAACTCGACTGACTGGCCCCGGGCTCCACTGCGGCGCTCCCCCTTCGCCGTGCTCTTCGAACGGCGGCGAGCCAAGAGCTGCAACTGCTCCAAACGCTTCAGTAAATGAGGGGAAATCAACGCCGCCATGACCACGGGACCAACCGGGGCGGATGCTCACCATAGACACCCAAAATGGCAAGACCAAGCGGCAATAGGAATCACAGTTTGAAGGCATATCGGGAGGGCCACTCATCCGATTCGGTCAAGTGAACATCCCAATTGTCGCGAGTAACAAATTTCTGCAGCGCTTGGCCAGGCGCTAGTTTGCGCTTCAACGTTTCTTCGCCTTTTTGGCGGGACGTTTTTTTATGCGCCCGATCCCTTTTCGGGCTGCTTTTTTCTTCGCGTCCTTTTTGCGCTTGGTCTTGTCACGCAATTTTTGGATTTCGCGCTTGGTGACCTTTTTACTGGTCTTGCTCTTTTTGGTCACCGTACGACGGATCGGCTCGATGCTTTTCGGGCGCGGCTTGACCACAAGCCGGATGTGGCATCCCTCGAACCCGAACGACTTGCGTAGCACGCCGATGAGATAGCGCGAGTAGTTGTCGCTCATCAACTCCTTGCGGTTGACAAAGAGCAGAAATGTCGGCGGCCTCGACTTAACCTGCGTAGCGTAAAAGAGCTTGAGCCGATGGCCCTTGGAGCTGGGCGCCGAATTGCGCTCCAGTGCTGCCTGCAGCGAGCGGTTCAACAAACTTGTCGGTGTGGTTTTTTGGAGCTGCGAGCTCACATAGCGGATGGCCTCGAGCAGGCGATCCAGTTGGAAATTTTCAACCGCAGACGTGAAAATCACCGGCGCGTAGTCGATGAAAAACAGGTTAGATTTCACCCACTTGCCAAACTCCTTGTACATCAACTCCTCCTGTTTTTTGCGGCTGAGCTTGCGGCCTCCCTGCGCGACGGTTTTTTTAGCCTCCCGCTTTTGGGCCTTCTCCAGTCCGGCCTGGAAAAGATCCCACTTGTTGACGACGATGACACAGGCACAACCGGCCTCGGTGATGCGATCGCAGATTTTTTTGTCCTGCTCGGTGACACCCTCGGCGGCGTCCATCACCAGCACCGCCAAGTCACACCGCTCGATGGCTTTGTCAGCGCTGTTGACGCTAAAAAACTCCACCGCGTCCTTGATACGCCGCCGTTTGCGGATGCCAGCCGTGTCGATGAGGTTGTAGCTCTGTCGCATGCCGTCGGTCACGACATCAAACGGTACATCGATGGCGTCGCGGGTGGTTCCGGAAATCTCGGTGACAATCACCCGCTGCGACCGGGTGAGTGCGTTGATGATCGACGACTTGCCGACGTTGGGCCGGCCGACGATGGCGATGTTCAGCGGCGGCTCCCCATCGTCTTGATCCTCCGGCCTGACCAACTGCTGCGGTAACCGGCTCACCGCTTGGCCAATGGGAATATCGATGCCCCGCGCATGCAGCGCGCTGACCGGGAAAACATGCTCAAAGCCAAGCTCAGCAAACTCACCGACGCCCCGCTCATGAGCAGCGGTGTCTACCTTGTTA
This sequence comes from Pedosphaera sp., assembly GCA_022451065.1. Taxonomy (GTDB): domain Bacteria; phylum Verrucomicrobiota; class Verrucomicrobiia; order Limisphaerales; family UBA1096; genus UBA1096. The sequence goes on along the minus strand of JAKUOU010000017.1, from coordinate 35,328 downwards.
ACCATCACGAATACCGGCCTGCCAGCTTCGCGGAGCATCCCGGCGACCTCGAGATCCATCGGCACGACGCCTTCCTGCACGCTGACGACGAACAAAATCACGCCCACATCATCGAGCGCGACTTGCACCTGGGTGACGATTTCCCGGGCAAAGTCATCGCCACCCCGCTCGCCCTTGAGCAGCCCAATGCCACCGGTGTCCACCAACGTGAACGGATGCCCCTGCCACTCGACCTCGGCGCTGAGCCGGTCGCGCGTAACGCCAGGGCGATCGTGCACAATAGCAATCCGCTTTCGCGCAATACAATTGAACAGGGCCGACTTACCGACATTGGGCCGACCGACGATGGCTACCACTCCTGGCACGGCGCTGTTGTACTGGGTTCGCGGCGGGAGAGCGAGACGGCGGTTTTTTCTGAATCGCCAACCGGCTGGTTTCCTGAATAATTAGGATCCCGGATGAATCTCGCCGAGCGGACCAAAATCACCTTCAAACTCGAGCAACGCCGGGCTGATCGCCCACTTGGCCATCCTCTTTATCTCGATCATCAAACAGACCCGCAAATCCCATCGCACCAAGGCAGCCGACCGAGAAACTCAGCAAGTAAGGCAAGTACTTGACCAAGCGGTGGATGTTACAGCGTCGCAGTGTCGGCGGTGCGCCAGAGGTACCAGGCAGCAACGGTGCGGTGCGGTGCCCAGCATTCGCCAGCGGTGAGGAGTTCCTTCGGCTTAGGCAGGTCGGCCAGTCGCTTGGCCAAGGCGAAGCCTTTTTGAATGCCGTAGTCAGTAGCCGGTAACACATCCGGCCGGCCGAGCCGGAAAATCAGCATCATCTCCACCGTCCAGCGGCCGACGCCCTTGATGGAAGTCAGGCTATCTATCAATTCGTTGTCACTCATGCAATTGGCCTGACGCGAGTCGGGCACGATGCCGTCTTTGGCCGCTTGGGCGATGTTTCGGATGTAACCGGCCTTTTGATTGGAGAGCCCGACACCGCGCAGATGCTCGAACGGCTTCCGCAGCACCCTCTCCGGCTCGGGGAATTTTCTGCCGGGGAACAGATCGAGGAAACGGCCAAAGATGATCGCCGCCACTTTGCCGGTGAGTTGCTGGTACACAATCGAACGAACGAGTGACGCGTAAATTGTACGGCTTTTGTCCGGTACCAAGTCGCAGGCACCAATACAGCGAATGACTCTGGCCAGGTCAGGGTCGACTTTTTTGATATGCCGAATGGCTTTCGCTGCGTCCACGGCCAAGCGCTTGGTTCAGTGTCCCTGATCGGCCGTCGTCGGCTCGTAGTAATCGCCGCGAAGCCAGTCGGCGATCAGACCGATCTCGTTGTCAGTCAAAATCTTCTTCACGCCGAATGCCGGCATGCGGTCGTTGTTCTCGGGATAGAATTTTTCGTGACCCGGATTTTTCACAAAGTCGATGATCCATTGGCGCGAACCATAGCCGGTGAGATCGGGGCCGTCAGCGTCGGGATCCGGCTCGCGGAACGCATGGCAGTCGATGCAGCCGATATCGTCCTCTAGATAGGCAATGCCCTGCTTGATTAACGCAACGCTGGTTTGATCAGTCGCGACCTGGCTGGGCAGCTTGGCCTCGGCAGAGAGCGCCACGGCGATGGCGTCGAGCATTTCGCGTTCATCGGCAGCGTACTTGCGGACTTTGCGGTTGAGGAATTTTTTGTACATTGCACCGTCCCTATGAGTGGTGCCGCCAAAATAACGGGCGCTGATGTATTTATCCGGATCAAGCAAATCACGAATCCATTGCTGTGTGGCGAAATCTTTCAGGTCCGGTGCGCTCTGTTTTTCCTGGAGCTGGATACCGGCAATCACATCGAATACTCCTTCGGTCTTTTCGTCCAAAACCGACTGCACCGTCTGCCATTCGTTTGTCGCGGACTTTCGTGCCAGCCACTCGGGATGCACCGCATCTGCGGAGGCAAACCGGCTCAACGTAGTGGTGCGGCTTTGCAGCTCGGCCAATGTACCAGCCTTTGGCAACTCAACCCCCAGGCCATCATGGCCGTCGTAGCGATGGCAGCTCGCGCAATGCTGCGCGAACAGCCGTGCGCCCTGCGTTTTCGGATCGTCCTTGAGTAGCGACAATGCGGTGGTCTCGATACCCCTGGCTTTGGCCAAGGCGGTCACGCGATCGGCATCCCGGGTGTCAGCAAGCACGCCCCTGAGATACGTGGCACTGTTCGGCCCGGTGACATCCTCCTGCTTGGCCAGATACGTGAGTGCGCCGGCGCCACCGAGGAACACAAAAATAATGCCAATGTTGAACACGTGCCCGAGCTTCCAGCGGCCGATAAACGGCATCAGGCAAATCAGTCCGACGGCTATCCCCGGGATGTAAATGGCACCCCAGACCTCGTTCTCGCCAGCGAAAAAGGGCAGCTTGAGAAATTGGAATAGGAACAGGAAATACCAATCCGGCCGCGCGGCGGAAAACGGCTCGGACGGGTCGGCCGGCGAACCCAAATGCGCGCCGTGCGCCGAGAATACCACCACCATCACCACCATCATCACTGCGAGACAAGCCACGACATCCTTGAAAACCTGATCTGGCCAAAAGTAGGCGTCGCGCTTGCGCTTCGGTTCGGCCGGCGTGATGCCGTGACGGCGGAACAGATAGATGTGCCCGACGATCAGTAGCACCAGCAGGCCTGGCAACACGCCGGCATGCAGCGCAAAAAAACGCGTCAAAGTGTGATGCCCATACTCGGTGCCGCCGATCACGAGCTTTTGCATCTCTGGCCCAATGAACGGAACCAAGTTGATCAGGTTGGTGGCGACCTTGGTGGCCCAAAAACCCTTTTGATCCCATGGCAACAGGTAACCGGTCAGTGACAGGGCCAGCACCAGCAGCAGCAGCAGGACGCCGAACCAGTAGTTCACCTCGCGCGGTGCCTTATACGCGCCATCGATCACGACCTGCATCAGGTGCAGCAGCAGCAGCACCGGCATGAACTGCGCCGTCCAGTGATGGATACCGCGCAGCAGCCAACCGCCGCTCATCTCGTTTTGGATGTAGTTGACCGACTCCCATGCGTCGCCGGAGCTGGCGCTGTATCCCATCCACAAAAACACGCCGGTGATAAACTGCACGAACAGCGTGAACGTCAGCGTACTCCCCCAGACGTAGCGCCATCGCGAGCCGCCGGGGATGTTCTCGAACAACGCCTCGCGGGTCAGGCTGCGAATCCCGGTGCGATGATCAAGCCAGTCCAGCAGCGACTTCATGACACCGGAACCGCGTGGCTGTGGCCGGGTTGAAAATTCTGAAACTTCACCCACACCTCGGTCTTATTGCGAATCCGAATCTCAAGCGGATCCATCGCGCGTGGGCTCACGCCAGAAACCATGCTGCCGTCTAACTTGAAGTTACTGTTATGGCACGGGCAGAAAAAATCGTTGTTGCCCGACCGATAGTCAACGAAACAGCCCAAGTGCGGGCAGACCGTGTGCAGCGCCTTGGGCACCCCATCGACAAGTCGCAGGTAGACCGCGCCAATGCTCACGTTGGTGAACCGGTTCCACGCGTCCACCTTGTCGGCCACGACGGAGAATTTGGCCGGCGAACCGTCCGCTGGAATCGCGTCAAGCGTGGTGACCTTAATAAAGCCGTCGCCGTCGTCATCCTCGCGCTTGGCCAAAGGGTCGAGATAAACCCAGACGCCGGCGCCAAACGGCATCACGCTGATAAGCGTGCCGATGAACGCGCAGAGAAACTTGATGAAGCCGCGCCGCTCCTGAACTGGCTCACCAATCTCATCCCCCTGAGTGTCTGCCGTGGCGGATTCGGACAATTCAACTTGGTTTTCCTCTTGGTTTTCCACCTTACGAAAGAAGCGGAATCCTAGCGCCATCCCTGCAGTGTTCCGAGAAAAAAACGCCCAGCCAAGGAGGCAGACTGAATTGTCTCGACCATGCGGGGTGGTGTTTAATTTACTCCCCGGCAGCGGATGGGCAGCCGTCTCCGCCGGACCAATGGCACTCGACACTCTTCAAATCCAACTCGGCAAGCACGAGCACACGTTTGTTGCATCAGCTCAGATCGGCCGTGCACGTTACTGTTCTCCCTCATAAACTAGGCTCATTAAAAACTCATGTTTGAAAAAATCACCCTCCACACACCGCGCCAGTTTGTGCCGACCGACCTGAACGCCGGCGACTGGGCATCGCTCGCGCCGCTCTTCGACCAACTCGAACAACAATTCAGCGCCGCCACCGATGCCGCCCAACTCGAGCAGGCCATCCTCAACTGGGAGGAACTCTCCGCCGCCATCGCCGAGGAAGGCTCCAAGCGCTACATCGCGATGACCTGCCAGACGGAGGACAAAACCGCCGAGCAGACCTACCTCGATTTCGTCGAGAAGATCGAGCCGGAGGAAAAGACAAGCAGCTTCCGCCTGGCCAAGTCGCTGACCGGACACTCGCACCGCGACGGTCTCCCGGCCAGGCGCTACGAGGTGTTCACCCGCGACGCCGCGCTGGAGGTCGACTTATTCCGCCCCGAGAACATCCCACTCGAGACCGAGGCAACCAAGATTGGGCAGCAATACCAAAAACTCATCGGGAGCCTGGCCGTGCAGTTCGACGGCAAAGAACAAACGCTCGTGCAGATGGGCCGCCACCTCGAGGAGACCGACCGGACCCGACGGCAGGAGGCGTGGGAACTCGTCGCCAACCGACGGCTCGAGGAGGCCGAAACCATCGATGGTCAACTCGACAGCTTAGCCGAGCGGCGCAATCGGATGAGCGCCAACGCCGGTTTCCCGAACTACCGAGACTTCGCACATCGACGCCGCGGCCGGTTCGACTATTCCCCGGAAGACTGCCTCTCATTTCACGATGCTATCGAGCAGGAGATGGTGCCGCTGCTCAGGGAACTGCACGACGAACGTCAGACCACGCTTGGCATCGAATCGGTGAGACCATGGGACACGGCGACTGATCCGCAGGGCCATTCGCCGCTCAAGCCGTTCGAGGAAGTCTCGCAGTTGATCCACCGCACGCAGGCAATCTTCGACCAGCTTGATGGCGAACTCGCCAGTTGGTTTCAGGCCATGCAGGACCTCGATCTGCTCGACCTGGCAAACCGCAAGGGCAAGGCGCCGGGCGGCTATCAGGACTCACTGGCCGAGGCACGGTTGCCGTTCATTTTCATGAACGCGGTCGGCGTGCAGCGTGACGTCGAGACGCTGCTGCACGAGGCCGGACATGCGTTTCATACCATGGCCAGCCAGAAGGAGTCGCTGCACTCCTACCGCCACGCCCCGATCGAGTTCTGCGAAGTCGCCTCAATGGCAATGGAGCTGCTCGGCGGTGAATACCTCGGTGAGTTCTACAACACGGAGGAAGTGCGCCGCGCGCGGATCGCACACCTCGAGGGCATCGTTTTCGTGTTCCCGTGGATTGCCACGATCGATGCGTTCCAGCACTGGCTCTACCTTAACCCCGGCCACTCGACCGCAGAGCGCGACAACGCCTGGGACAGCTTGATGGAGCGCTTCGGTGGCAGCATCGACTGGAGCGGCCACGAGCGCGCCCGAGCCAAGCTGTGGCACCGGCAACTGCATATTTTCCTACACCCGTTTTATTACGTCGAGTACGGCATCGCCCAGCTAGGTGCATTACAGGTGTGGGCCAACAGCAAACAGGATCGCACCCAAGCACTTGCCGACTACAAGGCCGCGCTCGCGCTGGGTGGCTCGAGACCGTTGCCGGAACTATTCAAGCGGTGCAACACCCGACTCGATTTCAGCCGCAAAACGGTCGCCCCCATGGCCGACCTGCTGCGAAAGGAACTGGCCGTGTTGAAGAATTGAGCAAACTCAACGGTTGAAAAGCCAGAGCGCCAAGCCGATCAGAGCGGAGCCGATGATCCCGGCAATGATGCTCCAGAGCTGAATCTTGCTCCGGTACCGCCGATTGGATCGCCCCATGCCGGGGAGCAGGTAATAACGATGCTCCTCCCCCCCGTCTTTAGGCCTTTTTTTTCTTGATCCAAACATTAGGCGACCTGGACGACGCGCAACGTGGGAAACCATAATCATCCCATTGCAAAATAACAACCACGCTTGGCCAAGCGCCGACCCTCCGCTAATTTGGCTCCGTGAGTTTTGTCAGCGAGTTAGACCAATTGCCCATCGACGCGCTCCGGAACCGCGCCTGCGATGCCTCCGACCGTGAGGTGTCGATCGCCCTGGCCAGACGCAACCCAGGCCTAACCGACCTCGCCGCCCTGCTCTCCCCTGCCGCCGCCGGCCAACTCGAGCGGTTGGCCAAGCGCGCGCACCGACTCACGCAACAACGGTTTGGCCGAGTCATCCGCCTGTTTGCGCCGCTCTACCTGTCCAACGAGTGCATTAACAACTGCCAGTACTGCGGATTTTCACGCGACAACCCGATCCTGCGCGTGACGCTCTCGGTCGATGAAGTCGTGTGCGAGGCCAAGGCGCTCGCCGGGCAGGGCTTTCGCAACATCCTGCTAGTCGCTGGGGAGCATCCCAAGTTCATCCCCGGTGGTTACCTGACAAACTGCATCGAGGCACTGCGCGAAGACGTGCCGTCGATCTCGCTCGAGGTTGGACCGATGGAGACCAAGGAGTACCAGCCGCTCGTCCAGGCCGGCGCAGAGGGTCTCGTTGTTTATCAGGAGACTTATGACCGCGAGGTGTACGAGAACCTGCATACCTCCGGCCCGAAGCGGAATTTCAATTGGCGACTCGAGACGCCTGAACGCGCGCACACGGCCGGCTTTCGTCGGCTGGGCATTGGGGCGTTGTTCGGACTGAGCGACTGGCGGCGCGAAACCCTCTGTCTTGCTGCCCACGCGCAGTATCTGCTGCGCCATTGCTGGAAATCGCAACTCACCGTTTCGCTGCCGCGCCTGCGTCCCTGCGCTGGAGAGTTCGAGCCACTCACCGATTTCAACGACCATGCCCTCGTCCAAGCCATCTGTGCGCTGCGCCTATTTTTGCCGGACGCCGGCATCGTACTCTCCACCCGCGAGCCAGCCAACCTGCGCGACCGGCTGATTCCGCTCGGCATCACCACGATGAGCGCCGGCAGCCACACCGAGCCGGGCGGTTACACCGGCGCCGGCAACGACAACCTCCACTACACCGAGCGCGGCCGCATCAAGCAACTCGCTGCGAACGCCAGCGAATGGGCGGCCAACGCCACCAGCCAGTTTGACATCGCTGACACGCGCAACCCAAGCGCTGTCGCCGAAACGCTCACACGCCTCGGCTACGAGCCTGTCTGGAAAGACTGGGATCCGGCTATCCTCGCCAACTGAACAACAGCAACCCGTCGGTTGACTCGGTGACTTTGAAGGGGTCGGCGATGCGGAAGTGTTGCACCCAGAAAAGTAAGCCGGCGGCGGCCTCGGCGAGGACCAGCCGGTGACGTTCTGCCTTGGCTATTTTTTGGTTCACGAACAGATCCTGCAGCTTCGTGGAGCCGGCTTGGCCGATGGGTTGGAAACGGTCACCTGGCTGCCAGTGGCGCAAAGTGATCGTTTGCCCAATCGCTTCGGCATCAAAGATTTCTCGGTTCTCCACTTGGCCAAGCTCATGCCACTTGGCCAAGCCGCCGGTCAAGCGCTCCCAGCGAATCTTCAGACCACCGAATTCGGCTTCACCGGCCTGGCCCTCAAGGAAGATTTCGAGCTTGGTCAGTGAGAATTCCGGATCTCCCACAGAGGGGGCCAGTTCCACTCGGCCATCAGCGTTACGTTGCAGCCGTTTGCCTGGGGCGATCTCGATGACGCGATCGGCTTCCGCGCGAAGTGCCTCTACCAAATTGAACGAAGGCTCGACACCAAGTGGGAACAACTGCCGCTGAACGACCTGCCGCTGAACCGCAGCGGGTAGTTGATCAAACGGTGACTCCGCCTGACCAAGCCAGGCGGCGGCGAAGTCGTCGATACAGTCCGCCTCGTCGCCGGCGACTTGCATCGCCTTGACGATTTGGCGGCTCACCGATGTGCCAAACTGTTCTGTGAGTTGCGGCAGTAGTTCGTGCCGGACTCTGTTGCGCAGAAAATGGGTGTTTTTGTTTGAGGCATCTTCACGATGGGTAATTCCCTGCTCTTCTGCGTACGCCACAATCTCGGCCCGGTGCATGCCGAGCAACGGGCGGACGAGGGTCACGCCTGGGTCGATCGGCGATAGCGCGACTGGCTGCATGCCGGCCAGGCCGCGGTTGCCCGCGCCGCGAAGCAGCCGCAGGAAAAAGGTTTCGATTTGATCGTCAGCGTGATGCGCCAAGGCGACGTTGCGGCTGGCCAAGCGTTTGGCCAAGCGGGCGAAAAACTGGTGGCGCAACTGACGGGCAGCAGCCTCGATGCCGTTACCTGTTTCGGCGGCGAGTTGCCGCGTGTCGTTGCTCCCGGACTCGAATGGCCGGCCAAGCTGCCCGGCCGCCTGCTCAACGAATCCGGCATCGGCATCGCTGTCCGCGCCGCGGAGTTGGTGATTGAAGTGTGCAACGACGAGCCGGTCGCTTAGGCCAAGCCCGGGAGTGGCGAGCAAGTGCAGCAACGCCATCGAATCGATGCCACCAGAGACGGCCACAATGATGATGCCGCTTCCCGGGAAGAAGTTTAGGACCCGGCTGATTTTGCCCACTTTTTCCGCGAGCGGATGCATGGATCAGTTGCCGGCGGTTTCCGGCTCGGCTGACTTGGAGCGGAGCAGCAGCAGCCAGTCACCCGGACCGGGGGCCGGGCACTCGAGCGCCCCACCGCGAAGCACTGCCAAGACGCTGGAGCGTTCACCGGTGCGCGGATTGACCCAGGCGGCGATCAACGGCGTGGGTAGCTTGGCCACGCTGACTTTCAGCCGCTTTTCGACCGGCGTGTAAACAACCACAAGATTGCCGGCGGCGGAACTGGCGGCGGCGGCATATTCGGAGAGTGCCTCGTCGCCGGGCTGCTCTACCAACACGCGGTTGTCGGGGCGAAGAGCCTGAAACTCGATCGACTGGAACAAAGCCGAGAGGTAGGCAACCTGTTCGCCGGCTTCAAAGTTTAACGCAACGCGCCAAGCAGGTGGCGTGCCGGCACCAGGATGGCCGGGCGTCGGGGCGTCGCCGTCGTCCCAGCCCCACACACCGGCTGCGCCGTAGCTCACGCCGGCGGTCGGTGTGCCGAGCAGGCTCCAATAAAGTGCGCGACGCACCTCGAGTGCGGTGATCGGCTGTTTTTTGCTGTAGCTGTTATGGCCCTCGTAGGCCGGCTCGATGTTGACCACCGGCCGATGCGGAAGCTTAGCCCAGTCGCGCGTAGCCGGGCCGTGGTGTATCCAGTTGTTGGTGGCATCGTTGATGTCGTGGCCGCTCTGGTAGCCGAGTGCCGTCATCCATTTTTCATCGCGGAACTCCTCCAAGACCCAGCTCTTACCCTTGGGATGCATAAAAACGGGGAAGTGCCTGCTGCCGCCGAACACCGCTTGGCCAAGCGTGCGCCAGCGTGCAGCCTGTGTGCCGGAGTAGTCGCCGTCGCCTCCGAGAAACCAGGCGCCGTACGTGGCACCCCAGCGCGCGACCATGTAACGGGCCAGCAGGATCGCCTGGTCGTCAGGCAGAATGTTCACCGGATTTTCATCGCCGCGCATCGCCCACAGCAACACGGGGACACTGAGCAGGCCGGCGTCGTTGATCGCCTCGACGCGGTAGTCAAGACGCTGGAAGTACTCCGGGTTGATTCGAATTTTTTCCTTTCCCTCGAACGCCTTGTTGCCGTCGGCGTCGCCGTCCGGCGCGCCGCGCCAACTCGTAGCCACCCATTGTACGGCAGTGAAGCCCTGTCGTTTGCGTTCGCCCAGGTAATGTTTCCAATCGAACTCGTTCGATTTAAGTGGGCCGTTCCACGCAGTGTCAGCCATCCAAAAAAACGGCGTGCTGTCCTCGTGCACGAAGTGGGTGCGGTCGCGCGACACTCGAATAGGTCCGTGTTTGAGGAGAATATTGTCACCCAGCGGCGCAGTACAACGGAACGCGCCGGAGAGATTGTGCAGGCCGCGGTTTTCCTCGTCGGAACAGGTGATGTGAAAGGTCCATTTGCCTGCGAGGTCCGGCAGAAATCGAATCTTCCAGTCGTTGCCGCCATCCCAGAAGCCATCGACCTCGTGTTGCTCGTTGGCGGGTGAGGTGAAGACGGCCTTGAGTTGCACATCCTGCACCGGATTATCGTACTGCTTGAGACTGACCAACTCGCCTTGAAAGCGGGTCCATTTGGGCAGGAGCGGCAGGCTCTCCTGAGCCGACGCGATCGCGGTGGCCAGACAAATGCCGTACAGGCCAAGTCGCTGGCTCACTCGACCGAGAGAAGAAGGTTTTGGAGTCAAATGCATGTGATGATCCGAGGAACCGGCGAAACGATGTCAGAAACCGGACCAAAGCGCAAACGCGATTGGACAATCGATTTCGATTACCTGTAAGTAAACGGCGGATTGATCATTTGAGCCGGACTTACCCACCCGCTCCCGCTGAGGATGCCATTACGGAGCAGGTTATTCTTTTTGAGCTGGGCCAGCCTAGTGCATTACGGATTTTTGCACGCTTGGCTAAGCTGGTCAAACGGCTTTGCTTCCTCCACCGCTCGCAAATCAACTTCAGAACTCTCAACAATTGACAATGGCACCATGTAGTGCTTTTTTTCCCGAACGCCTGCTATGACTGTGAAAAGCAAACTGATAATTGTCGCCTTTGCTTCTGTTTTATTCCCCGGCTTGCTTACAGCACAAGATTCCCGAGTAATCATTCAAGCTGAAGCCGGATATTCCATTGAATGGAATGGAAACAACGGGAATCATTTCGATCCGGAAACCGGTGCGGAAAGCCCTGAGAACGACGCCTGGGATGCGTTCGCTTTTGCGAGCAGCAATTATTTTCCAGATGGCGAGCATGATGCCGCCAACGTAATTGATGGCTACTACGGAAATAGCTCCAGTTGGATTGCCAAACCGGATGATGCCGATCCGTGGCTGGCCTTGGTGTGGGATGAGGAGATTCAAATCAGCCGAATCGCCTGGTCCCGGGACAATGGGGACGACCTGGGCGACTGCTGCGGTGGCCAGTTGAGGGACAGAGCTGTGGGCACTTACACGCTGCAGTACACACTGGCCGCTGAACCCTACGAGGAAACAGAGGAAGCGGATGACCCCAGTGACGGCTGGGTCACGTTTGGATCGGTCGAGTACAATGCGGGTACAGAGAACTTAACTTTCACATCCTATCTTCACCATCAGTTTGAGATCCGTCAGGGGAACGACCCAATTGCCGCTACCGGGTTGAGAGTCAAGGTGTCCAATGTCGGGATCTGTATTGATGAGATGGAGATAAACGGCCCACCCGCCGAGTCCCAGAGCGACTTCATAGACATTCAGGCCACCGAGGGTTTTCTGGTTTTATGGACTCAAACCAATGGAGAGTGGTTTGTGGAGGAAAGCCCGGCACCGGCCCACAGTAACGCGGCATTGTCCTCTAACGGCTCAGTGGCCTTTGGGAGCAGCGAACTTGGACTTGGCACCCACTTTGTTTCCGCGGTGAACGATGGTTTTTACTCGAATGCCAAAAGCTGGATTGCAGCGGCAGGTGATCAGGACCCGTTCATAGGGGTTAGATTTGCTCAACTAACAAGCATCAAGTCTATCGCCTGGGGTCGGGACAATGGGGACGACACTGGCGATTGTTGCGGCGGGCAGATCAAAGATCGATGGAAGGGCGTTTACACCCTGCAGGTGACGCAGATGGACGAACCAGGGCTGGCAACCGAGGAAACCGGGGATGCAACAACGGGCTGGCTATCCATTGCCACGATTGACTACAAGGAGGAAACTGATGATTTCATTCCATACCTGCGCCATGAATTTCAAGTCAGTGACATCCAAGGTTCACCGATTCCTGCCACTGCAGTTCGTTTGAAGGTTTCAAATGCCTCCATCGCCATCGATGAACTCGAGGTGAATCCTCTTCTACCGGTTCCGGAGGGAGCGGTCGATATTTATGAGGAGGAGGATTTCGTGGTGACCTGGAATGGAAACCAAGGCGACTTTTTTGACGCTTCGACACTGGCAAATGCCCCAAAGAACGCCGCCTTGGCCAATGAGGGAACAGTGGCCTTTGGCAGCAGTGAGCTTGGCTTGGGTATTCACCTGATCAGGCATGTTAATGACGGACTGTATGGAAACAGCAAAAGCTGGATCAGTTCCCTCGGCCTGGGAGGAGTACCCGGTGAACAGGATGAGTTCGTTGGATTGAGCTTTGGCAAGGTTGTTCCTGTCAGCTCAATTGCCTGGGGCAGAGACAACGGAAACACCGCGACGGATGCCTGCGGCGGAACCTGCAAGGACCGCTCGATTGGAATCTACACCATCCAGTACACCCTGACGGAGAATCCTGATGAGATAACGGAGGAAACCGATGACGCCGAGACCGGCTGGCAAACCATTGCTTACGTGGAGTATCTGCCCACTGCGCCCCAAGAATTCATTCCCTATCTGCGACACGAGTTCAAGGTTGGTAGCGGTGACGAAGAGGCACCGGTGGAAGCAACCGGAATCCGCATCATCGTCTCCAGTGGCATGATTGCGATCGACGAACTTGAGGTGAATCCAACTGACGAACAACAGGATGGGCAAATTGAGCCGGAAAAACCAGCTGATCTGGCCATCGAGACCGGCGAAGGATTCGAGATTATCTGGGATGGAAACGAGGGGGACTTTTATTCCGATGCCGCCCTGGCTGAAGTTCCCAACAACGACGGCCTCGCAGAAAACGGCGCCGTTGCATTTGGCAGCTCGGAACTCGATTTTGGAGTTCACTACATCGATAATATCAACGATGGCTTTTACGGCAATAGCAAAAGCTGGATCGCCAAGTTCACAGACCCGGCCGATGTGAAGCCCTTTGTCGGACTGAACTTCGGCAAAATTGTTCCTGTCAGCTCAATTGCCTGGGGCAGGGACAACGGAAACAACACCGACGATTGCTGCGGCGGTCAACTGAGGGATCGTTCATTTGACGTCTACAATCTGGACTACACAACAGTGGAGGAACCCGACGCCGACACCCCTGAGGCGGATGATCCGGTTGACGGATGGGTTGCCATCGGCAGTGTGAAATTCAAAACCGCCAGTGATACATTTTCTCCTTGGCTCAGGCATCGGTTTGATGTGTCACTCAACAACCAGCCAATATCGGCCACCGGCATCCGTATCCGCGTTAACTCCAACCAAACGGCCATTGATGAGATCGAGGTTAACACCGAGACCGGGCAAGATTCGGAAAGTCAACTGACCATAACCCTGGAGAACGACGGATTGGTTATTTCGTGGACGGGCGATGCCATTCTGGAGTCCAATGATAGTCTCGGCCTTGGATCAAAATGGGGCGAGGTAACGGATCAATCCAATCCGTACACCGTGCCGTCAGAAGCAATCGGGACTGGCGCCATGTATTATCGCACGAAATCCGAGTAACCTCTCAGGATGATAGTAAACGGCATGGGCAGGCGGAAAATAACACGGGCGTTTACGCTTATTGAGTTGCTTGTGGTCATCGCGATCATTGCGATTCTTGCTGGATTGCTTTTGCCGGCTTTGGCAAGGGCAAAAAGCAAGGGGCAACACGCGGTCTGCCTATCCAACCTCAAGCAACTTGACCTGGCCTGGCTGCTTTACGCCGGGGATTTTGATGACAACCTCGTGTGGAATGACCTGACGTCAAATGGCAGCGGATGGGTGCGCGGCATCATCGACTATAATCCAGGCAACCCACACAACACAAATCTCGAGGGCTTGATGGATCCGAAGTATGCAAAGCTTGCGCCTTACACCCAGTCGCCTGGTATCTACCGTTGCCCAGCAGATAAAAGCACGGTGAAAACCCGTGGAAAAATTATGCCTAGGGTACGAAGTGTGTCGCTTAGTCAGGCGATGAATTCCCGGGATGACTGGCTAAGTTTCATCACCAAGCGACGGTATCATGTCTTCCGGAAATTATCCGACATCAACGTCATGGGGCACTCCAACGCCTATAACTTCATTAACGAACACCCCGACAGCATCAACTTTGGTGATCTAGCCGTGGCGATGAATGATGGTGTTGCACCCACGCGCATCTACATCATTGATTATCCCGCCAGCAACCACAATGGGGCAGGCACGATTTCCTTTGCTGACGGTCACGTGGAACCTCACAAATGGCTCGATGAACGCACAACACCACCCGTAAAAAACAAGTCCATTCCATTGGTCGTTCCATCGGCCCACAACCAGGACATGGTTTACATGTCGAGCAAGGCATCAGTTGCCAAACGGCGTTAATCATGTTAGGGAGACGAGCAGTGTTGAAACACGAGTCATCCAGTCATATGCAACCGCTGCTTGGCCGGCGACAGTTTTTGATAAACTCAGGCATGGGGCTGGGGGGGATTGCACTTAGCCAACTGCTCGGTGCAAAGGCGGCCAAGCCCCCGATTCGACCGGACATCGTGCCGGCCAGACCTTATGCAGCCCGGCACACACACAACCAGCCCAAGGCCCAGCAGGTACTGGTGATTTTCTGCTCCGGGGCGTGCAGCCAGATTGACACCTTCGACTACAAGCCGGAACTCATCCGGCGCCACGGCCAGCCCCTGCCAGGTGCCGACAGCCTCGTCACCTTCCAGGGCAAACAAGGAAGCCTGAACCAGAGTCCATGGAAATTCAGGCAGTACGGGCAAAGCGGCAAATATATCTCCGATCTCGTTCCCCAGATCGGGCAAATGGCGGACGAGTTGTGCTTCATCCACTCGCTCACCGGCAAGACGAACACGCACGGCCCGGGCGAAAACTACATGTGCACCGGGAACACATTGGAGGGGTTCCCAAGCGTGGGAGCGTGGACAAGTTATGCGCTTGGCAGCGAGAACGACAATTTGCCGGCCTATGTCGCCATCCCCGATCCGCGCGGCACACCACAGTCGAGCGTCAATTGCTGGGGAGCCGGTTTTTTGCCTGCGGCGTTCCAGGGAACAGCCTTCAACGCCGCCAAGCCGATCAACAACCTTGCTCGCCCGAAAAATATTTCCCCAAGCACCGATGAGGCGACGCGCGGCTTTCTCCAGCGGATGAATAAGCGCCACCTTCAGCGTTACCCAGGGGAATCGGAGCTGGCGGCCCGCATCGCCAGCCACGAACTGGCGGCGCGCATGCAGTTGAGCGTACCGGAGGTGAGCGACATTTACTCCGAGCCATCGCACGTTCTGCGGGCTTACGGCGCGGACGACACACAAAACCAACTCAAGGCCACATTTGCCCGAAACTGCATTCTGGCGCGACGGCTGGTCGAGCAGGGCGTACGGTTTGTGCAACTCTTCAACGGTGCCTACCAAACCGGCGGCGAGGGGGTGAGCAACTGGGACGGCCACAAAGTACTGAAGGAGCAGTACTCCAAACACGGCCCGGTCCTCGACCAGCCGGTGGCCGCCCTGCTGGCCGATATGAAACAGCGAGGCCTGCTGGAACAGACGCTCGTGGTCTGGTGCACGGAGTTCGGCCGAATGCCGACCTTCCAGGTAGGAGCGAGCGGGCGTGACCACAACCCGGACGGCTTCACCGCCTGGATGGCGGGAGCCGGTGTGAGACGCGGCCATACCCACGGAGCCACGGATGATTTCAGTTACAAGGCGGTACAGGATGTCGCATCGGTGCATGATTTTCATGCAACGATACTGCACCTGCTGGGCCTTGAGCACGAGCGACTCACCTTTTACCACAATGGACTGGAGCGACGACTGACCGATGTGGAGGGCAACATCATACAGGAAGTGTTGGCATAGGTTTGTAAAGATGAGAATTTGGTTTGCATTGACTCTTATCTCCCTGCACGCAGCATGGCCCGGAACCAGTTCCGCTACTGAGAGCGACGACGACGGTTCCAATCACTGGTCGTTGCAGCCCGTACAGAGGCCGACCCTTCCCGCTCTTGACCAGACGCAGCATCCAGCCAACGCAATTGATTCATTTGTATTCGCCAAGCTCGCAAAGGCGAACCTTTCTCCATCCCGTCTGGCCAAGCGACAGGTGCTCATCCGCCGACTCTACCTCGTCATGCTGGGAATGCACCCTACCCCCAAGGAAGTTGCGGCATTTGAGAATGACCCGTCGCCGGACGCCTGGGAACGACTGGTCGACCGGGTGTTGGAAGATCCGCGGCTCGGCGAACGCTGGGCGCAACATTGGCTGGATGTCATTCGCTACGCCGAAACACACGGTTTCGAGACCAACCGGGAACGCCCGAATGCCTGGCCTTACCGTGACTGGGTGGTGAACGCCCTCAACCACGACCTGCCGTACGACCAGTTCGTGCGCGAGCAACTGGCCGGGGATGCCCTTGGCAGCGGCGTTGGCACCGGTTTCCTCGTCGCAGGACCATACGATCTCGTCAAGAGCCAGAACATCAACCTCACGTTGATGCAGCGACAGAACGAACTGGACGGAATGATCGACACCACCGGCACCACGTTTCTTGGACTGACAGTGGGATGCGCCCGATGTCACGATCACAAGTTTGACCCAGTAACCCAGCGCGACTACTACTCAATGCAGGCCATCTTCGCTGGGGTTAACCACGAGGAACGAATCATTGACCAAAAAAGCGACCCCGCACTAGTGAGGGAACTAGCCACATTGGCACGCCAAATTGACTCGGCAAAAAAGGAACTAGCCCTGCTAGAGTCGGGGATTCCGCGTTCCAAGCGGCCAGTGAACGCTCTTGGCAACGAGGAAGTTTTCGAGCCGGTACAAGCCCGGTTTGTCCGCTTAAATATCGCACGGGCCAACCAGTCCGAACCGTGCATCGATGAACTGGAAATTTTTGCGGTGCTCGAAAATGAAAATGACACGCCGCAAAATGTCGCTCTGGCGGCCAAGGGTGCCAAAGCAACCGCCTCCGGCGTGTACCTCGACGGCAGCAACCCAATTCATCAACTTGAATTCGTCAACGACGGCGTTTATGGAAACTCACGAAGCTGGATTGCAAAAAACAACACAGACGCCTGGCTACAGATCGAGTTGGCCAAGCCGGTGACCATCAACCGTATCACCTGGGCACGCGACCGGGAGGGCCGCTACAAGGACCGCTTGGCCGTAAAATACGAATTCGAGGTTGCCATGAAGCCTGGCCAATGGCTGACCATCGCCAGTTCAGCCGACCGACCACCACCTCGCAACGAGACAAAAAACAAACTCGAGTTTCTGCTGGCCAACCTGAAGGGTCAGGAGTCGATACGAGCCACGCAATTGGTCAAGCGCCTTGAGGAAGACCAGCAGCGACAGGACAAACTCCAGGCCATGACCCATCGCAAGGTCTACGCTGGCACCTTTAGCCAGCCTGGAGTGACCCATGTGCTGTACCGGGGCGACCCGTTGGCCAAGCGGGACGAAGTAGGGCCGGACGGCATCAAAGCCCTTGGGGGGGTACTTGGCATTGTCGCCAGCACGCCCGAACAGCAGCGCCGCCTGAAGCTGGCGCAGTGGATAACAACCCCAGACAACCCACTCACCCCACGCGTGATCGTCAACCGGCTCTGGAAGCACCATTTTGGCAGCGGACTCGCCGCGACACCCAATGACTTGGGCGTGAACGGCGTTCGCCCTACCCATCCAGAACTGCTCGACTGGCTGGCTTCTGAATTGGTTTCGTCCGGTTGGTCGCTCAAACAAATTCACCGGCTGATCCTGACCTCCAGCGCCTGGCAGCAGTCAAGCCAGCCGCGCAAAGAGGCCCTTGACGTTGACAGCGGCAGCCGGTTGCTGTGGCGTTTCCCGCCACGCCGGCTCGAGGCCGAAGCCATTCGCGACAACATCCTACTGGCCGCCGGTACGCTAGATTCGCAGATGGGAGGCCAGGGCTTCAGCGGCTTCAAGGTCGAGGCGGAAAATGTCCGCCACTACCACCCAAAGGAAGCCTATGGCACGACCGACTGGCGCCGGATGCTTTATATGATGAAGGTGCGACAAGAAAGAGAACCCACATTCGGTGTGTTCGACTGCCCCGACTTCAACCAGACCGTGCCAAACAGAAGCCGCTCCACCACCCCGTTGCAGGCGCTGAGCCTGCTCAACAGCCCCTTCGTGCTGCAACAGGCCGGCCTTCTGGCCAAGCGACTCCGACACGAAATGGGCGCCGACATCCGCGCACAGTTAGCACGCGCCTGCCAACTCGCACTCGGCCGCGAACCGACCCGAGAGGAACTCTCCGACGCAAAAAAACTGGTTACCAAACATTCACTGGAAGCCTTTTGCCGAGCCCTATTCAACGCCAACGAGTTCCTATTCCTGCCCTGAAACAAGTCAATAAAAGCAGGTCAGATTTTACAAGTTTCCCATGTAATGCGCTAGCGGCCGATTGACAGGAAGCCCCGTGGAATCACAGCAGCTTGGCCAAGCTTTTGACCTACTCATCAAATCCGACTTGAAGTTGGACCAGAGGAGGATGAATCTTTTGCCCGTGGTTCTGAAATTTCAATTCGCAGATCTAACCTGCCGGACAGCATTCCTGCTTGCCCTCTTGCTTGCCGCCCCGGTCCTTGGTCAGGAGGCGTCGAACATTGATTCCTTCGAGGCAGCAACGGTTTCACTGGAGTTCCCATCATCCGATGGAGACTACCACCTGGTCCAGGCAAGCCGGGATCTTAAAAAATGGGTGATCGTGGGCCAGTATCCGGGCAACGGAAAACCAGCCCAGTTCAAGGATCTCCGCAGCCAACTGGGGGATACTCAGTTTTATCGTGTGGTCACAAAATCTGAACCGTTTCTGGATGGACTACTCGATCGGGAGTGGAAGCTGGTAGCCCTACACGAAGCTGATGAAATCATCAAACCGAAGAAGGGACGAACCCACTCCATGACATTGTCCCGCGACAAGAAGGTGGCTGGTCGGAACGACTGCAACCGATATTTCGGTTCCTACTCGATGGTGAAGGGCAACTGGTTGAAATTTGGTAAAGGCTTCCTCTCTACGAAGATGTTATGCATGCCGGGTTCACTCGACTTCAAGTTTTTCAACTCGCTACATGCATCCAAGGGTTTCGAGGTGGACGGAAACAAGCTGAAGATTTACTACGGGGAAAACGCCAAAGACTGGATGGAGTTCGAGGATAAAACCTGACCATAGTTTCTGAATTCGAAATCTAAAAAAAGTCGTAGTAAATTTTCACGGCAAAACATCAGCGCTTGGCTAGGTCACGAACGTAAATGTTTGCAAAGTTGATCGGGCCTTGTGGCACAATTTTCAACGGCCCCTTGGCCGGCACATCACCCAGTTGTTTGTTTTTAAAAACCGGCTTGCCGTTGATGCTCAAGCTGAGCCGATTGCCGCGCAACTCGCCCTCAAATCGGTTCCAGTTGCGCCCTTTCAAAACTAGGACGTCCTTGTACAACGAAGGCGCAATCGTGATGACCGCTGCCTCCGAGCCCCGAAACTGGAACGCACACGACTGAGTCTCCACTGATACGCGAACATCAAAGATAAAGCCAAAGTCACCGAACGACTCGGTCGTCAGGAGCGACTTGTCGGCTGCTTCCGATTTACCATCGAAACGAAACTGCCAGTTCTGTGAATGCCAACCCTTCGACGCAAGCCAGCCAGAAAAATCAACGCCGGTATAGAGGCATCGATAGCCTCGATTGGCGATGGCTACCTGCCCTGGCTCAAGCGGTGTCGCCGGCAATTCCCTGATACGCAGGTTGCGGTAATGCACCACGCCACCCTCCGATTCAAGGCAGATGTAGCCCTTGCGCGGGCTGGCCTCCTTGCCGCGCGTTACCACCTTACCGTTCACAGCCAGCGAGATGGTTCCGTCGTTGCAAACGATCCGGTAGTGATTCCACTCCGGGCTGGGCCTAGACCGAAACTCCGTAGGAAATGCCCGGCTTCCGCCGCGACCGTTGATCGGCGTCATCGTCGCGCCATGGATCGGAAAAATGTCGCCGTGGACTGTGTGGCCACCGGAGTTCCCGTAGGCATTCTCCAGCACCTGCACCTCAACGCCACGATGAAACGGCTGCCCGCGCGCCGTGATATCGTCCGCCCAGACAAAAATCCCGGCGTTGCCCCTTGGTTTCATGTGCCGCCACTCCACCTCCATAATGAAGTTTTGGTACATCCGCACCGTGCGCAACTCGCCAATTGGTACACCGGAGCAAATGATCATACCATCCCGTACCGACCAAGTTGAAGGCGCGGTGTTCACCGGCACCCAGCCCCCGAGATCTTTGCCATTGAACATAGGGCGAAACCCTTCTTGCTCGGAAAAAACAGACACAGCCGACAACAAAACAGCGGCAACAAGACAAACGCTCCTCTTTTTGTGGAAACACATGATGAGTGAAGAGTGCCCCCAGCCAAGCGCCTGGCCAAGCGGAATCCCCCGCTCAAATGGCAGCCGGCCAACGGCGGAATTGGGAGGCGCACTCCTCTCCCAAAAAACAGGGTTGACGGCCTGGACAGTATCAGTTAAAAACAAACGCCTGATTCAAACATTCGTTTGAATTAAATGGCAAAAACTGATACCAAGACAAGGATCCTTGACACCGCCGAGCGGCTTTTCGCCCAGAAGGGGTTCGATGCCGTGTCGCTGCGTAACATCATCGCCTCGGCCAAAGTCAACCTCGCGGCCGTGCATTACCACTATGGCTCCAAGCAGGCGCTGATTTATGCGGTCATCGCCCGGCGGCTCCGCCCCATCAACGAGGAGCGCCTGGCCAAGTTGGCGGAGGCTCGGGCAAATGCCGGCAGGCGACCGGTCAAACTGGAGAACGTGCTCGAGTGCCTGTTTCGCCCGTTGTTCCGCGTGCAGGCCGATCCCAAAGCCGGCCCCACTTTTGCACGGCTAGTAGGTCGCGTGATAGGTGAGCGCAATGAGGGATTGCAGAAGTTCATGATGGGTGAGTTGGCCGAGGTGATCATTCAGTTCAGTGCTGCGTTCGAAACCGCGCTGCCGGGTCTAGCCAAGGAAGAGACCGACTGGCGCTCTCACTTCATGGCTGGCTCGATGGCGCACACACTCTGCAACGCAGACCTGCTGGTCCGCTTCACCGGCACGGACGCTGGCATGTCCGACTATGAAACAACAGTGCGACGGTTGATTGATTTCACCGCCGCTGGCTTCCGTGCCAAGGTCAGTCCGCCTCCGAAAAAAGCCCGGGCAAAGCGAGCGCCCAAAAAGAAGTAGCATGCACCGTACACTTCTCACCACCGCGGCAGTCCTCCTGCTCGCCGGTTGCGCCACCTACACCAACCGGACGGCCCTGAATTTTGCCAACGAACTACCCGCCGACTGGTCTGCGCCCAGCGTGAGCACCGGNCAGGCACCAGCGTTTTGGTGGCACAACTTTCGAGATGCCCAATTGAGCGANGCGATTGGGAAAGCCCTCGACGCCAATCCAGATGTCTGGAGCGCCGCCGCCCGGCTCGAGGCCGCGTGGGCACAGGCGAAGATCGCTGGTGCGGAACAGTTGCCTCAAATCGGCCTCAGCGGCGGCTTGTCGGCCAGCCAACTAAACATGGCGCAGTTCGGGGTAGAGTTCCCCGGCGTGCCCGACTCCTTCCTCAGTGAACGCCACAATTTGACCCTTGGCGCCCAATGGGAACTCGACCTTTGGGGCCGCGTACGCGCCGGCAAACGTGCCGCCCGCGCCAGCGCGCTTGGCCAGGCGGCCGAGTTCGCCGGGGCGCGCCACTCGCTCGCCGGACAGGTGGCCAAGGCTTGGATGCTTGCCATTGAAGCACGGCAACAGGCGCGCCTAGCCAAGTTTGCCGTCTCCACGCATGAGACGACGGTGGCACAGATCCGCGCACGGTTTGAGCAGGGCGTCCTCTCGTCGCTGGACATGCGCCTGGCTAGGACCAACCTCGCTGGAGCCATGGCGCAAGTCGCTGAGCTCGAGTCTATTGCCAGCCAAACGATCCGGCGGCTGGAGATACTTCTTGGCCAATTCCCGGCCAACAAACTGGCGATTCCGGCGGAACTGCCCCAGCTGCCCCCGGCGATCCCAGCCGGCGTGCCGGCACAGATTCTTTCGCAACGGCCTGATCTCGTCGCGGCCGAAGAACGACTATTTGCCACCGGCGCATCGCTCACTCAGGCCAAGGCGTCGCTCTACCCGCAGATCAGCCTGACCGGCAGCAGTGGCACCTCGACGAGCGGACTTTCTGGACTGCTCTCGAGTGACTCGGTTGTTTGGAATGTTGCAGCCAACCTGACGCAACCTGTGTTTCAAGCCGGCCGGCTTCGCGCCAATGTTCGCCTACAACGGGCCAACCTGAAAGCCGCCGAGGAAAGCTTTCGCTCGACGGTACTCAAGGCGATGGGTGAAGTGGAAAACGCACTCGACGCCGAGCAACAGTTGGCCGCAATGGACGAAGCTCTGGGAGTGGCGTATGAGCAGTCGCAAGCCGCCGCGAAAATCGCTCAGGAGCGATACAGCCGCGGACTCCAGAACATCATCACGGTGCTTGAAGCACGCCGCCGCGCGATCAGCGCTGAGAGCCAATGGTGGGCCGCACGGCGACGGCGACTGGAAAACCGGGTCAATTTGCACCTCGCACTTGGCGGCGGATTTGAAACGTTGAGAAGAAATGGAACAGCAAGCAATTAACACCAACCGCAGGTTAAAAATCATCTGTACTTTTGCCGTTACGATCGCTGGCATGGCATTCGCCGCCGTGCTTTTAAAGACCGGTAAGAAACCGGAATCGAAAATCGCCAGGCCAAAGCTGCCCAGCGTGGAAGTGCAAATCGCAGAAGTGACGCGGCACACATACAGGATTCAATCTCAGGGAACCGCCCTGCCCCGGACAAGCATCCGGCTCGTAAGCGAGGTTAGCGGCAAGGTGGTGTCTGTGGCCGGGTCGTTCGATACAGGTCAGCTAGTTGCAAAGGATGAAGTCTTGCTAAAAATCGATACGCGAGATTACGAACTGGCTCTCACACAGGCCGAAGCGCAAGTCGCCCAGGCGGAGTTACAGCTGCAGATGGAGGTGAAAGAGGCGGACGTCGTTCGTCGTGAATGGCAATTGCTAAATCAGGGCGAGCCGACCGGACTACAGGCACGCGAGCCGCAACTCGCCAACGCCCGTGCCGCGCTTCAGGCAGCCCGAGCCAGCGAGGAGAGAGCCAAACGCAACCTCGATCGCTGTGAAATCCGCGCGCCGTTCGCCGGAATGGTGGCCAGAGCCAACATACGTCCGGGTCAATTTGCCGCCTTGGCTACACCACTTGGCGAATTGTTTGCCACCGATATCGCCGAGGTACGCTTGCCACTAATTTCCAGCGACTTGAGTTTCATTGACTTACCCAGGACCGGCGTGAAAGTCGCGCTCGAGCAAGCGCCCGAGGTATCTCTCAGCATCCAGACCGGCGACCGGCGGTCGGAATGGCTTGGCCACATTATGCGGTCGGAGGAGACGCTCGATCCAGTTAATCGAATGGTTTACGTGGTGGCACAGGTCACCGACCCGTACGGCTTGGCCAGCGGTACTCCCTCGCCACTGCGAAGCGGGACATTCGTTCGAGCCAGCATTAAAGGCCGTACGCAGGAGAACGTCATCGTGTTGCCGCGGCAGGCTCTTCGCGGGAAGAATCGCGTTTGGATCGTGAGCGAGAAAAGCACCCTACAAGAATGGTTGGGTTACAGGGATTCACATAAAAGATTAATTTTCAGGTCTGTTGATGTTTCCTTCGCAGATGCAAATCAAGTGATCATAACCGATGGCATCCAGCCAGGCGAACAGGTGATCACTTCGCTGCTTGCGGGAGCGATCCACGGCATGGAAGTAAAAGTCCGCGAATTAGATTCGACGAATGAATAGCCTGATCGAATGGTTTGCCAGGAACGGCGTCGCCGCAAATCTGCTGGCAATGTTCATTGTCGTCGTGGGTTTCATGTCAATCGGGACGCTAAGGCAGGAGGTGTTTCCCGAGTTTTCGTCGGACATGATCTACATTGCCGTCCCGTATCCTGGCGCAGCACCGGACGAGGTGGAGGAAGGGGTCTGCCAAAAAATCGAGGAGGCGGTGTACGGCCTGACAAACGTCAAGCAGGTCACCTCCACTTCAGCCGAAAATGCCGCCACGATCATGGTCGAGTTGACGCCCGGCGCGGACGCTTCCCGCGCGCTCGACGAGATCAAGGCGCGCGTTGATGCCATCGACACCTTCCCCGAGGAGGCTGAGAAGCCGGTGATCGAGGAGATCATTATGCGCAAACAGGTGATCAACGTTGCCGTGTCCGGCGAGACAGCCGCGGTCTCCGAGATGACACTGCGGCATTACGCCTCGCAAGTGCGTGATGAGTTGATGGCGATACCCGGCATCACGCAGGTGGAACTGGCGAACGTACGCGACCTTGAGGTGTCGATCGAGGTCTCCGAGGACGCACTAAAGGAGTATGGCATGACGTTCGACGAGGTGTCGCTGGCAGTCCGAAGTACGTCCATTGATCTGCCGGGGGGCTCAATCAAAGCAGAGCGCAGCGGCGAAATTCTGCTGCGAGCCAAAGGCCAAGCCAAGCGCATGGTGGATTTCGAACAGATCGTGTTGCGGACGCGACCGGACGGCACGCGTCTGCGGCTTGGTCAAGTGGCGACGATCATCGACGGCTTTGAGGAGAACGACCGCGAGTCGTACTTCGACGGCAAGCCGTGTGCCCTGGTGAAAATATTCCGCGTCGGCGAAGAGAACGCTATTGCCATCTCGGAGATTGTCCAGGACTACATCGTCGAGGCGGAGTATCGCTACCCAAAGGGTATCAGTTTGACCACCTGGCAGGACGACTCCAGCTATTTGCGAGGGCGGCGCGACTTGATGATTCGAAACGGTCTTACCGGCTTTTTTCTCGTGTTCCTAGTGCTGGCGCTATTTTTACGTTTCCGGCTGGCCTTCTGGGTGAGCCTTGGCATCCCGATCTCATTTCTCGGCACGTTTTGGCTGATGCCTTCGCTGGACGTGTCGATCAGCATGATCTCACTATTCGCGTTTATAGTCGTGCTCGGCATCGTGGTGGATGACGCCATTCTCATCGGCGAGAACATCCATGCGCATCACGAGCGCGGCACACCCGGCCTAAAGGGCGCGATCGCCGGTGCAATCGAAATGGCCAAGCCGGTGACTTTCGCCGTGGCGACATCGATCGCCGCCTTCGCGCCTTTAATTTTCACCGCCGGCAACACCGGCAAGATCATGAAGTACATCCCGCTGATCGTGATCCCGACGCTTTTTTTCTCACTGATCGAGTGTCTGTTTATTCTACCAAAACATCTCAGCAATCTGCGCAAGGTCGAGAACATCGACGAAGGCACCGGCCTCCTCGGCGGGTGGCGACGATTTCAACATCGGTTCGTCTTGCGGATGGATCAGTTCATCCTGCGCATCTACAAGCCCAGCCTGCGGTGGTGTCTCGAGTGGCGTTACTTGACCATTGCCATCGCCGTGGCGTTGTTCGCCATCACGATCGGATTTGTCGCGGGCGGGCACATCCGATTTGTATTTTTTCCACCCGTGGAGGGCGACAACGTGGCCGCCACCGTCACCATGCCGCTTGGCACCACCACCGAGGAAACGCAGCGCGCCGTCAAGAGACTGGAAAAAGCAGCCTTGGAAGTTCGCGACCGACTCGATGCCAAAACACCCGAGGGTCATCCCAGCATCATGCGCCATATGCTCAGCTCGGTGGGCAGCCAGCCGTTCAAGACAGACCAGAGTCGAGCTGGTGGCAGAATGGGCACTTCCATCAAGGGCGCAAATACCGGCGAGGTACATATCGAGGCCTCGCCGGCAGAGGAGCGAATGTTCAACAGCTACGAGGTCGCGCGGCTTTGGCGCGAGATCGTCGGTGACATGCCGGATGCCGAGGAACTGCAGTTCACCGCGGACATCTTCCAGGCCGGTGACGCAATCAATGTCGTACTCACCGGTGCCGACTTTGAACAACTGCAAGCCGCCGCCGAGTGGCTTAAGCAGGAACTGGCCAAGTTCACCGGAGTCATTGACATCGCCGACTCATTCCGCCAGGGCAAGGAGGAGGTGCAATTGAAAATCAAGCCGGAAGCCGAGGCACTTGGCCTGACACAATTCGACCTGGCACGACAGGTGCGGCAGGCGTTTTACGGGGACGAGGTGCAGCGCCTTCAGCGCGGCCGAGACGATGTCAAGGTCATGATCCGCTATCCTCGCGACGAGCGGCGCAGCCTCGCCAACCTCGAGCAGATGCGCATTCGCCTCCCGGGCGGCAACGAGGTGCCGTTCACCGATGTGGCTCATGTAACCTACGGTCGCGGCTACGAATCCATCAGGCGTATCGATCGGCGACGTTCCGTCAACGTCACAGCAGACGTCGATGCCGCCGCCGGCAACACACAGGAGATCAACCGGCAACTTGAGACCGAATTACTCCCAGCAATGCAGTTGGAATTTCCCGGCATCTACTGGTCATTCGAGGGCGAAAAAAGCGAGCAGGCCGAGACCATTGCCAGCCTTAAGTATCTCTACATCATCGCGCTGATTATTATTTATGCGCTGCTGGCGATTCCATTCAACTCCTACATCCAGCCAATCATTGTCATGGCAGCGATCCCGTTTGGCCTAATCGGAGCGGTCTGGGGGCATGTCGTGATGGGCATGGAGGTAACGATCCTATCCGGCTTCGGCGTAGTTGCACTAACCGGCGTGGTTGTCAACGACAGCCTTGTGATGGTGGACTACGTCAACCGCAAGCGCGGCATCGGCCTGAGCGAAATGGAATCGGCACGCCAAGCTGGTTTGTCTCGTTTTCGACCGATCCTGCTCACATCACTCACCACCTTCGCCGGCCTGACGCCGTTGCTGCTCGAGAAAAGCCTGCAGGCCAAGTTTCTCGTGCCGATGGGTATCTCGCTTGGCTTTGGGGTCATCTTTGCCACCGTGATCACCCTCATCCTCGTCCCGGCAATGTACCTCATCCTTGAGGACATCCGCACCCTACTCTTCGGCCCTGAGGATAAATTGTAAAGCCAAGCGCTTGGCTTGAAGTGTCAGGGCAACTAACCTACCGCTGTGAAACGCCTGCTCTATTGTCTAACGATTATCTTCGGGCTTGCCCTGCAATCCGCGACCGCGGCCAAGCCGAATATTCTGTTCATCATGGTCGATGACCTCGGAAAAGATTGGATTTCCTGCTACGGCGCGGACGAAATCGATACCCCGAATATCGATCGCTTGGCCAAGGGTGGCCTCAAGTTTCACAACGCCTGGTCGATGCCGCAGTGCACACCCACCCGCGCCACGCTGCTCACCGGCCAATACCCCTGGCGCACCGGCTGGGTGAATCACTGGGACGTTCCCCGCTGGGGTGTCGGTTACTTCGACTGGGCAAACTACACCACCTTCGCCAATGTGATGAAGAGCGCCGGCTACTCCACCGCGATCGCCGGCAAGTGGCAGATCAACGACTTTCGGCTCGAGCCGGAGGCGCTTCGCAAACACGGCTTCGACGACTGGGCCGTCTGGACCGGCTACGAGACTGGCAATCCGCCGAGCGGCGAGCGCTATTGGGATGCCTACATTCACACCCGTACTGGCAGCAAAACCTACAAGGACAAATTCGGCCCGGATATTTATTGCGACTTTCTCATCGACTACATGAAGCAACACCGCAACGAGCCAATGATGCTCTATTTCCCCATGGCACTCACGCATGGCCCGCTTGTGCCGACTCCAGACGAACCGAAGATCACCACGGGCAAGGACAAATTCAAGGCGATGGTGCGCTACACGGACAAACTCGTTGGGCGGTTGGTCAACACGCTTGACGAATTGAAAATCCGCGACCACACCCTTGTGATTTTTACCACCGACAACGGAACCAGCGGGGGGATGCGCGGCACGGTCAACGGCAGACGCCCAAGCGGCGGCAAGGGCTCCAAGTTCGAGGGCGGAGTCTGCCAGCCGTTCATCGTCAACTGCCCCGGCCTAGTCCCCGGCGACCGCGAGACCGACGCGCTGACCGACTTCTCCGATCTGCTGCCGACCTTCGCTGAGCTTGGCCAGGCGAAGCTGCCCAAGGGCGTTATGCTCGACGGCAAGTCGTTCGCACCGTTGCTGCTTGGCCGGGCAGACGACTCGCCGCGCGACTGGATCATGGCGCTTGGCCACGGCGCCGGGCGGCTCGACGAAAACGGCGTGCGCGGCACGAACGACTTCGCCGACCGCGTCCTTCGCGACAAGCGCTACAAAGCCTGGCTGGAGCACCAGCCAAAAATCACCGCGCTGTACGACCTTAAAATCGATCCGCTCGAGCAAAATAATTTACTCAACAGCGACAAGCCTGAGCACTTGGCAGCGCTGAAAAAATTCCGAGCCATTATTGGCAGCCAACCAAAGGTCGATGGCCGCCCGCTCTATCGCCCGCGCAAGGCCAACTCATGGGACAAGCAATTACAGGCCAAGGCGGAGAAGCCGGCGGGCAACAAGTCTAAGCGCGAACGCCGGCGCCAACGCAAGGCCTCCCAGCAATGAGCCCATGCCGAATCCCACGAGCACCAAGGATCTGCCCGGCAATGAGACGTAAGGCTTATCGGTGGTCGATGTTTCACAATCACTTGTCAATAAGTTCTCCTTACTGAGCGACCTCGAATATTTCTAAGAATGATTCACCCAACCGCCATCATTCACACCAGCGCCCAACTACATGACAGCGTCCGTGTCGGCCCATACTCGATCATCGATGAATACGTCACGGTCGGCAACGGCTGCGAGCTTGGTCCGCATGTCCACCTCACAGGACATACCACGGTCGGCGCGGAGAACCGCTTTCACACCGGTTGCGTGATTGGCGATGCGCCGCAGGACGTAAAGTACAAAGGCGAGCCGACTCGGCTCATCATCGGCGAACGGAACCTTTTCCGCGAACACGTCACCGTTCACCGCTCCAACACGCCCGAAGAAGATACGCGAATCGGATCAGAAAACTTTTTCATGGTCAACAGCCACGTCGGCCACAACACCGTCGTCGGCAACAAGGCAGTTCTCGCCAACGGGGCGCTAGTCGGCGGCCACGCGATGATCGGCGACGGCGCGTTCCTCGCCGGCAACGCCGTGGTGCACCAGTTCTGCCGAGTAGGCGCTTTCGCCATGATGCAGGGCTGCTCCGGTGTAAGCCTCGACCTGCCGCCGTTCACCATCGTCCGAGGCATCAACGGGATGTGCGGCCTGAACAGTGTTGGCCTGAAACGCGCCGGCTTCTCCAGCGAGGAACGGCAGGAACTCAAGAAGGCCTACCATGCCCTCTTCCTCAGCGATGATCTGCTGAAGGATGCGCTGGAAAAAGCGCGCGGCAAGTTCACCAGCGTGCTGGCCGGGCAACTCATCCACTTCGTCGCTGCCAGCCAACGCGGCACCTGCTCCCACACCGGACGATAGGCGCTTGGGCAGGCGCTTGGTTTAGATCTTGACCTTGAACTGGTCGCCTTTTTTCAGCGACTTGGCGAAACCGGCCATGAGTTGCGGAATCTGCTCAAGATCTTTGAGGCTGACCACCTCGACCGGCGAGTGCATGTAGCGGTTGGGTAGACTGATGAGACCGCTCGGTATGCCACCCCGTGTCCAAAAAACGGCATCCGTGTCGGTACCGCTTGTGGACGAGATAGCCTCGTGCTGAAGGTTAATCTTCAAACGCTTGGCCACTTGCTCGACGCGCTTGATAACTTCGGGGTGGTTGCAGTTTCCGTGGGTGACAGTCGGCCCCTGGCCCACCTTGATGTCGCCGTGCTGGCGCTTGTCAACGGTCGGGTAGTCAGTCGCATGGGTGACGTCCATCACCAGCGCGATGTCGGGATGAAGTGAGTAGGCAATTTGCCGCGCGCCGAACAAGCCGACCTCCTCCATCGTGTTTGCGACAGCGCACACCTCGGCGTTGAGCTTAGCCTTGCCGCTCTGGAGCAGGCGCAGCGTCTCAGCCACGGCCCACGTGCCGACACGGTTGTCAAACGCCCGCGCCACGGCGAGGTCGCCACGCAACAACTCGAACTGGTCGTTGAGCGTGATCGGATCACCGACACGAATGAGTTTCTCGGCGGCCTTGCGGGAGCCGACACCGATATCGACAAACACCTCGTGAATTTTCGGCACTTTGGGAGCGCCTGTCTCGGTGCGCATGAGGTGCGGCGCGACGCTGCCAACGACCCCCTTAACAGGTCCTTTGCGGGAGTGGATGGTAACGCGCTGTGCCTTGGTGATCGCCGGGTTGGTACCCCCGAGCCGCCGCACGTAAACGTAGCCGTCATCGTCGATGAAGTTGACCGTCATGCCAATCTCGTCGGCGTGGCCGGCGAGCATCAACCTTGGACCGCCACCCTTGTTGAGCACCGCGACACAGTTGCCGTAGGCATCGGAATAAGTCTCGTCGGCGTACTGGCCAGCGTAGTCCATCCAGACCCGCAGGCCTCGAGATTCATGGCCAGAGGGGCTGGGAGTATTGACTAAAGTCTCGAGAAACTGGAGCGATCGCTTGTTCATGCGCGGCGATTAGGGATGACCAACGGGGCTATTTCAAGAGCATTGTGACTTGCTTTTGGCAGGTGGCTTGCTTTGAATTACCGCTCGGTTTGATCGCATGCAAAAAATTACAAAAATAATCCAGGAACGTCGCCGCGCCTTCACACTGATCGAGTTACTGGTGGTCATTGCCATCATTGCCATTTTGGCCGCCCTGCTGCTGCCGGCATTGGCCAAGGCCAAGGCCAAGGGGCAGGAAATATACTGCCTAAACAACATCAAGCAATTGACGCTCGCCGCCAAAATGTACAGTGGCGACAATGGCGATCACTTCGCCTGGACCTTCACGCTCGTGGGCAGCCAGCAAAACCGGACATCGTGGTTCAACTATCTGCTACCTTATCAGGAAACCAAAAAGACACTTCGCTGCCCCAGTAAACCGTTCAATACCAAGGAGACGATTTACGACTTTGACCGAACCACAAATAACTACTCCGCAAACTTTCGGCTCGGCGGCTGCAACTGGCCCGGTGTCTGGGAATATGCCCCACTGAAGGAGAGCGCGGTGCGCAGTCCCTCCACGCTCGTTTACAAGACCGACGGCGGTAGCCTACCAGTCAATACCACCAACCCTAGGAAATGCGTCACGCCTCAATCGCGCGAGAAACCCGGCTGCTGGATCATCCAAGACCCCGGTAGTAGCGTACCCTGCAGCTGTGGCCTCAATCCCGGTGATCCTAATTGGGGTGGGCCGCATCTGCGTCACAGCGGCCGAAGCAATGTCAGCTTCACCGACGGCCACGCCGAGGGGCTGCCGTCTTTCAAGTGGTACTGGTCCGGTACGCCATGGCTCGATCCCAAGCGTGGCGGCTAGCGGCCGAATTTGGTCAAGCAGAGTTTGCGCTTGAGCGCGGGCTGGGCCGGGGGGAACCTTGCCGCTTGAGCGAGACACAGGAGACGCCACAAACCATCCTCCAGCGCAAGGGCCGCGAACCGATCGCAGCGCTGACCGCGTACGACTTCGCCATGGCCAGGCTGCTCAAAGACGCCGAGGTGCCGCTGCTGCTCGTCGGCGACTCCCTGGGGATGGTCGTACTCGGCTATCCGGACACCACGCACGTCACACTCGAAGAAATGGAGCATCACGTCCGCGCCGTGGCCCGAGCCAAGCCGCGCGGCCTCGTTGTCGCCGATCTGCCGTTTGAGACTTACGAAACACCGGCACAGGCGGTCGAGTCGGCCAGGCGCCTGGTTGCCGCTGGCGCTGAGGCGGTCAAGGCCGAGGGCGGCCGGGCGATCCTGCCGCAGCTCGAGGCGATCCACGCCGACGGCATTCCGTTCCTCGGGCACTTGGGCATGCTGCCGCAACACGTGCTCGACGCGGGCGGCTACCGCATCAAGGGGCGCAATGGGGCGCAGCGCGAAGCGCTGCTCGCCGACGCCGAGGCGCTTAGCCAGGCGGGCGCATTTGGTATCGTGCTCGAGCTTGTTACGCCGACCGTCGCAGCTGAAATCACGCGCTTGATCGACATTCCAACCATCGGCATAGGTTCCGGCGAAATCTGCGATGGACAGATTTTAGTGACCACTGATCTACTAGGTACCTCGCCGGATTTCATCCCGAAACACGCCCAACCGGTTGAGTTGATCCGCGAGCGGATGATTGGCATAATTCGCGGCTGGAGAGAAAACCTGACTGAGCCAATCAATGAGTGACCTAACCCACATCGACGCCGACGGCAAAGCACAGATGGTCAACGTCTCGGCCAAGCCGGTGCAGGAGCGCGAGGCGATGGCTCGCGGCGAAATCTGCTTGGCCAAGACCACGCTTGACGCAATAGAGAGCGGCCAGGCGGTTAAGGGTAACGTGCTCGCAACAGCTCGGCTGGCCGGCATTATGGCCGCGAAAAAAACAGCCGATCTGATCCCGCTTTGCCACCCGCTGCCGATCACCCACGCGGAGGTCAATTTCGAAATCCCTGAGAGCCGTGATCGTATTGTCATCACCGCCACGGCCCGCATCTCAGCCAAGACCGGCGTCGAGATGGAGGCGCTCACCGCCGTCTCGACTGCCGCGCTGACGATCTACGACATGTGCAAAGCCATCGACAAGGAGATGCAGATCACCGATATCAAGGTGACCTCAAAAACCAAGCGCTGATAAACTTCGGTTTGCTGTAAACAAGTCGCGATAGGAATTATCTCGAAAAATGATCAATTTGCTCTACTATTGGTCGTCGTATTTGACTTTTTATCAATACCTTAGCCGATGATGAAGGAGGCATTACAAATGCAAAATATAGCCACGGATATCCAAACGGATAGTTCGGAAGTCGGCTACGCGTTCGACCAGTCGGAGTTCTGGCGGACGATTCCCGCCTGGCGGGATGTTGACGCGGAAACATTCGGCGACTTTCGCTGGCAACAGCAAAACTCCGTGACTTCTGTCCCGGCGATTCAGGAAGCACTCGGAGAGTTGGCTTCACCGGCATTAATCGCCGACATCGAGGCGGGTTTGCTAAAGACGCCGATGAACGTGCGCCTGACGCCCTACATTTTTTCGAGAATCAATTGGGAGAATGTTGAGACTGATCCCGTTCACCGGCAGTTTTTGCCACTAGGTTCTCAGTTCATCCCGGATCATCCGAATGCGATGGATGATTCGCTGGACGAGGATGGACACAAAGCGACACCTTTTCTGACCCATCGATACCCTGACAAGGCTCTGTTTTTACCAATCACACTGTGCCCGGTTTACTGCTCATTTTGCACACGCAGTCGGGTTGTGGGCGGGAGCACGGCGGTCAAAAGCAAGTCCACTTATGGCGCCAAAACCAGCGAGTGGGATTCGACCTTCGAGTACATCCGCAGAAACCCGCAGTTGGAGGATATCGTCATTTCCGGTGGGGATGCGCTGTTACTTCGCCCGAACCAGATTCTGCATATCGGTAAGACGTTGTTGGAGATTCCGACCGTGCGCCGGATCCGTTTTGCGACCAAAGGCGTAGCCATCATGCCGATGAAGTTCACCAGTGACACCGAGTGGATGGACGCACTGTCGGGTGTTTGCCAGCTTGGCCGAGCACGGATGAAGGAGGTGGCGCTTCACACGCACTTCAACACCGACAGGGAAATAACCGCCTGGACTGCTGCAGCCATGAAGGCTCTATCTTCCACCGGAGTTCGGGTACGGAATCAGTCAGTGCTGATCAGCGGTGTAAATGACTCGTTCGGGTGTTTGCACCGCACGACCAAGAAACTTTCCAGTCAACTGATTCAGCCGTATTATATTTATCTGCACGACATGGTGCCGGGCTGCGAACATTTGCGGACGACCGTTCACACGGCGGAAAATTTATCGCGCCGATTACAGGGATCGGTCGCTGGTTTCAATACCCCGCGCGTTGTCTGCGACGCACCGGGAGGCGGAGGAAAACGGGAAATTTCCAGTTACACACTGTACGACCGAGAGATCGGGGTCTCCGCATGGACCTCCCCGACCGCCAAACCGGGTGAGATGTTCTTCTACTACGATCCGATTCAATGCCTGCCGAGCGGGGGTAGTAGGTTGTGGTTGAATAAGGCGGAAATCACCAAGCGCTTGGCCAAGTTCAAGGCAGAGGCGACGGCCAAGGCAGAAGCAACTCGGGTTTGATTCACTTGGCCAAGCGCCTAGCCAATTTTTTGATGGTTGGCAGCTTGGCTAAATCTTTTTCTTCAAGGTGCATGTACAAGGCACGATTCCAGAGATGAGGGAGGAATAGGTGTATCGTGCCGTCGTCGATCACGGCATCCATATAGGATGAGTTGTGGTTGAACCAACCATTCTTCGCAGGGTTCGACTGGGCCGCATTGGTAAAGAGAAACTGCGGTTCACTCCAACTCCGGCCACCATCCCCGGAAAGGGAGACCCAGATTTCCGCCCGATCGCGCATGCCGTCCATCTTGCCGGTCAACCCAATATACTGCGTGTTAATATGTCTATTGTGATGGAACGAGATCAGCTTCTTTCCGTCGCTCAAATGAAACACCATCGGCGGGGCATCCGGATGAACGAGTTGTGACGGCTTGGGATCGGTCCAGGTTTTGCCGTCGTCCATGCTGCGGGCCTCCCAGATGCGCCCGGTAGGAGTGCGTGCCATGAAATAGACCTCTCCATTTCCAAGATAGATCGGGCGCCCTTCATCCATGCGGCTGTACTTGGGAGAGAACCAGCCGTCAGGGCGTTTGCCTGGGAGCAGTGTCCAGGTTTTGCCCTTGTCCTCGCTGCGCAAAATGTACTGCCGCGTGATCAACGGTCGCTTGGACCAGTCGGCGGCGTGAGAACCGAGTATCCAGGCTCCGGTACTGGTCTCACACATACGCGTCACCGACATGCCGAGAAACCCAGGGTCATTCTCGGGCTTGATCAGCATTAGGTTGCCCCAAGTATGGCCATCATCATCCGACCAACGGAATCCAATTGGTGTGTTTTCGTGCCGACCCTTTTCCCGGCTGTACTTGCTCGGGATCGGTTGCGTACCGAAAGCATAGATTCGTTCGCTGCCGCGCGGGATCAGTGGAATAAAACCGTGCTGACTATAGTCGATATCAAATGCAAGTGAAGGGCCGTCCCATGTTTTACCGTTGTCGCTCGAGCGATAGGCGATCATGTCATTCACCTTGCCGCTGCCGGCAGCGTAGTGGTTGCCCTCTGGAAACATCATTAACAGATCTCCTTTCGGGGTTCGCACGCCGCGTGTCTCAAAGAGACCACGAAACCCCTTTTTCGCGGTGTGCA
>JAKUOU010000169.1 GCA_022451065.1 Pedosphaera sp. | reverse complement strand
GGGAGGCAGAGGGTGGTTGTGCAGCAGCATCTGGCTAACGACCTACCTGTGGATTTGACCCGCGAGGCGCTGTTTACCAGCAGCGACCCGGCAGTGGCGGTCGTGGAGCAGGGAGTGGTGCGGGCGGTTGAAGAGGGCTTGGCAAAGCTTCGTGTTGAGGCTGCTGGGCAGGTGGCCAACGTGGATGTGTTTGTCAAGGCGAAGCCGGGAGATCAAAGGCTAAGTTTTGTGGGGGATGTGCTGCCCGTGCTGGCCCGTGCCGGATGTGCCGGGGGAAGTTGTCATGCCAAGCCGAAGGGACAAAACGGTTTTTCGCTTTCGGTTTTTTCGTTCGATCCGGCGGCTGACTATCGGGAAATCGTGAAAGATGAGCGTGGGCGGCGTGTGTTCCCGGCGTTCCCGGCCGAAAGTTTGGTGCTCAAAAAACCGACACTGGCCGTCGAGCACGAGGGCGGAAGGCGGCTCGAGGTGGGTTCGCCGTTTTACAGGATCATTCACGACTGGATCGCACAGGGAATGCCTTACCGGCTGCCCGACGAATCTGGTCTCACTGGCATCTCTGTTTTCCCGAGCGAGCAGCGTTACGCTAAGTCGGCGGAGCAGCAGTTGGTGGTTACCGCGCGATTCGATGACGGCAAAACGGAGGACGTGACGCATCTCGCTGATTTTTCATCA
Organism: Pedosphaera sp.; assembly: GCA_022451065.1. GTDB lineage: Bacteria > Verrucomicrobiota > Verrucomicrobiia > Limisphaerales > UBA1096 > UBA1096. The sequence continues at coordinate 3,676 of JAKUOU010000169.1, read as the reverse complement.
AACGAAAAAGAGATCGCTGGGGTGGATCGTAACGGTCTGTTGCGGGTCGGCACGCTCAGCGGCGAGGGAGTGGTCGTCGTGCGTTACCTGGGCGAGGTGGCGCAGGCAAGGATCACGGTGCCAACGGACCGGCAGTTCAACGATGCTGTATATGCCGGGCTCCTGCGCAACAACTACATCGACGATCTGGCGTATTCACGCTTCCGAAAACTTGGCCTGTTGCCGAGTGATCTTTGCAGTGATTCGGAGTTTATTCGGCGCGCTTTCATCGACACGATTGGCCTGCTGCCGGAGTCACCCGAAGTGCGGCGTTTTCTTGCTGATAAGTCGCCGGACAAGCGCGTCAAGTTGATCGATCGGTTGCTTGATGATCCGGGTTACGCCGACACGTGGGCGAACCGCTGGGGCGATTTGTTCCGGCCGAACATCGCGCGCGTTGGACTCAAGAGCGCCTACACGATTGACAACTGGATTCGCGAATGCTTTGCCGACAACAAGCCGTACGATCAAATGGTGCGCGAAATCCTCACGGCCAAAGGGAGCACGCACAAGGTCGGCCCGGCGGTGATCTATCGCACGCGCCGCGAACCGGCGACATTAACGACGCTTTTCAGTCAGGCCTTTCTTGGCGTGCGAATGGAGTGTGCCCGTTGCCACCACCATCCAAACGAGCGATGGAGTCAGCGGGATTTCTACCAGTTCGCTGCATTTTTCGCTGAAACCAAGCGCAAAGGCACCGGCATCTCGCCACCGATCTCGGCCGGAACCGAGTTCATTTACCATGCCCCCGGCGGAACCGTGCGCCATCCGGTCAGCAACGAGGTGATGGATCCCACGCCGCTTGCCGGAACGGCTCTAGCCACGCCCGCCGGCATTGATCCGAGAGAGACTCTAGCCAATTGGTTGTTTGCTCCGGAGAACCCGTTTTTTGCCCGGGCGATGGCTAACCGCGTCTGGGGGCAGTTTTTCGGGCGTGGCATCGTCCATCCGGTGGATGACTTTCGGACGACGAATCCGCCCACGAACCCGGAGTTACTTGACGCGCTGGCGGCGGATTTCGCCAAGAACGGTTTTGATCTCAAGAGTCTGATGCGGCGGATCATGAATTCGCGGCTTTATCAGATGAGTTCGATCCCCAATATGACTAACGCCCAGGACAAGGGCAGTTTTTCGCGCTTCTACCGTCGCCGACTCTCGGCGGAAAACCTGCACGACATCCTCGTGCAGGTGTGCGGAGTCGGGAGCCGTTATGACAACCTCCGTCAGGGAGCCCGGACGGCTGAGTTGTGGACCACTATTATGACCTCGCCGATGCTCGAGTCGTTCGGCTTGCCCAATCCCAGCCGGAACTGTCCGGTGGAGCGCGACGACCGGCCCAGCATGGTGCAGGCGTTGCACTTGATGAATTCCGAGATGCTGCAGACTAAGTTGGCGGACAAGAACGGCCGCGCCGCCAAGCTTGGCCGGGCAGAGCTGTTACCCGGGCGTATTGTCGATGAACTGTATCTCTCGATCTACTCCCGCTGGCCAAGCGCTGATGAGAAGGCCGTGGCAGTCGAGGCATTTGCCGCGGAAGGAGCCAATCGCCAGGAGGCGGCTGAGGATCTCATGTGGGCCTTGATTAACTCGGCCGAGTTTGTCTTTAATCACTGAAACAGAATGAATGCGTTGAACACAAATTGTGCGGGGGTCGCACGCCGGGATTTCATCCAACTCGGTGTCGGCGGCGTGCTTGGCCTTGGCATGGGCGACTTGTTGCGACTGCGGGCAGACGCGGCCCAGGCCTCTGGTAAGGCAAGCCCGGATCAGGTGAATTGCATCCTCGTCTGGCTAGACGGCGGGCCAACACATTATGAGACGTTCGATCCCAAGCCGGACGCCCCGTCTGAGGTGCGCGGCAAGTTTAAGCCCATCCCGACCAACGTGCCGGGCGTGTCGTTCTGTGAGACGATGCCGAAGCTCGCTAAAACGCTCGACAAGATGGCGGTCGTCCGGTCGATCTGCCACAAGGATCCCAATCACGGCGGGGGAAACCACTACATGATGACCGGTGCGCCGACACCGGTGCCGGTAAACTGTGGCTCTTCCGTGTCGTTTCATCCATCGTTTGGCTCGATGGTGTCGCATTTGAGGGGAATTAGCGATGGCCTGCCGGCATACGCTACGCTGCCGCGCAAGTCCCGTTCTGCAGGGCCGCATTTTCTCGGCGGACAGCACGCGCCGTTTGTCATCGACGGTGACCCGAACCGTAAGGGGTATCGCGTTCGCGATGTTGTTCTACCTAAGAGCATCAGCGAGGGCCGAGCTAACACAAGGCTCAAGCTGCGCAAATCGCTCGATCGCATGCTGCGAATCGCCGATGCAGCCGCCGGTGATCCGGCAGTGGATTTCGACAGTTTTTACCAGCAGGGCATTGATTTGGTTTCATCGCCCGAAGCTCAGGCAGCATTCGACGTGGAAAAGGAACCGGCAAAAGTTCGTGATCGATACGGCCGAAACGACTTCGGCCAACGCCTGCTGCTCGCGCGCCGGTTGACGGGAGTTGGTGTGTCATTCGTCACAGTTTACAACGGTGGCTGGGACCATCACACCAAGATATTCGAGGATGGGTTCAAAAAGAAAATCACAATGGTTGACACCGGGATCTCAGCACTGATCAACGATCTTCACGGTCGTGGTGAACTTGACAACACGCTCGTGTTACTGCTCGGGGAATTCGGCCGCACTCCAAAGATCAATAAAGATGCAGGACGAGACCACTGGCCGCATGCAATGTCTGTGCTCGTTGCCGGGGCCGGTGTGCCGCCGGGTCAGATTATCGGCTCGACTGATGTGAAAGGTTATTACGCTGCAGAAAACATCTATTCGCCCGAGGATTTTGCCTGCTCGCTTTACACCAAGATGGGGATTGATCCCCACAAGATACTTCACACCAACACTGGACGTCCACTGCCCATCGTCAACGGCGGCGCTCCAATCAAGGAGTTGTTCGGGTGAGGCGACTTGGTTTTGTTTCAGCGTTGGCTGCGGGTTTCTATTTTTTTTCCATTTGGTCAAGTGGCCTAGCCAAGGCGCCTGCTGTCACCAGCATATTTCCTGCTGGCGGAAAGCTGGGTTCGACGTTTGAACTTACGACAGCCGAAGCCTTGGCCCCTTGGCCGGGCGCTGTATGGACGAGCCATCCCGGAATCAAGTTCGAGCCGATCAAAGACAAAAAGGGTGTCTACAAAACCACCATTAACGCTGAGACGCCGGTCGGGCCGCACTTGGTTCGGTTTTATAACATCGACGGTTCTTCGCAGCCTCGGATATTCTTCGTAGGCATGGCGGATGAGACCGCCGAGGTCGAGCCGAACGACAAACTTGATAGCGGACAGTTCCTCGAAAAAACGCCGGTTGTCGTCAACGGTCGCCTCGACAAAAACGGCGACGTCGATGCGTTTACGTTTCGCGCCAACAAAGGCGATTGGGTTGTGGCGCAGTGCTACGCCTATTCGCTCGACTCTCCGGTCGATGCGTTCCTACATCTTCACGACGAAAACGGCAGCAAGGTGGCTTTCGCGCCGGACACTCAAAATCTAGACCCGGTGCTAGCTTGGCAGGCCACGAAGACCGGTACTTATGCGCTGACATTCGCAGGCTTGGTTTTTCCATTCAACGCCTCCGCGCGATTTCA
>JAKUOU010000168.1 GCA_022451065.1 Pedosphaera sp. | reverse complement strand
CAGGCCCCACTCATACAAGAGCTCAGGCAGTGGTGTGCCGCTTGCCGTCATGAACCGTTCGTTACCAGCCTCGTTGCGTTCGAATCGAAATTGGCCAAGGTTGCGATACAGCACATCCGGAAGGCCGTTCTCCTCGATGCCACCTCGCTCGTTAATCCTGAAACGGTTCTTGAATTTAGGCCCCTCAGCAGATACTCCATCGACGCTTGAAATAACCTTTTGCCCCTCGACAGTACGAAACTTGAAATAGGTGTTCGGCATGTCCATCAAAGTGGAGTCCCGATAGTACGTGGCATAAAAATCAAGCAGCCCGTCAGCATCGATATCTGCGATAGCCATGGACATGCCACCCCGGGCATCGGGCAATCCCGCAGCCTCGCCGAGCACCCGAGTGAAACCGTTCCCTGAGTTTTTGAAGAGGATTGTGCCGGAACTAATTGTATTAACGATTAGATCCTGGGCGCCGTCTCCATCCAGGTCGGCAAACGCAGCCCCGGTGGAGTCTTTGCCAGCGCAATCCACACCGTAAGCGCCAGCCACCTCTTCAAAAATCCAGTCGCCCTTGTTCAGGTAAAGATGGTTTGAGCTATCCAGTCCGCACAGATAAATGTCGCACAATCCATCGCCATTTATATCCGCCAGCGCAATCCCTGATCCGTTAAGATAAACCTGATTCTGTAAAGATTTTTCCACGTTCAACCTGTTGCTGAAGTGTATTCCAGTTTGCTCCGGGGCAAGAAGGGTAAAGCCGGGGCTAGTACCTGGCAGGACGTCAAGGGGGCGCCACTTGTGATTGGCTTCCTCGACCCATGTGACTGCAGGCAACGCTTGGCTAATCACCCATAAAGTCAGCGCGACAACCATCGTGCGGCCATTAATGAAATAGCTGAACCTCATTTGATTTTTGAGATAATGATGGTTTTTAATAGCGCAAGGAACCGTGAATATGGCAACGCTGCGCCCGTGTCTGTTGGCGTACGGGCGATTGTCTCTTTAACACGGCGCTTGGCCAAGCTCTTTGACCCTCAGGAAGCCCTACCGCCCCTGTTAAAGAAGCTCACTGGGCTCGGGTTTCTCTTTTTAACCATGAATTCATCTTGTCGTTCGTCTTGTGGATTGGCATTTTCCATCGCCACCCGACAAAAAGGGACCAATCTTATGACACAACCATTAAACTGGGGGATCCTTGGAACAGGCATGATTGCGCGTAAATTCGCCGCTGAACTCAAAGACACTTCCAGTGGCACCCTGGTTGCATCCGGTTCAAGGCGGCAGGAAACCGCCGATGCATTCGCCGCAGAGCACGGCGGACGGGGTGTCCCCGGCTACGCCGCACTGCTGGACGACCCTGAGGTGGATGCCGTTTACAATTCACTGCCAAATGGACTGCATGCCGAGTGGGCGATTAAGGCAATGGAAGCTGGCAAGCATGTTCTCTGCGAAAAACCAATGGCCTGTAACGCCGCTGAGGCTGAAAGCATGTTTGATGCCGCAGAACGAACAGGACAACTCCTTGTGGAGGCGTTCATGTACCGTACTCTTCCAGCAGTGAAAACGCTTATCGAAATGGTCCAGGGTGGTGCGCTTGGCCAAGTGAAACTAATCCGCTCCAACTTTTCATTCGCTCGGGAAGCACTGGTTAGTGATGCTCGCTACCAAGCTTCCCAAGCCGGCGGTGGGTTGATGGACGTCGGTTGCTACTGCGTAAACCTGACACGGGCCGTCATGGCCAGTGAGCCAACCGACACCGCCTGTTTTGCCCATCTTCACGAGCACGGCGTCGATGACTATGCGGCGGGTGTGATGCGTTTCGGCGACAACACCTTGGCCACTTTCACCTGCGGCATGACGGTTGCAAACAACTGGACGACCTACATTGCCGGAGACGACGGTGAAATCGCCATCAACGACCCATGGCTTGGTGACGGCACGTTTACCTTGAACAAGGATGGGGAAACCCAAACCGTCGGAGCCAAGACCGACACGCCGGTGTACGCACTGGAGGCTGAGGCGTTCGCCGAGGCCGTCGCTGGTGCCACTCCGTGGATTACCCGGGAGGACACACTTGGCAATATGAGGGTGCTTGACAAGCTTCGCGAGCAGGCCGGCGTCCCGGTGCCCGACTGATCGCTATGCCTGGAACAAGACCCAACGTGCTCTGGATTTGCACCGACCAGCAACGTCACGACACCATCCGCGCACTGGGCAATCCGCACATCAATACACCTCGCATTGATGAACTAGTTAGCAAAGGCGTGTCGTTCACACATGCCTTTGCCCAAAGCCCGGTCTGTACACCGAGCCGGGCCGCGTTCATGACCGGCCGTTACCCGCGAACGACGAAGTGCCGCCAAAACGGCCAGGCGATGCCAGCCAACGAGAAACTGGTGAGCCGGCTATTTGCCGATGCCGGTTATACTTGCGGGCTCGCCGGCAAACTGCATCTCGCCACCTGCGCTAATGGCGTCGTCGAGACGCGAATCGACGACGGCTATCGTACCTTTCACTGGTCGCACCATCCTCAGCCAGATTGGCCAGAGAATGCCTACACACAATGGCTCCACGACAAAGGCACCTCCTGGGAGGAGCTCTACGGCGGACCATCGACAGATTACATCAAACACGGCGTCCCTGAAGAGTACAACCAGACCACCTGGTGTGCCGAAAAGGCGATCGAGTTTATTCACGAACAGAAAGGTGATCCTTGGTTTTTCAGCTACAACTGTTTTGCCCCACACCACCCCTTCGATCCGCCGGCAGATTTCCTTGCCCATTACAACCCCGACGAACTGCCACTGCCCAAGGAAAAACCGAACGAGCTCGAAACCAAGACTACCTTTCAGCAGCTCGACGGTGAATTTGCCCACAACGATCCAAGCAGCTATGACATCGCTAGGATGACTGACCGTGACAAGAAGGAGATCATCGCCGCCTATTACGCGATGGTTGAGTTGATTGACAAACAGGTCGGTCGCATGGCCGCTGCCCTGGAGGAAACCGGCCAGCTCGATAACACGATCGTGATTTTCATGTCCGACCATGGCGAGATGCTTGGCGACCATGGGTTTTACCTGAAAGGCCCACACTTTTATGACGAAGCCGTGCGCGTACCGTTGATATTTTCATGGAAAGACCGTTTCGTCGCCGACCTGCGTGCTGATTGCCTCATGGAGCTAATCGACATCGCCCCAACCCTGCTCGAGGCGGCCAGCATTGAAATCCCCGAATACATCCAGGGACGCACGATGATGCCCATTCTGCTTGGCCAAGCGAACGCCAGCCAGCACCGCGATTATGTCTTCAGTGAGTACTACAACGCATGGACACACAAGCATTCCTACGGCTCAATGCTGCGCACGCGCGATCAAAAGATCGTCGTTTACCACGGCACCGACCAGGGCGAGTTGTATGATTTAAAAAACGATCCCGACGAATTTGAGAATCTTTGGACCGTTCGCGAACACGCCGAACTCAAATTGCGACTGATGAAAGCCTGTTTCGATGCGAGCGTGTTCACCATGGATCCTTCCCCTCCCCGCTTGGGCCCATTTTAACGCGCCATGAAATTCTGCCTGAACACTAGCACTATCAAGCCCCAGCCGCTGATCCGTAAAATCGAACTTGCCGGTCATGCTGGCTACGACGGCATAGAGCTTTGGTTGAATGACATTTACGACTACATCGGCCGTGGCGGCGAAGTGCGCGACATTGAAAAATCTCTCTCCGACAACGGCCTTATCGTGCCGAGCATGATTGCCATCCGTCAATGGGGTGACATGGACGGATGGGAGTACGAGCTTGTGAAAGACGAAGCACGCCGGCGTTTCGCACTGTGTGCTCGTCTGGGCTCCCCGTACATCGTTGCTACGCCGCCTCTTGAAAAAACCGAGACTGAACACCTCCCCGGACGCTACCGCGACCTGCTTGATATTGGCCGCGAGGAAGGCGTCAAGCCAACGTTCGAGTACATCAGTTTTTTCAAGTCGGTTTACCGTCTGGCCGACGCATGGGATATCGTCCAACAGACCAACGACCCGGACTCAAGCATCATTCTCGACGCTTTCCATAACTGGAACAGCAAATCCACCTTGGATGATTTAAGGGCAATCCCGCTTGAAAAGATCAGTCATTACCACATCGACGACGCTGCCCCAGGCAAGGCAGCCACGACACAGACCGATCCTGATCGGGTGATGCTCGGCGAGGGTCAAATCGACCTTGCCGCTGAAATTAAAGTATTAAAGGAAAAAGAGTACGACAAGACGGTGAGCCTTGAATTGTTCA
>JAKUOU010000167.1 GCA_022451065.1 Pedosphaera sp. | reverse complement strand
AAGAGACCATCCGCGACCTTGTAAAACAGGATCTCGACAAACTCTACGACCAGCGCAAGGCCGACATCCTGTCCAAGGCCCCCGCTCGAAAGGAATACTGGAAAACAGGTAATCCCAGTACACTTTCCCGGCCCTCTAGTGCCACCAGTTCACAAATGGCCCAGTTGGATCGGGAAAAAAACGAGGTGCTGGGCGACCTGTTCGGATCACAGGGTGTGGCGGCCATTAATCGGCCGAGCCCGCTGGCCCGAGCCCGTTCGCAGTCCAACAGCGGCTATGCGATGGATTTTATCCCGGAGGAAACCAAGGCGGAGCTGAACACCCTCGAGCGGGAGTTCGGGAGCGAGTTGCTCAAGAAGATGGCGCAGGGCGCGACCGATGCGCAGGACATGGCCGAGATTCGAAGAATGAGAACCGAGCGCGAAGATCGCATCGCGACCATTCTGACCCCGGACCAAAAAATGGAGTACGACCTGCGCAAATCCCCCACGGCGGCAAACATGCGGTTGCAGATGGATGGGTTCGATCCTTCGGAGGATGAGTTTCGCGATATCTTCTCGGCGCGCAAGGCGTTCGACAATGAGCATGGCGTCGTGCCCGGCTCGAGCATCTCACCGGCCGATGCTGAGATTCGCCAACTTGCCGAGCAGGAGATGAACAACCAGATTCGCACCTCACTGGGGGATGATCGTTTTCAGGATTATCTGCGCCAGACAGATTACGACTACAAGTCGATCCATAAGATCACCCAGAGGCAGGGGCTGGGGGAGAACATCTCCGCGCAGGTGTACCAGATGAAGGGCGGCGCCGAGGAACTCGCCCGGGAGATACGTATGAACACCGGCTTGTCCATCGAGGAGCGGCAGATGCAATTGGGCCAAATCCAGAATGAAACCTCTATTAGTATCGAGTCGCTGATCGGAGGGCAGGGGGCGGCCGCATTGCAAACACAGGCTGGCGGCCGGAACTGGCTCAACAACATCGGTCGCGTCAATCCGCTTCCCATCGTCAAGCCGACCTTCCAAGTCATCACCGGTGGCACTCCCAACCCGTAAGATTGACAGGGTGAGGACTGGTTATTCCGGAGTGACCAGTCGCAACGCATCAGGCAGCAGATCGATCGTCGCCGGGGTGGTGCCAATGATGTCACCGTCGGCCTGGATTTCTGCAGCTGGCACGGCATCAATCTCGAGGCGTTTGCCGGTGAAGTAGTCCACGCGCTCGTCCTTGACGTAGCGGCCGCTGAGAATGCTCGGGAACTGTCTGATAATCTGCATCCGGCTAAGCTCGCCGACCAGGCTGATGTTCAGCAGGCCGTCATCCGGCAGTGCGCCGGGGGAGATGCGCATCACGCCGCCAGCGGCAAACTCAGTGTTGCCGGCGCATACCTGAAACATCGTCTCCTGTTTTTCTTGGCCGTTCCAATTCACCGTAAACTCCGGTGCGCGAAAGCTGGCCAGCGCACGGAATAAACCAACCGAGTAACTGAAGCGCCGGCCAAAGATTCGCTTCACGCGCGGACCAGTTTTGCGGATCACCTCAGCGGCAAAACCGGCGGCAACAAAAAGCAGCGCATGTCGAGTGACCGACTTTCCGTCCCGCATCATCCGCACGCGGATGACATCCAGCGTCCGGGTGCTGCCGTTGGACAGGGCACCGATGGCGGTTTCAAAATGGGCCAGGCCGAAGGTCAGTGCGACATCGTTGCCGGTGCCGACCGGAAGCGTGGAGAGGGCGGGGCGGTCACCTGGCTCGATGGCCATGAGCCCGTTGGCCACCTCGTTGACCGTGCCATCTCCTCCCAGTGCGGCGATGATTTCGAAATTGGGAGCATTCGACTTGGTCAGAAGCGTGGCGTGTCCGGCATGTTCGGTGAGCTCAGCGTTCACCGTATGGCCAAGCGAGGCCAGGTGCTCCTCGGCTTGGGCCAGGCGCTGTTTTCCTCGGTGATGGCCGGACGCCGGGTTGGCGATGAGCAGGATGCGCTTTGCGCTCATGGGCGGCGGTTAACTTACCTTACCGATCCATTTGCGGGCGATGGCCTGCAAGTCACCGTGGCCGTTGGCTTGCTCGGTGTCTGGGGCGAAATGAATCCGCTCAAGTTCACGGATGGTGCCCTGTAACTCGTCGCGATTCGGGTCTGCCAACGACTTGGGTCGGTCGGCGTCTATACGTCGCAGAAGATCGATGACGGCAAATGGCGTGCAAATATCCGGGACACGATAAGCCGGTACGGTGGCCTGGCCGTTGTCGAGCTTGGCCACGCGCCACGCGCCAAAGCCAAGCAGCAGTACCACCATACCACCGGCGATCCACGGCCATTTTGATGTGGGACCCAGCACGATGCCGGCCAGCGCCAATTTACTGTCCACCTCCACGAGGTCGGCGTCGCTGTACTGCTTGTAAGCTGTCTTGGTCACCAGTTCGGTTGGCTCTGGGAACTTGAATGAGAGCGATTTGCCGGCATCGTCGCCCGGCTTGAGTGTGAGCAGCCAGGTGCGTTCACTCACGGCGTTGACGCTCGACGCGCCTGACTCGACGCGCGCGATCGATAGCCCCTGGTCATCGGTCTTAACAATTTCAAAACCGGGGATGTCGAGCTCTACCAGCTTGGGGAGCGGCGGCGTGAGTCCTTTGCCGGTGGCGTGCAACTCGAGGGTGAGTTCCGCATTTTTGTCGGCCAAGCGAGCGTCGAGTGTCTGCGTCAGTTCCAGTTTGTCAACCGGCCGGGCGGGGGTGTACTCGGGACGCGCATCAACGATCTGTGTCGCGGTGGTCACCGGCAATAGCACCGGGCCAAGCGAGTCATAAAAATCGAGATCCATCTGTAGTTCCGGGATGCGGTCCACCGAGGCGTCATTGGCCTTGAGCAACACGTAAGCCAGCGGCGTCTCTCGCCAGCCTGGTTGACCAATGGTGCGCGACTGGGTCTTGGTGTCGTGAAAGGTGATCGACTGCACCTCGAAGTTGTCGCCAAGTTTTTCGCCAAGGTGTTCCTCGAGATCGTCGCGGGGCGCCTGCCGTTGGCCGGGATAGCGTGGATAAAAATACGGGCTGCCCTTACTGCCGCCGACGAGGTAGCGCGCAAAACCGCCGGCCTCGCGCTCGATGTCGCTCGTATGGCGCAGGCCAATGAACAGGCCAAACAGCTCGGTGTGGCCGATCTCGTCGCTGCCGTCGATGTGGGCGACCAGTTCCACCTCATCGAGCAGATCGTCGTAGTGCTGCACAAGTTCTCGGGCCGATTCGCCGGCGGGATGATCCTCGAGGACGGCGAGCGAGGCGCGGAGGTAGCGCGGCTTCAACTCCGGCGTTAGCCGGCGCGACGTGTTAGCTACCGATTCGCCGAACGCCTTCAGATGGCCGTCTGAGTCCGGCAATACCAGAATAGTGTCGCGAATTTTTTGTAGGTTGCTGATTTCCGGAATCTGCTGGCGAGTCACATACGAGAGGTCGCTGGCACCGAGGTTGGCGTTGAACCAAAGCTGGAAAACGAGTGGGTTGGGCTTGTCGGCGGTCACGGAGGTTTGAAGCGTGTAGAGCGCGGCAGCTTCGCTGAAGCCCTCGAACGCTGCTTCACGGTGTTTTACGTAAATATCGAGATCGGCCCGGTTGCCATACTGGTACTCAGCAAGGTCGAAGTTGGCGGCGGCCTGCTGCAGCTTGAGCTGCCAAACATCAGGCTTGGCCTTAAGCCCGGCGTCGAGCAGTGCCAGCAGCGTGTCGTAACCGGCGAGCACCTCGGCCTTGATCTGGGGCTCGCCGCGCTTGGTGTCGGCCTGTTGTTGGATCTGCGGTGCGCGCCACGAGGTGGCCAGGCGCTGACGCATGGAGTTGACCAGTGTCGCCAGCGACACGGTCGGTATTTTTTCCGGTTCGCCGAACACCTGCCGGATGTCATCGAGCTTGTAAACCTCGGCGAAGCTGTGCGCACCCTCGAAGGCGGTGACAATTGCCTGCGGCTTGGGCGGACCGATTGGCAGCTTGGCCAGACGCCCGAGAATCTCGCTCAGCTCGCGCAGGTTGCGTTTCTGTTTCGCCCGGGTGAGCGGCGTGCCACTTGGCCGCGGCGGGATGTAAACCGACACACCAACAGCGGGCATGCGAGGCTTTGCGCCACCGTTGGGGTTACGGGACTGTGCCCAGCCACCGAGCAGCATGTCGGCGATGCGCTTGGCCGATGGCGGGTCGAGTTTGGCCAAGCGTTCGATCTGATTGAGCGCCTCGACAGTTTTCCGGTTCTTCAAGAGTGTTTCGGCGAGGGTGGCTATGACACGGGTGCGGCGGCTTTCCGGTAGGGCGGCAAGCCAGTCGACTCTAGGGGCGTGCTCGATGACGAGTGCCGGGGCGATCGGTTTGTAGCGGCTGGAATTTTGCTGGGCCATTATCCGCTGCTGCTCGTACACCGGATTGTAGACCGTCATGTTATTGCGGGTGACAGGGGCCCGGTAATATTTCGCGGTGTTCTCTGCTTCGACGAGCCACGCTTCGGAGGCGATGGTCAGCGGGAGTTTCCACTTCGCCAGGTTGCTGCTGCTTTCGTCCCGCAGCGCTTC
>JAKUOU010000166.1 GCA_022451065.1 Pedosphaera sp. | reverse complement strand
GACGAGCAGATATGTGTCACGCGGTTTGTCCATGTCTCGCATGACCATGGTGCTGCCGAGCGAGTCGTTGAGTTTTTTGATCGCCGCACGGGCGATTTCCTCGCCGCGTTTGGCTGCGATGAAGTCCGGCGTCTGTGTGCGGTGATGTCGGGCGAGTGTGTCGCGCTGCTTGGCCAGGCGCTTGGCTGGGGGCGTGTGGAGTATTTGGATGATCTCTGGCGGCAAGCCGTCTCGCATGTCGATCGACGGCTTGGGAGCGGTGGTGGCGGATACGCGGAATCGTCCGAGCAGATGCTTCTTCGCATCGTGCTGATGCCGGAGCCGCAACGTGAAACGCGTGCCTTTGCCAGCCGGCCAGGTTTCTGCCAAGCGGAATACGGCCTTGCGCGGCTGGTTGTAATCGAGGTCTTTTTTCCAAATGCCCCAGCCTGACTTGGGATCGTCATCAATTGCGCCTGTCACCGGCAGGCCGTCCTGATTAAACTCCGCAATAGCACTGGCGAACAGAAGCGGCTTGAGTTTTCCCGGTTGGCCCTTCGTGCTGACGCGCACAAAAAACCGTATCGATGTCTGCGCGTTGGGTGTCTCCTCAAGCGCGCCAGTGTCCGGCCCGACAGTGGCCTTGAATCGGGTGTAGCCCTCCGGGAGTACGAAGACGACGCGCGACTTGGCATGGGTGCCGATGCCCCACTTGAGCGGTCGGCCGTCGATACGCTGCAGATCACCCTTCGCGTTGCGATTCTTTAGGACTTCGCGGTAGTCGGTCGTCGCGGAGTGCCAGTCGAGGTCGGTCAACTTGAGGGAGCCGTCGGGCCCTTCTAGAATCGGTTCGCCCCAGTTAGCCCAGTCGGAGGAGATGCCATTTCCGGCGTCTGTAACATCGAGAACGAGCAGCTGCTGGCCGGTGATATCGATGTCGATCCGCTTGGCACCCTTTTTCATAACGCCGCTGTCGAAGCGCTGCTCGAGGCTACCGAGGTCGAGTTCATCGACACCGGGCTGCAATTCAAAGTCGGTCAGCACGAAGTTGCCGTCTCGTCCGGGGCCGCCGTTTTTCAGGCTCGGGTCGGTCAGTGTTTCCAGCCGGAAACCGGTGATGTTTTCGAGGTTGGTGCTGAAGGTGAGTGTGTAAGCCTCGTTGTTCGGTAGTTTGCCGGCGGCCAGCACTGAGTCGTCGCCCTGTATTTTCAACTCGGTGCCGTTGGACGACTTGGCGGAGTCCGGTTTGAGTCGCCGCCAGACGTCGAGTCGTCCGGTTTGCTCGATCTCCTTGCGCAGCGGTGCTTCCCATTGTTCGCGTTCGGCATCAAACTTGGCCAAGGGCTTGTTGAGCACGGACTGATACTCGGCCAGCGTGGTCTTGAGTTGCTTGAGCTTGGCCGACTGTTCGGGCGTGGGAACTTTGATTGTGGGCTCCATGTCACCGCCGCCTCGTTCTGGCAGGGCGTTGAAGAAGGCGTACAGTTGGTAGAACTCGTTCTGCGAAATGGGGTCGTACTTGTGGTCGTGGCAGCGTGCGCAGCCAACGGTGAGCCCAAGCCAGACGGTGCCTGTTGTCTCGACGCGATCAACCACGTACTCGACCTGCGTCTCGGCGGCGATCGCACCGCCCTCGCCGTTGAGCATGTGGTTGCGGTTGAAGCCGGTGGCGATGAGCTGGTCGAGCGACGGCTCTGGCAGCAGGTCGCCGGCAAGCTGTTCGACCGTGAACCGGTCAAATGGCATGTTCCGGTTCATCGCATCGACGACCCAGTCGCGCCAGTGCCACTGGTTGCGGGTGCGGTCTGCCTGGAATCCGTTGGTGTCGGCGTAGCGCGCGGCGTCGAGCCAGGCTTGTGCCATGTGCTCGCCGTATCGCGGCGAGGCGAGCAGTCGATCGATCAATCGCTCGTAGGCGTGATGCGAGGTGTCGGCGACGAAGGCCGTGACCTCTGCCATCGTGGGTGGCAGGCCGGTGAGGTCGAGCGTGGCACGTCGGATTAGCGAGCGCTTGGCCGCCTGTGGCGAGGGCGAAAGCTGCTCGTCGTGGAGTTTGGCTAGGATGAAGTGGTCGATCGCGTTGTGCGACTGCGTCTGGCCAAGCACCTGGTCGTGGGGCGGGGCGGGGCGCTTGGGCGGGATGAACGCCCAGTGGTTTTGCCACTTGGCTCCCTGCTCGATCCAGCGTTGGATCAACTCCTTTTCACCGTCGTCGAGCGCATACCCCGCGTCGGGCGGCGGCATGAGGTGGTCCGGATCATTGGTGGAGATGCGCCGGTAAGCCTCGCTCTCGCTTGGCTTGCCGACGACGAATGGACGCACGCCGTCCTCGTTGCGGAACGCGCCCGCCTCGGTGTCGAGTCGCAGGCCGGCCTTACGCTGGTTGGCGTCCGGCCCGTGACACTGGTAACAGTTGTCGGAGAGGATCGGGCGGATGTCCCGATTAAAATCGAGGGTGTGGTCATCAGCCCCAGCCGGGGAGTCAATGAAATGAAGCAGGCCGGCGAGCAATGTTGCCACCGCCAGCTGGTGCCAGGCAGGTTGGCTACGCCGTCGCATTACGGGGTCGCGCCCGGGGCGTTGGTGGCGGATGGCTTGACCGGTGGATCGGGCAGCTTCAGTTGTAGTTCGAGCATACCGCGCGATGGCTGGTACTCGGCGTCCGGCAGATTCTCGATCCAACTGCCGCTCTCGAGTTGTTCGCGCTTGTCCTCCTGTGTCTTGACCGTTGCCCAGACGATTGAGGCTATCAGGATAAACACGAGCAGTGGCAGCCAGACGCTCCAGTTGACGCGCGTTAGGAAAAGGGTGAGTTGATCGACAACCCCCTTTTTGCTCGGGGACAGGGCGGGGTCGCTGGCAAGGGCTTGCGTGCCGCCGAGCTCTTGGTTGAGCTGGACGACCACCGGTGCAGAGTCAATCTTGAGAATCCGGCAGTAGGAGCGGACGAACCCGCGCACGAACACCGGTGCGTCGAACTTGTCGAAATCCCCTTCTTCGAGGGCAAGTACATGGTCGGCGCGGATTTTTAGTTCGCCACCAATGTCCTCGAGAGACTTTCCATGCTGCTCCCGGGCGGTTTTCAACTGGTCTCCAACGGATGGCATCCTACCCGTTTTCTAGCCGGAAACACTTCCCCAGACAATCCCCAAAGTCCGGTTTTTAAGGGCGCTTGGCCAAGCGCCCGCTGGGGCGGAATTCCTTTTAATACGATTGGCTGGCTTGTTAATATTCGTCGGACGTTGGACTAATTATTTCATGGATCCCGATCAAATTGCCGTTACTGGATTGATACTCGTGATGTTCGCACTGTTTGCGTGGAACAAGTGGCGGTACGACATCGTGGCGGTCATTTCGCTGGTGGCGCTGGTGGCGTTGGATGCGATTCTCGGGAAAACCTCAAGACTCGTCGAGGATCCCAAGCGGGTACTGGAGGGGTTCGGCCACCCGGCGGTGGTGACTGTGGCGGCCGTGCTAATCATTAGCCGTGCGCTACGCAATTCCGGTGTGGTGGACCAAATCTCGCGCAGCGTGATGCCTTTCACGAAAAACCAACTCCAGCATATCTTGAGCCTTTCGCTCGTTGTTATGATTTTGTCCGCCTTTATGAACAACGTGGGGGCACTCGCGCTCATGCTACCGGTCGCGCTGAAGACGGCGGTCGATCGCCAGCGATCGCCCACTATCCTGCTGTTGCCCATGGCTTTTGCCAGCATCTTAGGCGGCATGATGACGATGATCGGCACGCCGCCGAACATCATCATCGCCAACCTCCGGGTGGAGCTCACTAGGGAGCTGCCGGAAAAGTTCGTCCAGGAATCCGCTTTTGGTTTGTTTGATTTTTTTCCGGTCGGGGGTTTGGTGGCAGTTGCCGGGCTGCTGTTTATCGTGCTGATTGGTTGGCGGCTGATTCCGGGCAAGGCCCACAAGAAACCCGGGATGGAATCGCTGTTCCAGATCGACGACTACATCACCGAAGTCAGCATTCCGGCAGACTGCAAATGGATCGGCAAAACCGTGGCTGAGGTGGATAATCTTGTCGGTGAAAAAATGGCCATCTTCGGGTTCATCCGAAAGGACAACAAAGTGCTGCCACCCAACCCGGATGGTATTATACAGGAGGACTGCCGGTATGTGGTCAAGGCCGACCCGTTTGAATTGCAGGGATTAATAGAGGAACATGGCCTGCACCTTTCCAAGGAGATGCGGCATCGCATCGACAGCCTGAAGGGGGAGAACACCGGCTTTACCGAGGCCATTGTGACTTCCGGTTCGCCGCTGGTGGATCGCACCCGGACATACCTCCGGCGTCGAAGTGGAAATACGATGACGCTCATGGCAGTGGCGCGTCAAAACAAGCCCATCCGCAAGCAGCTCAAGGAGGTGGTGTTTCGCATCGGTGATGTCCTGCTGCTGCACGGGAAAACCCCGGAAATGGACGACACAATTGCTGAACTAAACCTTCTGCCCTTGGCCGAACGGGAGCTCAAGGTGGGAACGTTCTCAAGGATCGGTTTGTCTCTGGCGATTTTTGCTGGAGCCATCGGTCTGAGCATGGCCGGTTTCCCGATGACTATTGCGTTCCTGGGCGCCGTGCTGGTTTATATCCTTTGCGGGATTTTGCCTCTCCGGGATATTT
>JAKUOU010000165.1 GCA_022451065.1 Pedosphaera sp. | reverse complement strand
CTGGGCGATCCCCGGGCCATCGCTGTGCTGGATAAGTTCACCGGTGCGGCCGAGGATGACCCCGCTCGCAAAGCCGCTGAGCAGGCGATCGAGAAACTCCGTGCCGGCCGTAAGCCGGTTGACGATTTCAAAAACCTCCGCCGAGAAGTCACTAACCTGAAGCAGTCCAACTCAAAGCTAACCAAAGAGTTAGATGATATCAAAAAGCGCTTCGACGCGGTCATCGGTGAAAATAAGGCTGAAAAAAAGTGAAACCTTTGCCGGACAATGACTGAATAGCTCAACAGCATGGTTTGTCAGAAACTGAAGCCAAAAGGCAGAACACAAATGAAATCGTTTAAATTAATCCTCACGACGGTCGCCATCTCAATGGCGATGTTCTCCGCAGACGCGGAAGAGAAAAAAGAAAAAGCAGCAGCCAAGACAGCTAAAGCGGCGAAAGAGCGTACTGTTAAGGGCACTGTCATGTGTGGCAAGTGCGTGCTCAAGAAAACCGATGCCTGCCAGGCCGCATTAGAGGTCAAGCGGAAGAGCAAGGATGGCAAGGAAGTCACACGTGTCGTCCTGCTCAAGAACGACGCCGTCACCAAGGCGTTTCACAAAAGGATCTGCAGTGGCGACAAAATCGCCGTTGCGGTGACCGGCAAGTTCGAAGGCAAAGGCAAGAAACGCTTGCTGGTTGCCAGTAAGATCGCTGATGCTCCCAAAAAGGGAAAAGGTAAAGCTACCGACAAGAAGAAGAAGGCCTAATCAGCACGCCCAATTTTTCAGCACGCCCCAGCCGACTTGGCTAGGGGCGTTTTTTTGTGGGCAGATAAAGTCGCAGCTTGGCCAAGATTTAGCCCGGTGGCCACTCCATCTTGCGTCCACCCAGTATATGACAGTGCAGGTGCGGCACAGTCTCACCTGCGTCCCTGCCGTTGTTCAGCACAAGCCGAAACCCGTCCTCTCCCAGGCCAAGCGAACGAGCCACCTCCGCCGCCTTAAGCAGCAGGTGACCCAAAAGCGCTTGATCCTCCGGCTGAGCCTCGTTGATGCGCGGGATCAGCTTGCGCGGGATCACCAAGACATGAGCCGGCGCCTTGGGGGCGATGTCGCGGAACGCCACGACCTGGTCATCCTCGTAAACGATGTCGGCCGGGATTTCCTGATCGCAGATTTTTTCAAACAGTGTCTTTTCCATTGGTTAGCAGACGGGAAGCCTGCCTGTTCAGCGGGAGGTGTTCGAGCCAAACCGAGAAGCCAAGATTAAGTTGACTGACTTTGAGTTATTAGATATTAACGCGCCTGCAACCTACACCAAAAATGAATGACCTACCCCCCACCACTCATGGAAACGCTCCTAGCGGCTTGGAACCTCATCGCGGCACCCTGATCCTTGTATTGGGCATTCTAAGCCTGGTTTTATGCGGCTTTTTCACGGGCATTCCAGCCTGGATTATGGGTAAGGGGGATCTAGAAAAGATCAACGGCGGAATGATGGATCCCGAAGGGGTAGGCACGACCAAAGCTGGTATGATCTGTGGAATCATATCCACAATTCTTGGACTTTTATGCATCGGCTTTTACGCTGTAGTATTAATAATAGCAGCCGCGGGGGCTGCAGCTGGCCAATAATAAACTTTGCAATATTACTTCAAGACATCGGACGATAACGAGTACGGACCAATCGACGAAGGGCAGATTCGCGCCTGGCTCGAGCAGGGTCGAATGAATCAGGACTCTCTTGTTCGCGCGGTTGATTCAGAAGAGTGGCGACCACTGAACGATTACCCGGAATTGATGGCGCTACTTGCTCCTTCAAGTTCAGCACCACCATCACCCACTCCCCCACCTCAGGCGGACGTCAAACATTATTCACCCCATCGAGGTGCATTGATCCTCACGTTCGGAATTTTGGGTGTAGCCTGTTGTTTCCCATTTGGAATCGCAGCATGGATCATGGGAAACAATGACATGCAACAAATCGAAGCCGGAACGATGGATCCGACCGGCAAAGGTATCACCAATGCCGGAAAGATTTGCGGCATCATTGGAACCGTACTGGGGATCTTTTGCTCCGGATTACAACTTCTAGGTTTCGCCTTTGAGCAGTCGCAGATGTAGGCAACTAGCAGCTAAAGGTCATCCTCGACTCTGCCGGCCTTGCCAACCGGGCAGCCGGCACGAAGCCAGCCGTTGACGAACGGATCGAGGTTGCCGTCCATCACGCCCTGCACGTCGCTCGCCTGCACGTTGGTGCGCAGATCCTTCACCATGCGGTAAGGTTGAAAAACGTAGCTGCGGATCTGGTTTCCCCACGAGATACTCCCCTTTTCGCCGTAAAATTTCTCCAGCTCGGACTTTTGTTCGTCCTCGCGCCGCGCACTGATCTTGGCCATGAGAATATTCATCGCAGTCGCGCGGTTTTGGTGCTGCGAACGCTGGTTTTGGCAGGCGACCACTAACCCGGTCGGAATGTGCCGGATGCGCACTGCCGTCTCGACCTTATTGACATTCTGCCCGCCCTTGCCGCCGGAGCGGAATGTGCCAACCTCGAACTCAGCCGGGGGCAGTTCCTCCTGCTCGTTCTCCTCTATCTCGGCGATGACATCAACGCTGGCGAAACTGGTGTGCCGACGCTTGTTCGAATCAAACGGCGAGATTCGTACAAGCCGGTGCACACCGCGCTCGGCTTTGCAGTAGCCATAGGCATTCTCACCAGAAATGAGCAGTGTTGCGCTCTTGATGCCGGCAACTTCGCCCTGGAGCAGTTCGCTAATCTCGACCTGCCAGCCACGTTCCTCGCCCCAGCGCTGGTACATGCGCAGGAGCATGTTGGCCCAGTCGCACGACTCGGTACCGCCGGCGCCGGCGTTGATGGAGAAGATGCAGTTGCTGTGGTCGTGCGGCCCGTCAAGCATCAGCTCCAGCTCGAGCGCCTCAAGTCGCTCGTTGAACTTGGACAAGTCAGCGCTCAGTTCGGAATGAATGTCTTTTTGGGTTGCTTCGTCCTCGCCGTCTGCCAGCTCGAGCATCGTCTGCATGTCGGCGTGCTGGGTCTCGGCCTTGAGCAATGGCTCGATGCGGCGCTTGATCGACGCCGACTCATCGACAAGTTTTTGAGCGTAGGTGCGGTTGTTCCAGAAATTGTCCTGGGACATCTCCCCCTCGATTTCAGTCAAGCGGTTTTGTGCCTCGGGAACGTCAAAGATACCTCCGTAGATGAACGACTCGTTCCGCGGCGGCTTTCAACTGTTCCTCAATGTCCTCAAACATAAGCCCGGGCAGTGTACGTTTTTTGAGTTTCAAGTTTCAAGTTTCAAGTTTTCATCCGAGTTGGCGGCTCTCGGTTCAACCCAAAGGACTTCACCTCCAGATTCCCTGCTCCCTGAGTTGCTTTTCGGCCTGTTCAGCCCAGCCCCGGTTGGCGGCGGGGCTGGCCGGGCTGGGATGCAGCACACGGCCGATTTTCACGACCGATTGGCCAAGCAGTTCCCTGGCTTTTTTCTCGGCGAACCCGCCGACAGCCACGAGCCACTCCGGCTGCAGAATCTCCACCACCTTGGCCAAGTGTACATTGCAGATTTCCTCGAGCGGCTTGACCTCGACGGCCGGCAGCTTGTCCGGCGTGCGATTGCGGCCGGTGTCCTCGAGGAAGGCCAACGGACAGTAGTTCACGACAAAATGTCCGGCGAAGAAGGCTTCCGGTCGTGCAAATTTGTCGGCGAACAGTCCCCAAAACCGTCGACCACTCACCTCGCTACGCGGGCAGTCGAGCCCCAGTACGGGGCGCTTTAGGTGCTCGCTTGGAGGCTTGCCGATCTTAGCGTCGATGCGCAGCCAGTCCCGCACGGCTGCCACCTCGCCGAACGGTACACCGACCTGCGCCATACCAAAGGGCCCGGGGTTCATGCCGAGGAAAACCGCACGCTTAGTACCGCCGCCGTAGCGGGTGAGAAACTGCTCGTGCGCCGCCCAAGCGTAGTCGAGCGGGTTGTAAACGTATTCCACCGGCGGCGCGAAGCTTAGTCGGTTGACGGCATCGCGCAGTTCGGCGGCGGCGGCAATGAGTTGGGTCGCTTCGGCGCGCTTCGGCACGGCAGCGTTATAGCCCCAGCATCTGCGCTTGGCCAAGGTTTGCATTGCGGCGTAACGGTGACGGAGCTACGGTCGGCCTCGTTCGCAACTGGACAGCCATGAGTGATAAAATGATGATGACCATCGCGCACGCCGTCAACGACGTGGTGCTGGTAGTTCTGAAGACATCGGAAATCCTCGAGCCGGTTGGGATCACGCAGGAAAAATTTTTCGCCAAGGTCCTCGGCTATGACGAGACCGGCCTGTGGGTGCAATTACGCGACTTCGAGCTGCCGTTGCGCGTGGGCGAGGAGTCCGGCCTGTGGATTCCCGAGTCGATGCAGAAGGTCGATGCCTCGGCAATGCTCCCTTGGGGCGCAATCGCTACCGTGATGCATTTCCCGGACGTCGAGGGCTACGACAAGCCCAGCCCGTTTAATCGCGACATCGGATTCAACAACGAATAGGAGAATAAGACGTAACCTTCCTTCCGACAATAGGGTACTTGGGGAAAGCTTTTGAGATGAAATGGCAACATAGACAATGCGCTTGGCCAGCCCTTCCCCGCCCAAACCTGGTGCTTGGCCAAGTGCTGGCTGCCGCCTTCCTCTTTGGCCAAGGCACGAATGCCGCTGAAAGCGAACCCAAGACCCTTCCGGCGGTCAAAGTGGATCTGCCCGGGTTGACGGCTCTG
>JAKUOU010000164.1 GCA_022451065.1 Pedosphaera sp. | reverse complement strand
GTCCACCACCGCGCCACGAGCCGTGTTCACAAGAATCGCGTCTGGCTTCATCCGGCCAAGGGCGTCTGTGTTGATCATGTGCCGGGTCTCATCGGTCAATGGCACGTGAAGTGACACAGCATCGCTCGTCTCCAGCAATACCTCGAGGCTGACCATCTCGACCCCAAGTACTTTTTCCGTGCCGGGACGGAGATACGGGTCATGTGCGATCACTCGCATCCGCATCGCCTTGGCACGTTGCGCCGTCGCTTGACCAATCCTCCCCAGCCCGACAATGCCCAGCGTCGCCCCGGCTAAGCGCGGAACCGGCTCTACCGCTCGACAATCCCACGGCTCTAACGACTGCTTCAGTTCACGCTCCACCCGCAGAAACCCACGACTGCAAGCGATCATCATCCCAATCGCGTGGTCGGCAACCTCGTCCACGCCATAGTCCGGCACGTTACAGACCGGGATGCCCCGCTCGGCAGCCCGGCGAAAATCCACCGCGTCGTACCCCACCCCACCGCGAACAATCACTCGGCATTTCTCGAGCTGGTCGATGATCCCGGCCGGCAGTGACACTTCGTGAAAAACAATGATCGCATCGGCATCCTCCACGCGACCCTTAAGTTCACCGACGGATCGGGCCTGAAGGCACTCTACCTTGGCCAAGCCGGAGAAAATTGTCTCCTCAGGCTCAACCGGCGGGAAGACGTAGTCAGTGATGACAACCTTGAACATCGGCGCAAAGCTACCGTCCAAACTACGCTTGGCCAAGCCCACGCGAACTTGCCTTGACCAAGCGCCTTGGCCATCATCACCGCCGTGAACCGTCCCACCCTACTCCACAACGTAGCGATGCTGCTCTTCGCCTGGACAACCCCAAGCATGCTTGGCCAAGCTGAAACCACCCCGGAAACCTTTGCAAAGGCTCACAAAGCCCACGCCAAGGCGGAACTCGACTACAGTGCCGCAATCAAACGCGAACCCGACAACGCTAACCTATACCAGCAGCGTGGCGTGGTGCGTTTTTTTCAACTCAAGTTCACCGAGTCGTTGGCCGACTTCGACAAATTCATCGAGATGATGCCCAGCCGCGAACCGTACCATTGGCAACGTGGACTCGTGCATTATTATGCGGGGAAATACAAAGCCGGCCGTAAACAATTCGAGTCACATCAAACCGTCAACACGCAGGACGTCGAGAATGCCGTTTGGCATTACCTCTGCATTTCAAAAGTTGACGGCGTAAAGGAAGCCGAGAAGCACTTTATCAAAATCACTTCCGACCGCCGGGTGCCGCTGAAGGAAATTCACGCGCTCTTCGCCGGCAAAGGCACCGAGCGACAGGTGCTCGACGCCATCAAGGCTGGCGATCCCGGCCCGGCCGCCCTAGCCCGCGGCCAATTTTACGGCCACCTCTACCTCGGCCTCTACTTCGAGGCACAAGGCAACAAGAAAAAATCAACCGACTATATCGCCAAGGCCACCAAAGGCCACGAGGCTCACGGCTACATGGGCCAGGTTGCGCGAGTCCACCACGAGTGGCTCAAACAAAAACTCAAAAATAAGGAAGTTAAACCGGGGAAATAAATCAACTCCTTACGACACGCGACAGCCGATGGTAAGGAGGACGTTTGCCCAAAGCGCCTGGTCGGCGGTTTGAATGGTTAGCACATGGTCGTCTGACATGACCTCATCGTAGAAATCCCATTTCTGGATCGGCTCCAGTTTCAGGCCCAACTTTGCCTCGCCAATGATTTGCTCGTACTCGGACCAGACCGGCGGTGGACCGTGTTTGGCGTAAGGATCATCCTCTGGAATACCCATCGTGTTGATGGCCTCCAGCGGAATTGCCGTAACCAATGCCCGCAACACTTGACTGCAGGTCACCACTCCCGGCGAGAGATTCAGAGACACTAATTCGGCTTCAGGCCCGATTTTGGACGAAGCCGGATAGTTGCCGTCACTAATCAACACTTTGGAATGATGGCCCGCTTGACCAAGTATTCCATTAATCTCCGGATGGATCAGTTGGGAATGCAATAGCACGGCGGAAATCTACCGATCACCCAAGTGACTGCCAAGCAACGATTCCACATCACTTGACCAGGCTCGAATCAGGCTTGAAGGTCCGGCATATTTCCCCTATTCACGGGCCATACTTTTAGATCTATAAAATATCATGAAACGTATTGCTCAATACCTTGGCCTAACGGCGCTAACGCTGGCCTTAACAGGCTGTTCTCCTTCCAGCGACAAACCGGCTCCCGGCGGCTCCTCCGACGCCAGTGGTAACACCAGTGCCCCAGCTAAAACCAAAGGGGTCATCGCCTACACGCCGCTAACTCTTTCAAACCCTTTCTTTAAGGTCATCGGTGACCATATCACTGCGGAAGCCGCCAAAAACGGCTACGACACACTCATGGTCGATCCGGACATGGATGTAAAAAAACAGTCCGATCAATTCGACGATTTCATCTCAAGCGGTGTTACCGCCATCATACTCGTACCATGCGACCGGCTCTCGATCGGGCCAGCCGTGAAATCAGCCAATGCCAAGGGCATTCCGGTGTTCACGGTCGATGCTAAGTGCGCGGCAGAGGGAGCTGAAATTGCTGGACACGTCGGCACCGACAACTTTCAGGGCGGGGAACTTGCCGGCCAGGCGATGATTAAAGCGCTCGGGGAAAATGGTGGCAAAGTGCTCATTCTAGATTTTAAGAAAGCCAACTCCTGCGTCCTTCGAGTAGCCGGTTTCAAGAAAGTTATCGACGCACACAACTCCGACCGCACCAACAGCAAAATTCAAATCGTTGCTGAACTCAACGGCAACGGAGCCCGCACCGAGGGGTACCAGTCGACCGCAGACGCCCTCCAAGCACACGACGACCTGGATGCAGTCTTCGCGATCAATGACCCGTCCGCACTGGGCGCCTACACCGCCATCGAGGAAGCCAAGAAGCAGGACCAAATCAAGATCATTGGTTTTGATGGTCAGTTGGACGGCAAACAAGGTATCAAGGACGGTAAAATTTTCGCCGACCCGATCCAGCATCCGGACAAGATGGGGCAACAAATCGTCCAGAACATCATCAAGTATCTCGCAGGTGAGGAGTACGAAAAGGATACCCTCATCCCAGCCACGCTCTACGATAAAGCCGCTGCTGATCAGGATCCCGAGTTGAACTAACCCCTGCATGCCCCCCACCTCTGACCTGCCTAGCGGAACACCGCTGCTACGAATGCGCGGTATTCGAAAGTCGTTCCCAGGAGTCAAGGCGCTCAAGGGGGTCGACCTAACGCTGCAAGCCGGTGAGGTGCTGGCGTTGCTTGGTGAGAATGGCGCAGGTAAAAGCACGCTGATCAAGGTACTCGGTGGCGCGCATCAACCGGATGAAGGCACCATTGAGATCAACGGCCAAGCGGCCAACGTTGCCACGCCGCAGTTATCGCAGGCCTCTGGTATCGGCATCATTTATCAAGAGTTCAACCTCATTCCTTACCAGACGGCACGTGAAAATATTTTTCTTGGACTGGAACCCGGCCGAATTAGTTTCATCCCCAAGCGCAGCGAATCAGCCAAGGCAATAGCTTTGTTTGAGCGTATTGGCGTCGATATCCCGATCGAGGCTGAGTGCCGCCAACTCAGTGTCGCCCATCAACAGATTGTCGAGATCGCCAAGACACTCGCCCAGGATGCCCGCATCATCGTCATGGACGAACCCAGCGCAGCCCTCTCTCCACGCGAAACGAAAGGCCTGTTTAGGGTCATTGATGAGCTCAAGTCACAGGGCATCGGCATCATCTACATCAGTCATCGCCTAGATGAAATTTTTGAGGTTGCCGACCGCGTGACCATCCTGCGCGACGGCGAACACATCGACACCCGGCCAATTGCAGAGCTCACTCGCGAGAAAATGATCGAGTTGATGGTGGGCCGTAGTCTCGAGAAGGAATTCCCCAAGCGCGAGGCCGCGCTTGGCCAAGCGCGATTCGAAGTCACCAACCTTCAACGCGGCTCCCAAGTCCGGAGCGTTTCTTTCAACATTCATGCGGGCGAGGTGCTCGGCCTAACCGGCCTCATCGGTGCCGGTCGCACCGAGACCGCCCGACTACTATTCGGTGCCGACCGACTTGAACATGGCGTCATCCGCCTCGACGGCAAACGGCTAAGAATCAAGTCACCGCGCGACGCCATCCGGCAGGGCATCTGCCTACTCACCGAGGATCGCAAGACTCACGGTCTAGTGCTTGGCCAAACCGCTCGTGAAAACTTCGGACTGCCCAACCTGAGCCATTTTACTTCGCTTGGCTTTATTCGCCAACGGGAGGAATCACGAGAATTCCTTCGTTACGTCGATCAAATCCAAATCAAGATCACTGACCCCGAACAAATCACCGGCAACCTCTCCGGCGGCAACCAGCAAAAAGTCG
Organism: Pedosphaera sp.; assembly: GCA_022451065.1. GTDB lineage: Bacteria > Verrucomicrobiota > Verrucomicrobiia > Limisphaerales > UBA1096 > UBA1096. The sequence goes on along the minus strand of JAKUOU010000164.1, from coordinate 336 downwards.
TCCTGGCCAAGTGGCTCCAACGCAACGCAGAAGTAATCATCTTCGATGAACCCACACGTGGTATCGACGTTGGTGCCAAATACGAGATTTACCAACTCATCAATCAACTCGCCACCGACGGGAAGGCCATTCTGATGATCAGCTCCGAATTGCCCGAGGTGCTGGGAATGAGCGACCGCATCCTCGTCATGAACGAAGGCATTGTCACTGGAGAAATAACCGATGTAGCTAAAGCCAGCCAAGAAGACATCATGAGACTGGCGACCCGCCGACAAACGTTGGCCGCATGAAAAATATTAGTTACGCAAAACTGTTTTCCGACTACGGCACCCTGGT
>JAKUOU010000163.1 GCA_022451065.1 Pedosphaera sp. | reverse complement strand
GCACCGTTTCTTAATGCGTAACCACAGTGTCACTGCCGCGACCGCCGTACCGCGACTTGTGAGTAATACATGACTCTGACTCTTGCCGGCTTTTGCCAACTTGCCACGTCCGTGCTCCATGTAGCGCTCGATTGCCTCGACGGCGCGGCGGCCGACCGGCACCACGCGTTCCTTGTTGCCCTTGCCGATGACCTGGATGAACCCGGCGTCGAGCCGAAGTTGCTCAAGTCGCAATCCACGCAACTCGGCCAAGCGCAGGCCGGAGGCGTAGCAAAGCTCCAGCATCGCATGGTCGCAAAGCGTTGCGGGAGTGATCGGCTCTGGCGGCCGCAGTAGTTTCTCGATTTCCACGGCGGTCAACGCCTTGGGCAGGCGCTTCCAGCGGCGGGGAAGGGTTAGGTTCTCGGCGACGTTGGATGGCAAAAACTGTTCCTGTACACAGAACCGATAGAACGCCTTCATTGCCGCGATTTCAAGGTAGAGGCTCTCGGTGCTGAGTTTGGCTGACTCGCTGCGTGGGCGTCCTCGTTTTTTTTTGGCGTGGTCGCCGGTGGGCGTTTCTTTGTTGCGCTGGTGGTCGAGGTAGCTAAGTAGATGCGACAACTTAACCGCGTTCCAGCGGGCGAGTTGTCGGGTGCCGGCCCAGTCGGCGAAACGGTTCAAGATGTTACTGTACGCCTTTTGGGTGTGCTCAGACTGGCCCCGCTCGTGGCGGAGGTACTGCCCAAACTCCTCGATCAATGCCTGCATCTCCCGTCTGCCAATGCTACGGGTGATTTGGCCTTGCGGTCAACGCGCAGGTCCGTATCGTTCGGGCCGATTTGAAAAAGTGTTTCGCCATAACGCTTATTGCCCTGTTGGCTGGGACAGTGGCTGCAGATGCCTGCCGCTACACGGTGCGTGATGTGGGCTTTGCGGACTTGGGCAACGAACGGTACACCTTCTTTTGTTTTGTCGATGAACAAGTGTCCACAGAACGAGCGAAGCAGCTTGGCCAAGCGGCGGGTGCGTTGCTTGGGGATTCCAATGTCCGGTTTGAGTTGGTTAATTTGGCCGGGGGTGACCACCCGCAGGCTAAGCGTCTGGCCAAGCGGGAGCCGGGCGTGCCCGCCGGCCTGCTGCTGTCGCCGGACGGTGAGTTGGCTTGGACGGTCACTTTTCCCGCCGCAAAGCCTGACAATCCCGAGTGGTCTTTTTTGGCGTCCGCCGTCTCATCGCCGATTCGGAATGAACTTATAAAGAAACTGATTCCCGCCTACGCCGTGATTCTTTTTGTCGAGGGAACAGACGCCGCTCAAACCAGGCGCGCTCGTGTTGCCGTTAGCGATGCTATCAAGGCGATCACACCGTTGATGCCTCAGATGCCCAAGCCGGTGGATCATCCGCCTGAGATGGTTGTTGTGCCGACCGAGCGTATCGCCGATGAGTCGGTACTGATGTGGAGTCTTGGCCTCGATACCGAGCCGGTGCCCGAGCCGCAGGCCGTGGTGTTGATGGGGCGCGGCCGCCGGGTGGGCCAACCGATGCGTGGCGGCTTGGTCACGCGCACGGCATTGCAGGAATCGCTTGCGGTGGTCGGTCAGGACTGCGAGTGCGGGCTCGACCGTGTGTGGATGCAGGGCGAGCGCTTCCCTCTGTCATGGGGCCGCACCGAAAAAACTGCTGCATTCAAAGAGCTTGGCTTTGATCCAGACAACCCACAGGTGAAAGCCGAGATCAGCCGCATCATTACGCGAGGCCCGAACTCGCGGCCAAGCGGGTCAACGCAGACAGCCTCGAGCAATTTTGACCAACTGGCACTGGGTTACAGTGAAGAACTCATTGAGATCGAAACCGAGCCGGTGGTGCAGGCCGAGCTACCAGCGGTGAAGGCAGTCGCCAACGAAGTAAAAACGGAACCGAAGCCCGAGTCAGTGGAGCCGACTACACTTGGCCAGACGCGAACGATTTGGTGGACCCTTGCCGTGATCGGGGCGGTGACGCTAGCTGGAGGAGGGCTGTTGCTGTTGCGGAGGGCGGGTAATTAATGTCGCTGTGGTCGCACATTTTTGGGGAAATTGGTTTCCGGAAACTAAACGCCTTATTTTCACTGCTGGGCTTGACACTGGCAGTGACTGTTGTGGTGGCGTCGCAACTCCTCGCCGAGGCTGACGAGCGCGAAACGCGTCGAGTGACCCGCGACATGGGTTTCAATCTGCGGCTTATTTCTGCCGAAACCGACCTTGGTCAGTTTTATCGGGACGGTTTTTCCAGGAATGAGATGGATTCAGCGATGCTTGATCGCTTGGCGACGCACCTGACCAACAATGTTTCGTTCAACCACCTCGTCGGCTCCCTGCGCCGCGAATACACCATCAACGGACAGGATATTCTGCTAATTGGTCTATCGGAAACCTATGTCGCGCCGGGGCAAGGCAAAAAGCCGATGGGGGTTGTAATTAAAAAAGGCACGATCCACATCGGCTCAGAGGTCGCCCGCAAACAGAAAAAAGGGAGGAACGACACGATGCATTTGGGCGAGCGGCAGTTCACGGTCGCAAACGATCCCATCGAGACCGGCACGCCGGATGACATCACGATTTTTACACGGCTCGAGGATGTGCAATCGGTGCTCCGATTGGAGGGAAAGATAAATGAAATCGAGGCGATCGATTGTCTCTGCCTTACAGCTGATCAGGATCCTCTCGCCATATTGAGAAAGGAGATCGGTAACATTTTGCCGGAGGTTCAGGTGGTGCAAATGCGAACTTTGGCCGATGCCCGTGCGAAGCAGCGGCAGACCCGCGAGAAAGTAAACCAATTCGTGCTGCCATGGGTGTTGGTGGCTTGTGCAGTTTGGGTGGCGTTGCTCGCGGTGCTCAACGTGCGCGACCGGCGACAGGAGATCGGTATCCTACGTGCGTTGGGAAAGGGCGGTGGACGCATCGCCGGATTGTTTCTTGGCAAGGCCGCGCTGCTTGGCTTGATGGCGTCGGTGTTTGGCGCGGTGTTCGGCACGTGGGCGGTTCTGGAATTTGGGCCCTCGTTGTTTCCGGTGACGAAGAAGGCGATCCAGGCAAACCCGACTCTTGCGTGGCAGATGGTCGTAGCGACACCGGTGTTCGCGGCATTCGCGAGTTTCATCCCGGCCATGTTGGCGGTGTCGCATGATCCGGCGGAAACCTTGAGGGAGGATTGACGATGATACGCTGCGACGACGTCACGAAAATATTTCGCAAAAACGGCTCCGAAGTGACCAGTCTCGACCGGTTCACTGCTGATATCGGTGCGGGGGAGTTTGTTGCGGTGCGTGGGCCAAGCGGCTCCGGCAAAACCACGCTGCTACTCACACTAGGAGGCATGCAGCGGCCAAGCGCAGGCTTGGTGCAGTTTAGCGGCCGCGACCTATACGGACTTTCGCCGGCAGATCGGGCGGGGCTGCGATCGGGAGAGATCGGCTTCGTGTTCCAAATGTTTCACCTTGTGCCGTATCTTGACTTGATGGGCAACGTGCTACTGGCTTCCCCTGGCAAGCCCGGCCCCGCAGTGAGGAAACGAGCAGGCGAGTTGCTTGATAAACTAGGTTTGGCCGAGCGGGTCAGTCATCGACCTGGCGAACTAAGTGCCGGGGAGCGTCAACGCCTGGCAGTGGCCCGTGCGTTATTGAATCGGCCAAAGCTAATTCTCGCCGACGAGCCGACAGGTAACCTTGATCCGGAAAATGCCGCCGAGGTGGTTCGGCATTTGGCGGAGTTTCACAAGACCGGAGGCACGGTGGTGTTGGTCACTCATGGCACGACGGCGGACACCCATGCCGACCGGTTTCTGCACCTTAAACAGGGTCGCCTGGTTGCGGATTGATGGGTTGTTTGCAGCCCGTGTGATTGGTAGCTTCGCCGCATGGAAGCGATCATGTCTATCTTGATTGGTATTGCCCTGAGCGCGACATGCGGATTTCGAGTGTTTGTGCCGCTGCTGGCAGTCAACATTGGCACTCGCGCTAAGGATGCGGATGGCCAACCACTGATCGAGTTGGCCGCAGGTTTCAACTGGTTAAGCAGTGACATTGCCATGATGATTTTTCTCGTCGCGGCGATCTTTGAGATCGGCGGCTACTACATTCCGTGGATTGACAATCTACTCGATTCTGTCGCTAGCCCGGCGGCGATTATTGCCGGAACACTCATCACCGCCTCCTTTATCACTGGCATGGACCCGTGGCTGCAATGGCTGCTTGCGCTGATCGCCGGTGGTGGTGTGGCTGGAGCAGTACAGGCAACGACGGTGGTGACGCGCGCCTCCTCGACCGTCACTACAGGCGGTTTGGGAAATCCCATCGTATCGTCGGTTGAGACCAGCGGCGCATTCCTTGGTTCGGCGTTGTCAATTCTTGCGGCGCCGTTTGCTATCGGTGTTTTTGTGCTGCTACTGGGGAGTGGCTTGTGGATCTGGTTTCGGCGCAGAAATCACAAACTCAACGAGGCAGCCTGACTAATGGACTTACACTGCATCAGAATTGCTTTCGCAGCGGCCTATTTTATTACTGTCACTAGGTCGGAGGCATCTGACCACTGGGCATACCAGCCGGTTACCCGCCCAAGTGTGCCGTCGGTGGAAAACTTCTCCTGGTCAAGTGGCGCGATGGATCGCTTCATCCTGGCCAAGCTCCGTGAAAATGGAATGCGGCCTGCCCGGAGCGCCAACCGTCGGATTTTGATTCGCCGGGTGACGCTCGACCTGACCGGTCTGCCGCCTACGTCAGGGGAGGTCGATCGTTTCGTTGCAGACAATTCACCGGGGGCATATGGACACGT
>JAKUOU010000162.1 GCA_022451065.1 Pedosphaera sp. | reverse complement strand
GTTTTCAGGGGAAATACAGCTATCACACTGATCACTCAGAAAACCCTACAGAGACCCAATTCTCCCAATGTTCTCCCTATGTCTCAGTGGTGTTGGGGTGTGGTTGAGTTGGAGACCATCTGAATTTTGAGGGCTGAAAAGCTGACTACTTGTCAAAACGGAGCCAATGACTTAGATCAAGAACCTGTCGATCGCCCCTGTCTGTTTGAGACGATTGCGTTGCATGGTTAGGTCCAGATCACCGTAATGCTCGATCGGGTTGCCGTAAGCGTTGAGCAACGTTGTGTACCAATTGCTCAAGGTCTTGTGCCCTTCTGTACCGTGAAACGGCAAGCGGACATAGCGGCCGGCAAGGTCGAGCTTCGAGTTCTTTCCGGTCATCAGAACCATCGGCGCCTCCGTATCCGGGCCATGATGGCCAGCACCCGTTTCGGGCATGTAGATGATCGTCGTGTTGTCGAATATGGAGCCATTTCCCTCGGGAATGGACTTGAGCTTGGTCACCAAGGTCCTGACTTGCTTCATGTGATGGGTCTTGATGGCATCTCTCATTTTCGCAGCGCCAGAAATCTGGCCGCCATGCCCAATCTGGTGGATACTCGTTTTCTGCTCATTCTCAGGCAGGGAGGTGATGTCGGTGCCCAAGTCGTCAATGGTGTAGGTAACGACATTGGTCAGTCCCGACGCGAGCGCTCCTACGATGACATCGGTGAAGGCGGCCTGCTTCTGGGGAAGGGTTGCATCTGCGCCACCATCAGCGTGGACAGGGTCAATGTTCGGCAGGTGTTGTTTAATTTTGGTGCCCAGCGACTCAACCTTGGCGCTGCGGTCACGGATGGACTGGAGCGAATCGACCTGACCGCTGATCTTGAGGCGCTCATCACCGTCCAACCCTTTGAGTTGGCGACTTTCCTTGTCATGCAAATAGTCGAGCAGAGCTCTGTCGGAAGCGGCTTCATCGGTATTGGTGACGGACTTGAACAATTCCTGATAGGCAGTCATGGGGTCGGCGTAACAGTAGTTGCGCTGCTTTGCCGCCGGAGCGGAATAGCCGGAGACAATACCAGTTCTGTGATCACGCCCATGGGGCACCGCCAGCGACATCTCGACGTGACCGAATGGAGAGGGGAACAGCTTTGCCAACTCGAAATCAACGGTCGCCCACTTGATGTTGCTGAGGATGTCGCGTCCGGCTTTGTAGGCGCCCATGCAACCAGAGTAGGAGTAGTGCCCGCCTCCGCTAACCGACATCGAGATGCCGTGCAGGATGGTCATGTTCTCCTTATGATCGTCCAGCCCTTTCAGCCAGTCGGGCAGTTCATGCTTCGACAAGTCCACCTCGAAGGACTCCTTATCCTTGTGCTTTTTCAACTCTTCGGCGGAAAAGGAGGGCAGTCCAAATTGCGTAGGCAGGTTTCCGTTGGACTTACGGATGAATATGAATCGGTGAAGGCCAGCACTTGGACCCTTCGCCGGCGCGGCCATGAGGTGATTGAATGAAGGGGTCAGCGCAAGGCTGGCAGTCCCCAACGCCGTTCTCTTCAAAAGTTCTCGTCGGCTGATCAACATAGTCTAGTCCTTGGAGTTGCGTTTGCGGTAAATAAATGAGTCGGATGTTAACAGTGACACGATCACTTCGTCGAAGCTGCCGTCATTATCGACGTAAGCCCTATCCGCGTCAATCAACGTCTTGGAGTCCGAAAGTGTTTCATTGCGTCCCAAAAAGTAGCGAAAGGCATGGCGGATGATGGACTGTCGCACCTTTTCCGACTTCGCCAGTCGGTCGATCAAGTCGAACGCATCTTCGACGTCGCCGTCCAGCGTCGGGTCACCCGTCCCTTTGAGCACGCCACGTGGATCGACCGGCAATGTCTTGTAAACCGCGAGCGAGGCGCCAAAGGCGTTGACTTCACCCCGTTTGGCCTCCTTGAGAAGATTTTCCGGATGCTCCAGGCTTTCCTCGGTTCGGAAACGGCCGAAGTCATCGTAGATTTCAAAGGGAAAGCCAAGCGGATCCATCTTTTGGTGGCAACGCCAGCAGTACGTGGCGCCCGTCCGGTTTTCCATCCGCTGGCGAAGTGTCTTTTGATGGTCCGGCGGGATAACCGCATCCACGGTGATCGGCACGTCGGGGATCGTCCCGGCCAACAGCTTTTCGCGAATCCATTTTCCGCGATGGATCGGGTCCGTCTCCAAGTTCTGCGCGTGAGCGATCAACCAGGCGGGATGGGTCAAGATGCCTTTGCGATTAGGGATGGCGGCCGGCTGGACGGGCGGGTAGTCCCATTTTTTCCAGTCGATGTTCCAGTACGAGGTCACCTGCTCGCCGCGCATCTGCTGCCCGGTACGTCCCAATACGTTTCCGCCGTGCCAGAAGCCCATTGACACCTTCATGTAAGGCATGCCGTTGGCTTGTCCTGCGCTGAAATGACGTTTCAATGCGGGCATCATTCTTTTCAGGGTGTTCAGCAGCGACTTGTCGTCACCTCCACGGGCCTTGCGGAATTCCCAGATCGTCAGCATGAACTCCTTATGGGGGGCGACGTCGTCTGGCTCCCATGTTTCCCAGTCGAATTTCCTGAAATACTCGTAGACCTTCTTCAGTTCATCCGATCCAGCCTTCATCGCTTGGTTGTCGCCTGAATGGTATAGGTAAAACTTCTCGGTCGTAAGAAGCTCTTCAAAAACGCGTTCATCCTTTTCAAGAATGTACTCAACCAACATGTCCGCCTCGTCGATCAAGCGGCTGACCGCTTGCTCGTGACGTCCTGCACCGAAACGCGAGTCGTCCTTGAAGACGTCCTGCGCCTTGGGGTAGCCAAAAAATTCTCTAAAGAATCGCAACTTGCGGATCGGCTGGTGGGTAACGCTTGCGTTGAGGTTGGCCGCCTGGACGTTTTCGTCGATGATGCACCACAGGTCGCGACGGCCCAGAATCCGGCGTATCTCACGTTCGTAGTCCTTGCGCGAATTCAGACGCCCCTTTTCCGCTGCCTGGACCAGAGTTTCATCCGGGCTTGCATCGGTCAACGCGTAGGCCAGGGCATAGCTCGCGTTGCGTGGCGACATCATTCGCCGACCGTGCTCGTCCGGCTCGCCCTCTCCGAACTCGTTGCGATAGGCAAACTCAGTGCTCAGCACAAGCGACTCAATAAGCTTCGCGATTGCCTTCTGCCGATCAAGTTTGGAGGCGTACAGTTTGAATTGTTTGATGTTTTCAGCCAGCTCCGAATCCGTCGGATTGCGTTCGAAGATTTTTGCATATAACTCCATGAGGAACGGAGCCATCAAGGTTTCATCTGCGCCTCCAGCGGATTCCCGTTCAGCCCTGAATGCCGCCTGCCAGTCCGCCAAGCACTTCTCGATGATCTGGTGGTGCCGATCGCCCTGCTTGCGGTGCTTCTTGATAGTACTGGTGACAACCGCCATCTCGGCATCATTGAGCGGCATGTACTTCGGCGCGCCGAATTTCCCATTTTTGACATGGAGGTAGAGCCTGTTCATGTCCCACGTGTCGTAAAACAGCTTCATGGTCGTGATGCGGTTTTTGATGCGGTAGTCGGTAACCCCCTCCCTGTACCAGTCTGTCTCGCATTGCTGGATGATGTTTTCGAATTCAGCAAGATTGGCTTCGCTGTAAGGAGCCCAAACCGGCTTTCCGTTGCGATCCAATTCAGATTTTTCCCTGATTTCGTCGACCTTGAAAGCAGTGCGTTTGTAGGTGGCGACGCCCTGCAGGATGGCCCGGATATCCTCTTGGTTGAAACGGCCTAGGAAGCCTAGGTTGTCAACCCGCTTCCTGCTCGCTCTCTTCGGTGGTCCGGGATAGGGGATTTCCTTTCGGACAACCTTGGGGAGGAGCTTTTCATGCTCTTCGCCATAAATATCATTGAGCAGACGCTCCAGAAAGGAATAGGTCCTCAGGAACCGTTCGCGTGAACGCATAGACTCACGGTGATCCAGTTCGATCCTCATCAGGGCATACGTTGCCGGGTAGTGCGCCTTCATTATTGCCTCGGAGGACATGTGTCCCGCAACCCGCTTGGCATTACCCACCATCGTCAGCAGGTGGCCTGTCGTAAGCCGCTTGTGGGAGCTATATCGAACGCCTACCTTTTCCGGAAGCAAATAGGGGTTGGTTATCGTCCTGCGGAATTTGTTTCCGCGCTCTGTTTTGGGGCTCCAGTGAACGCCGCTGTCACCCTGCACTGACTGAGCGGTTCCGTAGATTGTCCGCGTCGGATGGTAATTCAGTAAACGATTGATTTTCTCGTTAAAGATGAATTCGCTGATCAACCATCGCCGATCCGGCGTGTAGCCAGGCGCTTCGGCGTACTTGCCGGAGAACAGATTCTCGTGAGAAATTACGTTTCCATACTCGAACCGCCGCAGTTTTTCAGCCAGCGCCTCGGCCGCCTTGCCGGTCAGTTGGCTGTTTAGCCACTGCAGCAAAATCTTTCGGTCAGCTTCATTCGGCTGCTTGGCCTTCTCGGGTGGCATCTCGGCAAGTCGGATGACTTCCTGCACCTTGCGGAACAGCTCTTGGCGATCGACTGCGTCGATGGTCTCCAAAGAGTCCAGCCGAAGATCGCCCTTTTGTTTCTCAGGACCGTGACACGACACGCAATAATTATTCAGGGCGCGCGTCGCTTGCTCATGCAAATCTGTCGGGTCTATCTTTGAATTGGAAATCCTATCGTTTGCAGGGTCAGTCTGTCCAAACAGCTGCACGGAATACACAGCCAATAGGGTCATTAAACCACATAGACCCAAAGTGCAACCTGTCCCATTCATCTTAGCTTCGTGAAAATCCTGTGTATATCA
>JAKUOU010000161.1 GCA_022451065.1 Pedosphaera sp. | reverse complement strand
CCAGGGGGCGAAGTTGTGCAGCTTAATTTCTACACGGCTGGATCGGTGCTCGATGACAGTCAGGCTGGCAAAGTCAACTTCGAAGCGATCCATTTTTGAGAACGGCTCGTCGAGCAGTAGCGACATGAGCATCCGAATCACACCACCGTGACACAGGACGAGAACATCTTGACCCACCCCTTCGTTCATTATTTGCCCTAAGCTGCCACGGATGCGTGATCGGCATCCGTCCATCGACTCGGCCCCGGCGACGTCGCCGTTCTCTAAATGCACGAGCCAATCCTCGGCATCCAGACCGAATTCTTCCTGTATCTCGTGCCACTTGTGGCCGGTCCAGACGCCGAAATCAACCTCGCGCAAGTCGTCAACGACTTGGGCTTCCCGTCCAAGCACATTGAGCAGTGGCTTGGCTGTCTGTTGCACCCGAATCATCGGGCTGAGGTAAATGCGATCAAAGGTGCGGCCTCTCAAAAACTGAGCCAAGCGCTTGGCCTGTTCATGGCCAAGCGGCGATAATTCCATGTCGATACGACCCCCGAACACCTCGTGGTACGCCTCGTCTACCTCGGCGTGGCGAACGAAGTGCAGTCGAGTCGGCTTCTCTCTGCAATACATGATGGCCGCTTGCCCTTAGCCCTCGGAAATGGCCGCCTTTTGCAAGTCCAGCAACTCGTCGATCCCCTTTCGCCCGTGCGCCAGCATGGTGGCCAGTTCGCCATCGCTGAAGGTGTTTTTTTCTCCGGTACCCTGTAACTCGATGAACTCGCCGTTGGCGTTCATCACGATGTTCATATCCACCTCGGCGGCAACGTCCTCGACGTAGGGTAAATCCAAAACAGGCACGCCATTGACCACGCCGACACTCACCGCGGCGATCGCCGAGACCGCCGGGTCGCACTCCAGTAATCCGTCGGCCTGCAGCTTGGCCAAGGCCAGCGATAGGGCTACATAGGCACCGGTAACCGACGCCGTGCGCGTGCCGCCATCGGCCTGGAGGACGTCGCAGTCGATCCAGATCGTTCGCGAGCCGAGCTTGACCAGGTCCACCGCAGCCCGCATCGAACGGCCGATGAGGCGCTGAATTTCCTGCGAGCGCCCGTCAATCTTGCCCTTGGCGATGTCGCGCCTTTTGCGATCAAGCGTCGAGTAAGGCAGCATTGAGTATTCGGCGGTAACCCAACCGCCCTCGACGTTTTGCAGCTTCATCCAGCGTGGCACCAACTCATCCACCGTCGCACAACATATGACGCGGGTGTTCCCCCACTCGATTAGTGTCGAGCCGGTGGCGTGCGGAGCAATGTTGTTTTTGAAAGTAACCGTACGAAGCTGATCCACCGCTCGGCCGTCCGGTCTTTGATTTATGTTTGAGTCTCCCTCGCTCATGGGCGCACAGACTAGCGTCAACCGTACGGGAACTCAATCCCGATCGAGTAAATCAGTGGTAATGACGCGGATGGTCCCCGCAAACGTCACGGTATTTCGTCGCCAACTCAATGCAGGCTCCTGTGTCGAGCTGGCCGACGCAGCCACGGTATATTTCCTGCCAGGGGGTCTGATTGTGAAGCTCCGTTGGCGTGTGGTTTTCTCGGCGTTTAACCAAGGCCTTCTCGGACACCAGCAACTCGACTCGGCACTCGTTGAGATCCACCCGAACCTCGTCGCCGGTTTCGAGTAGGGCCAAGTTCCCGCTCACAGCCGACTCGGGCGCGATATTCAAAACGCTCGGGCTGGCTGAAGTGCCGCTTTGACGTCCGTCACCCATTGTCGGTAGAGTCTGAATACCCTGTTTTAAAAGCTCGTCTGGCGGTTGCATGTTCACCACTTCGCCGGAACCGGGATAGCCGATCGGCCCGCAGCCTCGAATTACCAGCATACATGAGTCATCGATTTCAAGCGATGGCTCGTTGAGTCGCTTGCGATAATCCTCCGGCCCCTCGAACACAATCACGCGAGACGTGAACACATTTTCATTGCCCGGCTCAGACAGGTAACGGGCTCGAAATTCATCACTAATAACGCACGTCTTGATCAGCGCCGCGTCGAACAGGTTGCCGCTCAACACCAGAAAGCCGGCCTGCTTCTTCAACGGCTCGCCATGGGCACGTATCACCTCACGGTCCGGTTCTGGAACGCTCGCCTGGTTTTCGGACACCGTCCTGCCACTAACGGTCATGGCATCGCCGTGAACCCTCCCCGCTTCAAGTAACTCGCGAAACACCCCAGGAACACCACCCGCGCGATGGAACGCCTCCCCGAGGTACTTGCCGGCCGGTTGGCAGTTGACGAGTAACGGCACGTCGTAGCCGATATCCTGCCAGTCCTGCAGGCTCAGTTCGACCCCTAGGTGCCGCGCGATTGCACTCAAGTGAACAGGGCAATTCGTGGAACCGCCGATGGCCGTGTTGACGACGATGGCATTTTCAAACGCCTCACGGGTCATCACCTGGCTTGGCGTCAACCCCTCGTGAACCATGTCGACGATACGCTTACCCGTGCGGTACGCCATTTGCCCGCGTTCACGGTACGCAGCCGGGATCGCCGCGCAGCCGGGAAGCGACATACCCAGCGCCTCGGCAAGCGAATTCATCGAGAGCGCCGTCCCCATCGTATTGCAGTGTCCAACGCTCTGGGTGGAGGCAGCCACTTGGTCAAGGTACTCCTCGACGGTGATTTTGCCCTCGGACATCTGCTTGCGTCCTTCCCAAACCATCGTTCCTGATCCGGCCAACTCACCATTGTACCATCCGTCAAGCATCGGTCCACCCGACTGCACTATCGCTGGCAGGTTCATCGTTGCCGCCGCCATCAGGCATGCCGGCGTGGTCTTGTCGCAACCGGTCGTCAACACCACGCCGTCGAACGGATAACCATGCAGCACCTCGACGAGCCCAAGGTAGGCCAAGTTGCGATCCAACGCAGCAGCCGGTCGGCGGCAACTCTCCTGAATCGGATGTACCGGGAACATAAACGGAATGCCGCCGGCATCGCGGATGCCTGCCTTCACGCGCTCGGCCGTCTCGATGTGGCCACGGTTGCACGGGGTGATGTCGCTACCGACCTGGGCGATGCCGATGATCGGCTTTCCGGCGCGCAACTCCTCCGGCGTAATGCCGTAGTTGAGGAAACGCTCGATGTAAATGACCGTGTTATCCGGATGTGCCGGATTGTTGAACCACTCCTCACTGCGAAGCCGTCTGATTTCTTTTCTGGAATCACTCATCCGCTTGGCCAAGCGTAAAGCAATCCTCCGTGTTTGCCAGCACAGAGGTTTCTTTGGGGAACACCTTACCGTGCGTTCAAACTTGCCAAGCCCGGCGGTCTCGTTGACATTGGTGTGCATGTTCAGCCTTATGGGAAAGACTGCCGTCGTGACCGGTGCGGGATCGGGGATCGGCCAGGCGATAGCCATCGCCTTGGCCAGGCAGGGCGCGTTCGTCAATGTGCTTGATGTCAACGACCATACGGCCGAGGAGACAGTCGAACAAATCCGCTCCACCGGTTGCCAAGCGGAAGGCATCAAGTGCGATGTTTCGAATCACGTTCAAGTGCAGGAAATCTTCAACAAACTTGGCAGAGACCGCGACGGGCTGGATTGCCTCGTCAACAACGCCGGCATCGCGCACGTCGGCAACATCACAAACACCAGCGATGAAGATTTTGACCGCGTGATGAGCGTCAACCTGAAAGGCGTATTCAATTGCCTCAAGGGCGGCGTTCGGCAAATGCTCAACAGCGGAGGAGGCGCAATTGTCAACATCGCATCGACGGTGGCGACGATGGCCATCAACGATCGACTAGCGTACAGCACCAGCAAGGGCGGTGTGCTCGCAATGACCTACTCGGTGGCCAAGGATCACCTGAACGATAGCATCCGCTGCAATGCCATTTTGCCGGGCCGTATCCACACGCCGTTCGTTGATGGATTCATCGCGGAAAATTACCCTAACAACCAGGCGGAGATGTTTAAAAAGTTGGCGGATTACCAACCAGTTGGGCGCATGGGCAAGCCGGAGGAAGTCGCCGCGATGGCGGTTTTCCTCTGCAGTGACGAGGCATCGTTCATCACTGGCTGCCCCTTCCCCGTGGATGGCGGCACACTCTACGTTCGCTGATCCACTTTTCACCCCGCCACAATGTCCAGACTCTCCCCAGACGTCGCCTTGAACGCCGAGGGTCTGCTTGAGAAAGCCGCAGCACAAACCGGCCTGTCGGACTTTGGCGATGACTCATACCGTGAGCCGTACAACATCCTGCTCCAGTCACTACAGGACGAGGCACGCCTCAATACCCAGGGCGTAATCCTGATGCAGCGCACCATCCTGCGGCTGCTTGCAAACCGATTGCGAATCGAGGAGGCGTTTACCTCGTACCCGGAGATGGCCGAGACGCCGATCGAGCGACCGCTGTACATCCTGGGCTTCCCTCGAACCGGCACGACGCTGCTGCACAACCTGCTCTCCTGCGACCCAGCATCACGCTGGCTCAGGCTGTGGGAGGGATTGTACCCCGCGCCAGCACCGGAGTCACTGGACGACGACCCACGGGTTGCGAAATCGAAGGAGTTTGTCACCGGTTTTGAAAAAATCGCACCCCTCCTGGCGAGCGCACACAAGCTAAATGCCACAGGGCCAGAAGAATGCCTGTGGCTTATCGAACACACGTTCGCAGATTTTATTTTCGAGTTGAGGGCAAATATCCCGAGTTACTCCCGTTGGCTCTCTCAACACGAGGCTGATCCCGTATGGTATCTCTATTACCGCCGCCAACTCCAGATGCTCAGCTGGAAATGCCGGGGCAGCCACTGGGTCTGCAAGGCGCCGCGCCATCTGTCAGGATTGAGTGGCCTTTTGAGCGTCTTCCCGGATGCGAGAATTGTACAGACGCACCGCAGTGCAGAGAGTGTCCTTCCAATTATTTGCAGCCTGTGCTAGATTACACGCAGCGCGGCCAGCAACCTCGTGGACAAGG
>JAKUOU010000160.1 GCA_022451065.1 Pedosphaera sp. | reverse complement strand
TGGCTTGCCGCTGGGCTTCAACTTTAGCGACGTGGCGCTGCATGACAGCTATTACGTCATTGCGCACTTCCACTATGTAGTCGCACCGGGAACCATTTTTGCCATATTTGCCGGGGTCTATTATTGGTTTCCAAAGATGACGGGCCGAAGAATGAGCGAGTATTGGGGCAAGGTGCATTTCTGGTTGTCGCTTATTTTCATGAACCTGATTTTCCTGCCGATGTTCGCACAGGGCATGGCCGGGATGAGCCGGCGCATGTCGGATGGAGGAGCCACCTACTCACTGGCCAATCCGGATAACGCCGATATAACTGTGGGTGCGCTCAGCGACACGATCATGAATCTGAACGTGTCCATCTCAGCCGCTGCATGGGCGATGCTCGTCGCGCAGGTGCCGTTTATCGTCAACCTGTTCTGGAGCGTGAAACACGGCGAGAAGGTTGAGTCCGACAACCCGTGGCAGGCCACTACTCTGGAGTGGGAGACGCCAACACCGCCGCCCCACGGCAATTTCACCAAGGAGATCAAGGTGTACCGCGACCCTTACGAGTACAGTGTCCCGGGCGCCAAGAAAGACTTCTCGCCCCAGGCGCAGCCCGCTAAGTAAAGCAACTTTATCCACCATGGAAATCCCCTACACGGTTAAACCAAGGCCGGACACTGGCCTGTACAACGGCAAACTGGGTATCTGGCTCTTCCTCGCCTCCGAGGTCATGCTGTTCGGTGCGCTGTTTTCCTCCTATGTCCTGCTGCGCGTGGGGGCTGAGGATGGCACATGGTCGATGGGCCTGATGAATATCACGGTGGGCGCCGGGAACACGATGGTGCTGATTGCTTCGAGCATGTTTGTTGTACTTGCTTGGGCCGAGTTGAAACAGGGCAACCTTGCCGGCTACAAGAAATGGAAATGGGCAACCATCGCCTGCGCGGTGTTGTTTCTTGTGGTTAAATGGTCGTATGAGTGGCCTCAGAAGTTCAAGCATTATGACGTATGGCTGAATGACGCGAAGTTGCTGCACGAAAAGTTCGAGAAGGGCTATCAAGAAACCGTATCACATGCCGAGGGAGGGGACCATGCGAACGACCATGGCGATGCCGCTACTGGGGATGTTCAGAAATTCGTTGAAGCGTTTTATACCAAGCGCTTCTTCAAGGAGACAAGCGATGCGAGCCAGACGGCATTCAAGCAAGAGTGGGCCAACGGGACACTTGCGATCTCAGGCCACATCAATGCCTATCAGGAGGCCCAGATCAATGTCGAAGTCACCGGTTGGAATGCCGATGCAGGTGCATCTGAAGCAGATGCTGATAGGGCATTAGTTGAGCTTGGGGTTAGTGTGGAGGAAGCGGCTGAAGACCTTCGTAAAAAGGGAGGATTGATAAAAGAGAGGATCGACTACGACTGGGCCAAGCGGGCGGAATATTTACTTGGCCAAGCGGGATTCAAAGTAACTCTGAGTGTTGCGGGTTACGAGAAGGTTGAGGCACATCCGTGGTTTTGGCGCACTCCGCGCGTGAACGAGGACATTGGAGGTAATCCCAGAGTGCGCTCGATCGTTCTAGGGTTGGACCATACTCACCATCATGACGAAATCGAGATTGAAACCCGGCACATCAGCCGCCTCTCGGCATATGAGCCTAAGCACAGCACATTTTTTGGCATCTACTACACCATCACCGGCTTGCACGCGGCTCACGTTTTCGGTGGCATCATCGTGATGTTGTACAATATGCTCCCGATCGGGTTGTCCTTGTGGCACAAAGACCGCGAGCGGTTCACGAATCGGATTGAAACCTTCGGCCTATTTTGGCACTTTGTCGATTTGGTTTGGATCTTTCTCTTTCCAATCCTTTACATCCTGTAAACAAAATGGGCGACTCACACGATTCACCGGACTTCCTTCAGTATCTTATCAGGCTCTTCTACATGGTTGGCGGCGTGCTAGTGGCGGGCACATTGATCACTGTATTGATAGATGTCTTATTTACATTCTCACTCCCGATGGCTGCGCTCATTGGTTTGGTAATTGCCTTGGTGAAGGCCGGCTTCGTGGTGGCGATATTCATGCACTATAAGTGGGACAAGAAACTGATCATGATCACTTGGACCATGGTGCTTACCTTCATCTTCTTTGCCGGAATGATGGGGTTAATCATGTGGGCAGAAGGGGATATTCCACGTTTGGGGCGGGCTGAAGTGCCTACATTTTGGGTGGTGGCGGCGGCATTATTGGGCGTTGCCCTGCCGGCTGCGTTCACTCTCCTGACGATCAAGCTGCTGAGCCAACCCGCTCCTGTCGAGGTGGCGGCGCCAAGAGCGAAGAGGGTGGCCAAACGGAAGAAAACTGACTGAATATGTCTCTCAAGGCGTTCCATCTGGTCTTTATCCTCCTTTCGATCCTGTTTTCGTTCGTGTTCGGGATCTGGGGGGTGATGAGTGGCGGGACGGCCGAGCTGGTGCTGGGCGTCATCTCACTAGTTGGAATGGTTGGCATGTCGGTTTATCTCTTTTTCTTCCTTAAGAAATTCAAGCACGTTAGTTACCTGTGAACCGGAGCCACACATACGGGCTGTTAATACTTGCTCTGGCGATGGCCGCTTGGCCAAGCGCCGTGGAGGCGTGTGCGGTATGCTTTGGTGCCCCTGATTCGCCGATGACCAAGGGCATGCAGTGGGGTATTGCCAGCCTAATTTTCTTCCTCATCCCAGTCCTCGGCGGCGTGGGCGGTTTTTTCCTTTTTCTCGCAAGGCGAGGCAGGGCATACGCCCATCTTGAGGATCCCGATTTGTTCAAGGAATAATTATCTAAGATGGAATTGTTATCTGGAATCATTGAAGCCTTTTCCTTCCCGGAGCTGGTCTCCCAGAACGGGGGGGATATTGATGGATTAATCATCGCCGTTCACCTGCTGATGCTGGTGCTCTTTGTCGGCTGGATCATTTATTACTTCGTCGCGCTGTGGAAGTTCCGGGCATCCAGCAATCCCAAGGCTGACTATAAAGGAGTCAAGAGCAAGACGATCACAAACTCGATTGAGGGTGCTGTCATTGTTGCAGAGTTGGTCCTTGTTGTGGTGGCCACTTACTACTGGAATTTTTATGTCAACAAGTCGGATGACTTCAGTGATGACAGTGTGATTCGCGTCACGGCCGAGCAGTTTGCCTGGAGCGCCCGTTATCCCGGTGCCGACGGGAAACTCGGTGCCCAATCCAAGACCCTTGTTTCTGGTGCTAATCCTTTCGGCATCGACAAGACCGATCCGCTTGGTGAGGACGACATCGAGGTGCTCAAGTCCGACATCGTGGTTCCGATGAAAAAAAATAAGGATGGCACCTCGAAAAGTGTTACCATCGACCTGGCCTCGAAGGATGTTATCCACTGTTTCAAGGTGCTGCCCCTGCGTGTTTGTCAGGATGTTATCCCCGGCCTGCGCATTCCGATTCACTTCAGGCCAACCAAGGTTGGCCGTTACCAGGTAACATGCGCCCAGCTTTGCGGCGACGGTCACGCCCGTATGAAAGGTGCCGTGAAAGTTGTTGACGAGTCAGAATGGGACGAGTGGTACAAGGCTGAAATCGAAAAGAAAAAACCGGCTGGAGAGAAGCCCGCCGCTGTTGCGCCTTCCAAGGACGAGAAAGCCTGAGCAACACTTGGGCTGACCGAATTCTCAGGGCGCTCTAAACAGGGTGCCTTTTTTAACAAGATGGAATCCAACTCACAGATGGTACGGCTGGTTGTATGGGGTGGATTGGGCGTGGTAATTCTGGCCGTCCTGTTTGCCTTTGTACGCGAGCAGCGCGCCCCGAGTTCCAGCCCCGTCGACTCTGGCTTGGGCAGGTCGGACCTGCCGGTCATCTCGCAGTTGACCGACTTCAAACTGACCAATCAGTTGGCCGGGCCGGTTGGTCTGGACAGGTTTGCCAACAAGGTTTGGTTTGCTAACATTATCTTCACGCGCTGTCCCGGACCGTGCCCAGTAATGACCCAGCGTATGGCCGAGTTGCAGGCGTACTTCGCCGACGAGCCAGATGTTGTATTTGCCACACTCACGACCGATCCCGGCCACGACTCGCCGGACATTATGCGGCGTTTTGCAGATCGCCACGGAGCGAACAATGAGCGCTGGGAATTTCTTACAGGCGACAAGGCAGCGATCGTGCGTCTGGCCGTCGATGAGATGAAACTCATTGCCCGCGAGAAACCGCCCGGCGAGCAGACCACACCGGAGGACCTGTTCATTCACGCCACTCTTTTCGTGGTGATCGACAGGCAGGGACGCCTTCGGGGAGTCCTCGAGAGCCTTGAAGATGATTGGAAGGAAAAAGCCATCTCTATTGCAGGAATTTTGCTAAAAGAACCATCACTATGACTATTCAAGATTTGCCTATCGTAAACGCCTGTCTCAACGCACTCGCCACCGTCTTCCTAATGCTTGGCTTCGTGTATATCAAAAAAGGCAACAAGACCGCGCACCGCAATTGCATGATTAGCGCGTTTGTTACCTCGGCCGTGTTTTTGACCTGTTATCTCATTTACCACTTCAGCACTGAAGTGGTAACCAAATTCGTTGAGCCACAGTGGTTTCGTCCTATTTACTTTGTGCTGCTGTTCACTCACGTCGTGCTGGCGGTGGTAATTTTGCCACTCATTTTCATCACACTAAGCCGTGCGCTGAAGGAGCGGTTCGACCAGCACAGAAAAATCGCCCGATGGACCTGGCCACTCTGGATGTATGTTTCGATCACTGGTGTGTTGATTTACCTTCTTCTGTATCAGATTTTCCCTCAGCCCAAGCCGGTTCAGCCGCCGGCCGTTGAGCAAGAGGTGGCCGGGTAGCGCCTGGTTTCAGGCGCGCGGATGCGCCTCGTCGTAGGCTTGCTTGATCCGCTCGGTGGTCACGTGCGTGTACACCTGCGTTGTCGTGAGATTTGCGTGACCCAGCATCTCCTGCACGCTTCGCAAGTCTGCCCCAGCATCAAGCATGTGCGTGGCGTAGCTGTGGC
>JAKUOU010000016.1:49979-120728 GCA_022451065.1 Pedosphaera sp. | reverse complement strand
AACCAGGTGCTGATCGACACCTACGCGCAAAAAGTCAGCCGCCGGCTCGACGTTGATGCCGATGCCGTGCGTGCCGAGTTCAAGAAAAAGAAGCGCGGCTTCCAACGGCTGGAACCGGAGCAGGACGAGCCGCCGCCTGGGGAGGCCGAACAACCGATGGCCAAGCCGACTACGTTAGAGTTCTGGCTGCTCAAGCTGGCACTCATCGACCGTGACTCCACCGAGTGGCTAGAGGCGCACCTCGACCTAGATTGGGTGACACATCCCGCCGTGCGTGAAATCGTACAGCAAAGCTTTGCTCTGCACGTCGAGAAGCCCGATGCCGGTATGCCGGAGCTGCTCGGTACTTTGCAGTCCGACGCATTCAAGCGTCTAGCCACTGAGGTCGTGGCCGACGGCCGCACCATCCCCGACCCTGCCAGACAGTTAAATGACGTCGTGCTAGGGCTGCGCAAACAATCCATCGAGATCCGACTGGCCGAGATCAAGCGCGAACTCGCCGGCGCAAGCAACGACCAATTAGCCAAGCTCATCTCCGAGCGAACGCAGTTAAAAGAACTCACCCTCCACCCCCTCGAACCCCTCGCCGGCTCCTGAGCGCGCCCGGCCAAACGCTCACTCAAGGCCAAGCTGGCGGGAAAAATAGACGTACTCCAGCGCATAGCGCCGGGCGTGTTGCTTTAGGTTCGCACCGGCGGCGTGGCCGCCCTCCGTGTTTTCAAAATACAGGACCGGGTGACCCTGCTCGCGCATTCGGGCAACCATCTTTCGCGCGTGACCAGGGTGGACCCGGTCATCCTTTGTTGAGGTCTCGATGAATACTCTCGGATATTTGCGGTCGGGAAAAACGTTTTGATACGGCGAATACTTGAGGATTGCTTCGCGCATTTTTGGATCGCCGGGATCGCCGTACTCGGCCGCCCAACTCGCACCAGCCAGCAGCTTGGTGTAGCGCAGCATGTCCAGTAAGGGCACGCGACAGACGACCGCATTCAGCAGATCCGGCCGCTGCGTGAAAATGGCGCCGACCAGCAGCCCCCCGTTGCTGCCGCCGGAAATACCCAGACGTCTGGGCGAGGTGATGCCGCGTCTGGCCAAGTCCTCCGCCACGGCGATGAAATCGTCGTAGGCCCGCTGGCGATTGGTTTTCAGTGCCGCCTTGTGCCAGCGCGGCCCAAACTCGCCGCCGCCACGAATGTTCGCCACCGCGTAGGCGCCGCCGCGTTCAAGCCAGAGTTTGCCGATGGTCGCCGAGTAACTTGGCTTGAGCGAAATCTCGAATCCGCCGTAGCCGTAAAGGATTGTCGGTGTCGAGCCGTCGAGCTTCAGCCCTTTACGATGAATCACAAAGTACGGCACTGCCTCGCCATCCGCGCTCTTGGTCATGTGCTGGCGAACCTGCAATTCATCGGATCGAAAACGCGGCGGCAACGACTTGAGCAGCGTCAGCGCATTCGCCTCGGCATCGTACTCGCTCAACCGATCTGGCGTGATGTGGTCCTCGTAATTGACTAGCACCGTGCTGGAATAAGGGTTCGCCGCCGAGACCGACACCGTGCCGTTAGCCGGCAACGGCAATGGCGCTGAACTCCACCTGCCGGTATCGTGGTCCGCCCGAAAGCGCAGGATGCGGCCTTTCACGTTTTGCAACAGGGCCACGTAAAGACCGCTACGCGAAACGGCGACGCCCGAGATGCTCGTCCGGTCGTCCGGCGTATAAACGGCCTCGACACGCGGCAACTTTTCGCTCGCCTGAAACGCCGAGACGCTGATCGCCAGCAGCGCGCCCTGCGGAAATGTTTGCCCCTGCACATCCCATGCTTCGCGCAAGGTAAACAGGATTCGCCCGGCGTAAAACCCGGCTAGGTCGGCCGAATCCTGCAACGGCAACCGCCGGAGTCTCCCGTCGTCGCCGATGAGGTGATACGCGCCGGTGTAAAAAGTCAGCGACTGGTCAACCATTGGCAGGGTCTCCTCGCCGGAATCCATTACGCGCGGCCAAATGCCGATGTCCTCCTGGCGTCCCTCGAACACCGTCTCGGCCCTAGCCAGAGGCGTACCGCGTTTCCAGCGTTTCACGATACGCGGATAGCCGGACTCGGTCAGCGTGCCCTCGCCCCAGTCAGTGCCGACAAGCAGCGTGTCGCGATCCAACCACGCTACGCCAGACTTGGCCTGCGGCAACGCGAAGCCATCCTCGACGAAGCTCTTGCCCAATGCGTCGAATTCGCGATGTACCGACGCGTCGGTTCCGCCTCGTGAGAGCTTAACAAGGCAACGTTCATAGCCGGGAGCGAGCCAGGCAATGCCCTTGTAAACCCAGTTTTCATTCTCAGCCTTGGCCAGAGCATCGACATCAAGCACCGTCTCCCACTCAGGCTCGGCGGCGCGGTATGAGGCCAGTGTGGTGCGTCGAAGGATGCCCCGCACATGCTCCGCATCCTGCCAAAAATTGTAGATGTGCCTACCGCGAATCGAGCCGTACGGGATACGATCCTTGGCATTCAGCAACTCGCCGGCCTGTTCAAGGAAGCGATCGTAACGCTCGTCGGATCGGAGTTCGGCCATGGTTTCACGGTTGCGCTCCTCGACCCACTCGAGAGAGAGCCTGCCTTCCACCTCCTCCAGCCAAAGGTAGGGATCGTCGAGAATCGGGGCCGGCTTGGTTTCGTTTTCAGCCAAGGTCGCACCTGCCATGATTAGTCCACAAAAAAACCAAGTTGGTCTCCTCATTGTTTGCCCGAAACTCTAGCTCGCCAAGCCGCATGACACAACTAGGCGCTTAGCCAAGCCTATTTCTTCTCAAGGTCCTTGCGCGGAAAAAGGGGGGTCGGCTTGTTGCAAATGTGGCCGCTGGACAGGCCGCCCCACTTGGCTAGATCGAAGTTCGCCGGCGAGTCGTCGATGCCAAGCTGCCCGAAGATTTTCTCGGCTGTCTCCGGCACAACCGGCCAGATTAGCACCGCCAAGACACGACATGCCTCGGCTAGATTGTAGAGCACCTCGTTGAGCCTATCGGCTTGATCCTCCTGCTTAGCCAGCTTGAACGGTGCTGTCTGCTCAACATATTGGTTGGCGCGATCGACCAGTCCCCAGACGCTCACGAGCGCCGCTTGAATCTGATGTGACTCATAGTTTTTCCGCGCTTTTGCAATCCATTTTTCCGCGTCGATCGAGAGTTCGTCGGAAGTCGTCTCGAGCGTGCCGTTTCGATAACGGTTGAGCATCGAGAGCGATCTGTTGACGAGGTTGCCCAGGCCGTTGGCCAACTCAGCGGAGTAGCGGGCCTGAAAACTTTCGTCGGTCCAGTTGCCGTCCGGACCGATGTCCAGTTCGCGCACGACGTAGTAGCGAAACGCATCGACGCCCCACTCGTCGATGACCTCGACGGGATCGACGACGTTGCCGGTGGTCTTGCTCATCTTCTGGCCGTCCTTCTGCCACCAACCATGCACAAGCACCTGCTTGGGCAAAGGCAACTCCATGGCCTTGAGCATGATCGGCCAATAGACAGCGTGAAACTTTAGAATGTCCTTGCCGATGACGTGAATGTCCGCCGGCCAAAGCGTTGGCGCATCCGGCTTGGTCTCGAGACCGATCGGCCCGGCCGCCGCCTCGTCGCCCAGTGAAGCTGGGATGCTGGCGTAGTTACTCAACGCATCGAACCAAACATAGGTGACGTATTCCTCATCGAACGGAAGCGGAATCCCCCACTCAAGTCGCTCTTTAGGACGGGTGATGCAGAGATCCTCGAGCGTGTTGTTTTTGAGAAAGCCAAGCACCTCATTTCGTCGTGTCTCCGGCTGAACGAAGTCGGGGTTCGCCTCGATGTGGTCGATCAGCCACTGCTGCTGTTCGCCTAGTTTGAAGTAGTAGTTGTGCTCCACCAACTCGGCGACATCGCCGTAGATAGAATCGAATGTGCCATCTTCGCGCCGGTCTTTCTCCGTCAAAAAGGTCTCCTGCTGTGCGGAGTAAAATCCACGATACTCGGCCTGGTAGAAGTGGCCGGTGTCATACAGTTTCTGCAGTGCTGCCCTGACAAACACTTTGTGGCGTTGCGATGATGTGCGGACGAAGTCGGCATTTGTAAGGTTCAGCTGGTCGGCAAACCTCTCCCAGACTACCGCAAAATCATCGCAGTACGCCTGCGGATCTTTGCCGTCGGCCGTGGCCGCAGTCTGCACCTTTTGGCCGTGCTCATCGAGGCCGGTCAGGTAAAACACCTCCTGCCCGAGACTGCGATGCGTCCGGGCGATGATGTCCGTGATGACCTTTTCGTAGGCGTGACCGAGGTGAGGTTCGCCGTTGACGTAATCGATGGCGGTGGTCAGGTAAAACCGTTTACTCATCCGAGGCGCAGTATGGGCCCTTGGCCAAGCGCTTGGCAATCACAGGGTGCCCGCTTGGCCAAGCGGAATCAATTTTCTTTCGGCTTGGAGTTGAGTTTGCCGAACAGATTGCAGGACGCCTCAAAATATCCAGCAACCGTTTCTCCCTCATTGCGACTCGCCGCAGTCAATTTGAGTTCACCCTTGGCCCAGCCGATTCGTTTGAATTTGGCCGATCCTTGTCTGCCCATCCGGACAAAACCCCAAATGGTAAAGCCGTCGATCGGGATACTGTCGGATACTTTGTAAAAGCCGGGGTCGACCATCAGGTTGACCATCACTTCCTGCTGGGAGTCACTGAGTCTACCGACTGCGGAAATCACGGGGAACCCATATCGCGATGTGCCCTGGGTTAACGCAGCATGCGCTCGCATGTCGGTGATCTCAATCGGCTCATCACCATGGATCAATTCAATGATGCATTGACCGATCTTGTTTTCAAAAGAGAGATCGCCCGCCTCTGTCCACTTGGTGTTGAACGTGCACTTCATTGTCAGCGACTTAGAGTTCGCGGAGGTCGGACCACTGCGCATCTTTTTAGGCCAAAGCGGAATGGGCCCGGTTAACTCCACACCCAGCATGTTTCGTCTCTTGGAAATAAAACGACGCACCGAATCAACGGCTGGATCGTAGAGTCTCGGCGGCAAATGGGTGTGGGATCGCAGCATTC
Organism: Pedosphaera sp.; assembly: GCA_022451065.1. Lineage (GTDB taxonomy): Bacteria > Verrucomicrobiota > Verrucomicrobiia > Limisphaerales > UBA1096 > UBA1096. Next base: position 115,667 of record JAKUOU010000016.1, on the reverse strand, counting down.
TTGTAAGTTTGTCTAGTTTCGCCTGCAGAGCCTGCTCGTCCCACACCTCGTCTAGCACTTTGAGTAACTCGGATCGATAACGCTCTCGACCTTTCTCGGTTTTGTAGAGTCGATGCGCGACAACCCCCTCTGCCATGACGGACATTGGTGTGCCGGCCTGGCTGGCTTTGCCACTGCGCGCCCGAAACACACCGTCGGCGCCCCATGGAATGAACTTGAACCGGCCGGACTGCGGATCGTTGTAGATGAAAAAGTTATTCTGGTTGCCAGAGTACCCGTCGTTGAAACCAATCAGGCCTTCCATCGCCCAGTAGCGGTAAAAATCATTCAGATTGATCACTTTGCCGACGGCGTCAAAAAGTTGTTCATCCGGCACCGCCAGCGCCTTGGTCGCCTTGAGCAAGTCGTTGCGATCGTTTTTCTTTGCGTTTACCTTGGCGTCAAACGTGCCGGCTGCCTTCTCGGTGAAGTCGCTAATCTGCCCCTCATAAAGGTTCCCACTTGCCTTGGTAAAATGACGCTTGAGAAAATCCTTTCGCACCGATTCAACGTGACTGTAAACCCCCAGATATTCGCCATTGACCGTGACACGCGCGAAGTTACAGCGCGGTGCCGGTATGCCCGCTTTGCGGAACAACTCGTACGCCAAATGCTGTTTCACCAGCGATGCGTCGGTATCGTTGTTGTTCAATGTCATCAATGAGACACCCTCGAATTCCTGCTCTGCCCCAAACTTGTCAAAGTTGATTTTGATTGATGGACGTTGAGCATTCACAGAACCGAGTAATCCCTTCTTGCGCAGTCCTACATTCTTGAACAGCTTGCCCCCTATGGTGACATTGCCTTTGAAATAGTGGTACGGATTGGGTCGCGGCTTGCCTGGTTTGCGGGGGGTGATCAACCCGAAAAGATCGTGATGCTCATACCTCATCTTTTTCCAGTCCGCAGCCGGCATCGCAACCTTCACATCAAGCAGCCGGTCAACCTTAAACGGATCCGCCTGAACCGGGATATTGGCACAAGGCAGCAGGAGGAAAGGCACAATCGCAATCTGAACGAAACTCAAGCGTGACATTTATCGGCTGCAGCTAAGGTGAGGAAACATGGTAACTCTACAAGTACATTTCAGAGGGAATCAGCCTTAATTCCGGATCGGCTGGCCAATGCGCAGGTAGGCGAAGAAGTCACGAAGTTGCTGGTCGCTAAACCCCGAAAGTAATCCCTCCGGCATCAGGCTACGCGAGTTGACTTTGGTCGACTTCACTTGCGACTGCTCAATCACCACATCCCTGCCATCGATGCCGCGCAGGATCAGCAGCCTGGCGGTGCGGTCGGTCAGAAAGCCGCTGAGCAATCGACCGTCACGGGTGCGCACCTGCATGTGCTCGAAGCCCTCGCGGATTTCGCGGCTTGGATCGAGGATGCCCGGCAGAAGTGTGTCGAGATCGTTCCGCTGATAATGGGTAAGGTTCGGTCCAATCTGGCCGCCCTTGTGGAACAGTTTGTGACAGGCAGAGCAGCGCTGCATGAACAATTCTCGCCCGCGATACGGGCTGCCGGGCCGCCGCTCGACCACCGAGCGAACCCGGGCGATCTCCGGCGCCTGTGTGGTTGGTCCGGCCTGTCCTGCGTCAGGCCATAGTTCGCCCGCTTGGGCAGCGACGCTACCGCCATGAGCCAACAACACATCCACCGTTGACGCCGCAATGTCGAGCTTGGCCAGGCGCCCCGACTCCACGGCATGCAACAGTTGGCGACTCCACCTAGGGCGGTTGGCCAAAAACAAAATAGCCGACGGCTTGGCCGCTGCGGGGAAACTTGGATACCGGTCAACCACCGCTTGGCCAAGCGCTGGATCGCCGAATCGTTGTAGCGCCAACAACCCGGCCACAACCACATCGGCATTGGATTCCGTCTGCACAAGACTCAAGAGTGATGGCTTTAAACCGTCAGCCTTAATGTCGCTCGCGGCCCTGATGAGCTCGACCCGATCCTTGGCCGGCTTGGTGGCATCGGCAATGTCTGCCAGCGCCTGGCCTAGAGCGGCGGCGTTACCCAGGCGAACCCGCAACACCAGCGGCGGGTTGTCGAGTTGGCGCAATTGCTCGATCAATTCGTCCGGCAACCGCGGCAGTGCCTGCCCCTCGAGCGCCTTGCTGAAGCCGGTCATCAATTTGTCGCGGTGCGTTTGAGTCGGCGCGTTTTTCAGCAACGTCGCACAGCCAATGAAATCATCCTGCCGACCCCGAGACGCCAGACGGCGCATGAGCCGCTCGAGGATGTGCCGCTCAACCATCGGTTGCTGAAAAAATGATCCGTTGCGAAACAGATCAAGCACCGCACCACGATCGTTCTCACAGTGCCGCTCGAGCACCCACCAGCATTGCAGCGGGATAAACGGATCGTCGATGTCGTCGGTGCGGCTGAGCAGGCTGCTCGCCAAGCCAAGCGCCTGGTCACGCGGGAGCCGGATGGCGGTTCCGGCGATCTGCGAGCGAACCTCGGGATGACCCTCCCGCACGGCTAGGCGTTGAACGGCATTGAACAATCCAGCGGATAATTCGCGATGGTCGCCGCGAAGCCGCACCGCCCAAGAGCGGACGTGCGGATGGGGATGCCCAAGCAACTCGGCGGCCAACACATCGTCGAGTCCGCCTGCCTGATGCAGTGCCCACAGTCCCTGCAAGGCAGCCCGACCGGTTTCGGCTTTGACCGATTTTCGGAGCTTGTCCTTTGTCGCCTCATTTGCACGCTGGCCCAGCAGGCGTACGGCGGTTTGCCGATGCCACTTATTTGGGTGCGCCAAAAGCCCGATGAGTTGCCCGTTGGTTTTTGCGCGGAGGTTTGTATCGGCGACGAGTGTTTTCGTCTTGGCGCGAAGCCGGTAAATACGGCCGGAGGTGGGATCAATCTGACTTTGATAATGCTGGCCGTGCGCAATGTAACGCTCATAAAAATCAGCGATAAGCACTGAGCCGTCCGTGGCGTTGGCCATGTAAACCGGGCGAAAGGCCACATCGGAATTCTTTACCGGGAAATCGATATCACGCGTGGTGAAAGACGCCCCGCGCACGCTGCGTTCGCTTAACACAAGGTGATGATGCAGCGGATCGGCACCAAGCAGCTTGCCCTGCCATACGTCCGGCATGGCGGTGCCGTTGATAGCGATGACATTGTGAGAGAAGCGCGGGATGTTGCCGCCGGACATCATTGGGAGTTCGCCGAAAGCAAACGGATTGTCCGGCGGCCCAAACTTGCCCGGACTTTTGCCCTGCTTTAGGTAAAGGCCACTTTGTACGTAGTGAAAGCCGCGCGTGCCGCCGCCGTTGTGGCCGGAGAACAACCGGCCCTCGGCATCAAACTCCAGCCCGAAAACATTCCCGCCGCCCTCGGCAAAAATCTCAAACTGACGCGAGTAGGGGTGGTAACGCCAAACCATGCAGCCCTCGTAGTAACGGCCCGCCGCGTTCGGAGGATCGATACCGGGCCGGATGACACGGCAACTTACCGTGCTGCCCTGCGCACCGTACAGCCAGCCATCCGGCCCCCATGTGATGCCGTTGGCAACCGAGTGCGTGTCCTCAAAACCAAACCCGGCCAGGTGCACCACCGGGTCGCCATCCGGGATGTCGTCGGCATTGCGGTCGGGATAAAACAGCAGATGCGGGGTGTGCATCACCCAGACCCCGTCGCGGCCGGGCAGTGCCGCATTGGCCAAGCTGAGTTTATCGGCGAACACCTTGTGAGTGTCGTAACTGCCATCGCCATTCGTGTCTTCGTGGACGGTAACACGGCTGCGGCCAGGCGTGTGGTGGGGCGGAGGCTTGGGCTCGCGGTCATACTTGGCCCGATAATACTTGTCGCGGCTGATCTGCCGCAGCCCGGCCGGATACGGGTACTGCACATAATGCGAAACCCACAGCCGACCACGCGCATCGAAACTAAGATGTGTCGGCTGCGCCACCAACGGCTCGTGCAAAACCGTCTCAATGGCCAAGCCGTCGGCCAACTCAAATCGCGCTAGGCTGTCGACGGGGCTGAGCCGCTCGCCGTGCACCAGCGTCTGGGCCTCGAACAGCACGCGGCTGGCCTCGTGAAATTGATCGTAGGCCGCACGAGTCGGCTTGGCATTGAGCGCTTGGCCAAGCGGCGCAGGCCTATCATCGGCTCGGAACTCCCACTCGCCGCTGAAGAGGCATTCGAGAAAGTAACCCTGAATTGACGGGCCGCTGCCCCGGAATTGGCCAAGGCCATCACGGTTGAAAACCTTGATGGCAAGTTCGTTCCACTTGCCCTTGACCAGGCCTCCAGGCGGCACCTTATAGCGCTTGGGCTTAGCGTCGCTTGGCTTGGGGTCCGGCGGAAACGAGCCTGCTCCACCGAGGCGATGGCCGTTGATGAACGCCTCGTGCGCGGTATGGCTGGAATCAATCGTCAACGTGACCGATTCAACCCAAAGATCGCGGCCACCGAGCGTCGTCCAGTTGTCCGGCACCTTCACCCAGCATCGATACCAGCCGGTGCCAACCGGGCGCTTGGCCTCAGCATCCCCCGGCACGATGATCGGCCGCCAATCCTGCGCACAAGCGCTTGACCAAGTGACAAGAAAACCCAGCAACCATACTGACCGGAAAATGTTCATGGAGAAATTGACCTGCGGAGCGGCCAGACGTGGCCAAGCGGCGTGGAAGAGCGCTCCCAATTGCCATTGGCGGGTGGCTTGGTGTCGTAGTCGTATATCGTTTGGCCTTGGTCGACACGTGTCCATTCGTGGAGCGGTAGGAGATAATTTTGGCCGAGTGCAACAGGGTCAGCGGCAGCGTGGAAGAGGGCATCTGTGCCCTTGACCAAGCGCACGAGTCGTCCGGTTTTTTCCTCCAGACCGATCGCGACCATACCGTTGGCCGACTTGGGTAGGGCGAAAAACCGGGGGAGAGCATTTCCGTATCGTTCTGTCGACCAGGTATCGTCCGGTCGCTCGTAAACCGGAACCGGAAGGTTCAGCCGGGGGTCGTTGAGTTGTATGCGATACATCACTTGGTTGTAGTCATAGAGCGGCGTCGGATGCTTGTTACCCGAGAAGGTGGATGTGTAGGTGGCCTCAAAAAAGAGGGTACGGCCTCCGTCCTTGGCAAAGTAGGGATGCTGCTTGGGATTGTAGAAGCTGTAGTCGTCGTGGGTAACGATCTTCCGGGCGTAGGCCCACGGACCTTCGGGACGGGCAGCCTCGGCAAACCAGATCTCGCCGAGCATCGACGAGCCGAACGACTGCGAGATTACCATGACCCAGCGTTGCCGATAATCGTTCCAATAAACCGAGCCGTGCTGGGTCAGCACCGGTTTGCCAGTTTCAATATCGATCAAGTGGACGGGCGACTCGCCGGCTGTGATTTTCTTATCGGCGATCAGTTTGTTCACCTGCTTGTGATCCAGCTTAGGCTGCCCTTCGCGCCATTCGAATTTCAGGCTGCCGTCCGGGTTTCGCTGCACACCGGAGCCTGTGCCGGGCTGGAGGAAGGTATAGGTCTCGTACCGGGAGGAATCGAGGTAGCCTGCGACGTTTGCACGCACACGCACCAACGGCATTCCGCCGGCGAAGTAAACGTACTCGTGCCTGTCATCGGCGCGGTACAGGAACGGATGACCGTGGGGATAGAGCGGCGCATCTTTCGGGAACATGGCGCGGTGCCCGAACTGTTGTCGCTCATCGTCGAACTGAACCACTCCACGCTCGTAAACCGTCAGGGGCGCCTTGATTTTTACGTACTGTGCCAGCAACCGGGACTGCCTGTTTTCGTCCGGTAACACCACCAGACCATCAATCCAGGTCGGCCCTTTGCCGGCCATTTTGGCGGCTTCTTTGGCAAAGCCGTTTTTGCCGACAGCATAGGTGAGATTCACGCCTAGCTCGGGATCGAGTCCACCGACATCAGGAAGCAGCGACGTGGCGAATGGTACATGGAAATTGCCCAGCGGATACGAAGGCCGGTTGGTGTCTCCCCAAAACCAATGGAGTTTCCCCTGGTAAACCGCAGTCACCACACTGTCGGAACCAAACACCAAACCGTTGAGCAGAGGCTGTTTTAACGGCGATCTCCTGCCCAGCAACCGGCTGTCGCGGTAAATGCCAGCGCCGGTCACGCGGTACAGCCGCTCGGCGATATTGAGGCGCTTGAGTTTCAGCACCGCCTCGGAGCCTCGCGTGGTTTTCAATCTTACGCCGCGATAGCCGAAACCGTCCTTGGGATACTCATAGCCATGACTATTGATGTGAAAAAAGATTTGCCGGTCCATCAACCCTGGCTCGTGAAACGCCACCGTGCCATTGCTGTCGGTGTAAAAACGCAGATGGTTGACGGTCTCAAGTTCCACCAGTGGAACACCACGACCGGTCTCTTCGTCCACCACGCGGATGGCAAACCAGGCGGACGGCGCCGGCTCTGCCTGCCCAAGCGCTCCCAGTCGCAGGCCGATCAGCAGCGCGGAAAAAATGGAGTGTCTGGAGAGCATCGCGGCCGGGTTGAGGTCCAAGCCTAGCCGCCACCTTCCAACGAGTCCAATTCCTAAATGAAGATCCGCTTGGCCAAGCGGGTTAGTTTTGCTCGGGGGCCGGTTCCGGGGCGGGGCCTTCGACCGGCCTCTGGGGATCGGGAAACGGTTCGAGATTCTTTCCGTACTCTTCCGGCAACTTAAGCACAAGTCGTAACTGCTCCAGTAACACCGGTCGCATGTAGGGACTGTTGGGCCGAAACAGATCCTCGAGAACCAGACGTTCAAGCTCCTTAAAAGGTGGCAAGCCGACGCGTTCGGTGCTGATGCCTATCTTTTCCTGGAACCGATTGAACAACTGGGTGGCTAGCGACTTGTGACCGACGAACTGATCGTCCTCGCCGACCGCGGCGTACTGGAAGGCCTGCAGGAGCAGTCCCCCGATGACAGCCTTGGTTTGATTATGGTCGGTCTCCCCTGCGTCTTCCTGCACGCGCGAAACGCAATACTCGTCAAGGCTCAAACCTTCGGCCGGAATGGACTGGGGATATAGGTCAACCATGTATTTGTACCACTTGGCCGCATCGTCCTTGCGGTTGTAGACATAGAGGAAATAGACGGCGCTGCGCAGGAAGTTCTTGTGGCCAGTGCTCATGTGCTCGGCCAGGCCGGTATCGGTATTGGAAGCAGCATCCTCCTTGCGCTTGGCTTCCATTTGTTTCTTGTAGGAGTCGTTTGCTTTTCCGATCAAGTCAACATTCCAGCCGTAATTAAAATTGGGCGGCTGAGAAATCAACCTCCCCTGCATGCAGGCCTGCTGTAGTGCCTGGTATATGATCCGGCGCAGCTTAAGGAAATCACCTCCGGCAGCCTCTTCCTCCTCGGTATCTAGAACACCATCGGGGACGCCTTCGGGGCCAGTCACATCAAATCGCTCGGTGACATCTTCGATGCCCTGCTGAGCCCAGTAGATGGCGTGAGCATCGGGCAACCGCCACTCGAGCGGTCCCCACAAGTCGTCAACGGCCTTCATTTTTTCAGGATCCATCTTGAACACCTCCTCAAGGCGTTTGAGACGGCGGATGGCTTCGTCACTCTGCGGTTCGATCAAATCAAGATATCCGTCGCGCCGCTTGCCGATAACGCCGCCGTCACGTATATCGTCCTCTGTGTTGCGGCGTCCGTCGGGGCCGGGGTCGTGCATCATATCGGCACACCATGCCATTTTGTAGAATCCGTGAGCGTCGTCGAGATTGTGACCGACCTTATGCTGAAAATGCCACGCCAGCTCGTGATACAGATGGGCACTGTGCGGGTTATACTTTAATCCCCCGTCCCGAATCAGTTCGATACCGCGTCTGACCCAGTGCCAACGCACGTGCGGTGCTTCCACGCCGTCGAACTTCACCGAGATGTTGTACGACATATTCCACGCAGTGACTCGCCAGACATGATCGGCACGCGGTTGCAGCTTGGTGATCCAGTCTCCCAACTGCGCCATCTCGAAAAACTTGCCGTCCTCCTGCATCTGCATGGCACGTACCCAGAGGATGTTGGCTATCAATCCACGAAAGCCGCCCAGCACCACAGTGGTAAACGCGAGGGACGGCGGCAAATTTTCGATTTGCTCGGTATGGGTCAGCTTTTTCTCCGCGCGGAATTGGTTCATCCCGCGCTGGCTGAAGTTGACAGCGAACAGAAAAGCCAAGGCCAGAAGAGCCATGACAAATTTGTACGCTTTCCCGTGGAGTCTCATGTCACGTTAATTCATCGAAGCCGTCGGGTTCGGGAGCGCCAGTTCCTTGCGATGGAACATGTACACCCCGACCGCCATCACCAGTCCACTCATGATCAGAACGATCCAAACGAAGGCGGAGAGCAGCGTGCTCCACTTAATCGTGCGCCCATCGCTGAGACTGTCCACAGGCGAGTAGCCCCAAATCGACGTGGTGATTTTCACTGCTCCCTTGGCAAAAAAGATGGCTGCGCCGTCGAGCATCGACGATTCGTCCTTCTTGCCGGTCTCGTGGTTGATCCCCGTGATACCACCTTCTTCAATGATTTGCTCCAGTGTCCCGGTCGAGGCCGAGATCAGCAAGATGCCAAGTGACATGAAAGTCGCCACCGGAAAGGAAAGAAAACTCGACGCCATCAGGCCGATTGCCGAGATCAGCCCCAGCCAGAAATATATGATCAACAGGCCGCGGAACAGGTTCATACCGAAACCGCCGTCGTGATAGAGGATCATCGGGCCGTCCTCCATGAGGAAAATTATAGGCCTCTCCGAGTTCCGGTTCATAAAATGAACGCGCACCAAACCATTCTGCGGGCCCTTGTCAGGCACGATTCCGATGGGCAGTTGCTCTTCATGAAACGCGCTTGAACCACGATTCATCTCCTTGAAGGCGCCTTCGGGTGGCCAGCGCTTGTTGGTGCCTTCACCAACAGCAAACCAAAGCGTGTGAGACTTGGGATCGTACTCGTCATCTGCGTTGAACTTGAACCGTAAATAGATCGGCTTCTTGTTAATTTCCTCAACGATGTTGGTTTGGATTTGAAACTCCCAGATTTGACTCTGGCCGGGCAGAATAATTTCGTGACTGGCCTTCGATATCCGAACCGCGTCATTTTCCAGTTCCTCCAGCTTGGACAACACTTCGTCGCTTGGCTTGCCCTGCGCCTGCTCGACCAGTCGTGGGTAATCCGGCCGGAAAGAGAGAATATGCTCCGGGCCTGTCACCGACATGCGAAGCGCCTGCTCTGCTTCCGTGTACTCGGTTTTCCCCTCGGCGACCAAGAGTGCGTAAAGATAAGCCCTCTGGCGAGAAATCGAAAAATCCCGTTCCGGCTCACGAACGCTGCTGCGCGACACCAGCACCTCGTTTTGCAGCTTGGCCTTTTCGAACTCGTTCAGTTCCTGCGAGTTGGCCCGTGCATTGATTAGGAAGAAAATGGCCAGACCAGTCGGCACCATCAGTGCGGCGTTGAGCAGCATGATGCCCAGCCACTTACCGAGCCACACCTGCCAACGGGCGATCGGCTTGACGGCGACCATCTGCATTACGTTGTCCTCAATCTCGCGGGCCAGCGTGCCGCACCCCATCCAAAGCGAGGCGATGCCCAGCAGTGCCGTGGTCGAGCCAAGCGTGTAGGTCAGCACGAGCTGCACTGTGCCCTTGGCCGTGCCGTCGCTCTTCACCAGCAGCGGAATGCCAAAAACGATGACCAGCAACGCGACGACCATCGCCACGACAAAGCGGTACCGGATGGCGGCTTTCAAAGTCTGCTTGGCAATGGGCCACATATCGCTTGATTCGTGGCGGAAAATCAGTCGCCTAGCAATCCGCCCAGCTTCTCGTTGGCCTTGTCGAGATTCTCCTCCTTCTTCGCGGCGACATCGGCTTGCTGGGCGGGCTCGGCCTTTGCCAAGCCGGCCAGCTTATCGATGTCAACTGTCTCCGTCGGCTTGGCAGCATCCGGCACTTTGCCAGGCGTTGCTTCATCCACGGCGCGGGTGAGATGATCAAGCACGCGATCGGCTCGATTGCCCGACGCGTCGCCGCGCAAATACTCTGCCACACGATTGCCGGAAGTTGCCCCGGATGTTTCGGATTCCTCCTGGCGCGCCTGCTCAACGATGTTGAGAAACAGGCTCTCGAGATTCTGCGTGGGATTGTCCACCCGAACCTCATCCGAGCCGGTATCCTCGCGGATCAGCGTCAGTACCCTGTCCATCGTTTCGCGCGAGAGTGTTGGCGCGGTGATACGTGTGGCGTCGCGGTTGGCTAACAGCTCGCTCATGGTGCCCATCGCCTGCACGCGGCCACCGTACAAAATCATTGCCCGGTCGCATACATCCTCCACGTCGGCCAGCAGGTGGCTCGACAGGATGACCGTCTTGCCGCGCTCAGCAAGCGTGAGGATCAGGTCCTTGATTTCGCGACAGCCGATTGGGTCGAGCCCGGAGGTCGGCTCATCGAGGACAATCAGGTCGGGATCGTTGATGAGCGCCTGTGCCAAACCGATGCGGCGCTGCATGCCCTTCGAGAATTCGCCAACATGACGACGGCGGGCGTTGTGCAGCCCGACCATCTCGATCAACTGCTCGGCGCGCTCACGGCGCTCCTTGGAGTCGACATGAAAGAGGCTACCGAAAAAGTCGATCGTCTCGTCAGAGTTAAGGTAACGGTAAAGGTACGATTCCTCCGGCAGATAGCCGATGCGCGCCTTGGTCTGCACGTGACGCGGCGAGTGGTCAAACACGCTGATGCGGCCGCGTGTCGGGTAGAGCAGGCCGAGCAGCATCTTCACCGTGGTGGATTTGCCGGAGCCGTTTGGACCAAGTAGGCCGAACACCTCACCGCGCTTGACCTCGAAGTCGATTCCATCGACGGCGCGCGCCTTGGACCGACCCCAAAAATCCTTGAACACCTTGGTCAAGCCCTGCGCGAAAATGACCGTTTCGTTTGAACTCATAGTTGTGTTGTCCCTTCGCTTGGCCAAGCGCTAACTCATGAAAAAAACCGTCAAGCAGGCTGAGGCGCCATGCCGGCCGGATCATCTGTACTCGACGGTGTTGACTCCGGCTCGAACGACCCCAGTTCCTCGCCCTGGCGAACCAAGCGCGCGCTGTTGAACACCACGATCAACGACCCGGCGTTGTGCAGCACCGCCGCAACGATCGGGTTGATCACCCCATAACTGGCAAGGATTATGCCGACTATGATGAACAGGATGCCAAACAGGAAATTCTGATTTATCACCGCGCGGGTCTGCCGCGAAAGACGCACGAGAAACGGCAGCCGGCGCAGGTCATTATTCATCAGTGCGATGGTGGCACTCTGGATGGCCACCTCACTACCAGCCGCGCCCATGGCCACTCCCATGTCGCCCGCCGCAAGTGCCGGGGCATCATTCACACCGTCGCCAATCACGGCCACGCGATAGCCACGCTTTTTCAAATCACTCACAAAGTCCACCTTGTTCTGCGGCAAGCACTCGGCCACGACTTCATCACAGCCGATCTCGGCAGCCACGCGGGCGGCAACCGGCTGGCGGTCACCGGAAACCATCGCCACGCGGCGAACGCCAGACTCAAGCAGGTCGGCCAACGCCTCCTTGGCCTCAGTGCGGGTGGCATCCTGTAGGCCAATCCAGCCTATGCAAACACCGCCCCTGGCAACGAATAACAGGCTGTAGCCCTCGGTCTCCTTCAGATCCACCTTTGACTCAAAATCATCGCTCACACCATTGTCGCGCAACCACTGAGCACGGCCGATAACGATGCTCGCCCCATCCACGCTAGCCTGCACACCCCTGCCTGCGGTCTCCTTAAAATCACCGGGATCGGCCAGCGTCACTCCGGCTTCTCCTGCCAGGTTGACCAGCGCCTTGGCCGTCGGGTGGTTACTGAATTTTTCGGCTGTAGCAGCGATCTTAAGCAGCTCGGCTGGCTTGATGTCGCCCTGCGGAGCCAAGCGGCTGACTGCAAGTTCACCGGTGGTCAGTGTGCCGGTCTTGTCGAACACAAAGGCGTTGATGCGCGCCGCAATCTCGATGTCGCCGACGTTTTTAATGAGAATGCCTAGTCGTGCGGCCGAGGCCAAAGCAGCGACCATCGCCGTCGGTGATGCAAGAATGAATGCGCATGGACAGGAGATCACTAGTACCGAAACAACACGCTCGATATCCTGTGTAAAAAACCAGACAACACCCGCGATCACCAGCACCAGCGGCGTGTAATAACCCATGTACTGATCGATGATCCGCATGATGGGCAGCTTGGTTTGCTCGGCGGAAAGGATCAGATCACGCACACGGCCAAAAGTGGTATCCTCCCCGGCGCGGGTGACCTCGACCTCAAGCACGCCGGTCAGGTTAGTCGTGCCGGCGAACACCTCTTCGCCAGTGGCCTTGTCCACCGGGAGCGATTCGCCGGTGATGTTGGCCTGATTGATGGAGCCCTGGCCCTTGATGATTTTCCCGTCAGCCGCGACGTTGTCGCCGGGGCGAATCCGGATCACGTCGCCGATCTTTAGATCAGACGCGGTCACTTCCTCTTCGCCTTCGCCGACAATTCGTCGAGCCTTGGTCGGGGTCATCTTGACGAGCGACGCGATGGAGGCACGCGCGCCGGCGGCAGTGCGGGTCTCGATCAGCTCACCCAGCAACATGAAAAACGCGACGATGCCGGCAGTCTGATAGCCGCCGAGCTGCGACTCGCCCGAAGCGATCGCTGCAAGGAATGCGATGGCGACCAACTCGTTAATAGTGAGCATGCCACGCATGATATCCTTGACGGCCAGTTTGAGGATTGGGTAGCCAAGGATGATCGCACCGATGAACGCGCTGACGCCCGCAATCCGGTCGTCCGTTCCGCCGAACCATTCCATGAAGAATGAATTGGCGATAAACACCACGCCGGCGATCATGGTGGTGAGCCTGAACTGGGTGTGTTCGTGGTCGTGACCACAACTATCGCTGTCGTCGTGATCGTGATGATGCTCGCGGATCTCTTTCCTACTTAAAAGTGATGAAATTTGCATGATTGTTCCTGTTGTTATCGCTTCGTTTGGCCAAGCGCACTGTAACTTGTTTGTGTCAAGGCGCCATGCCTTCCTTCAGTTTCCGTTTTTCCGGCGTGCGATTCAGCCAAATGCGGGGCTGGCGGCCGGAAAGATAAAAGACGTCGACGGCATTGGTGAGTACACGCTGCATGGTCTCGGCGACCAGTCGTTTCTCAAATAGCCCCGGGTTGTCCTCATAAAAAGGCCGCTGCTCGTCGAATGCCTTCGCCTCGGCCTGTACCGAAGTGAGCAGGACGTTTGCCGACGTCCGACCACCACCCTCGATGACCTTGGCCTGCCCTTGCGCGTTGGCTAAAGCACTAGCAGCATCGGCCTTGGCCGTCGCCACCTTTTGCTGGCTCTCCTGCTGGACTTTTAGGAACGCGTCAAAAGCTGTCTTTACATCCAACGGCACAGTGACGTCGAGTGTAAGTGAGTTAATTTTTATCCGGAGGTCGCTGTCGATCTCACCTATCCTTTTTTTCACACGTCGCTCGATGGCGTTTCTAAAGTCAGACTGCAGGGTATAGGCCTCAAGGGCACTACGACCGGCGGAGGCGTGGTAAACCGCATTGTCTAAAATCGACCCGAGGAACCGGGTAACATCGGAGAAGCCGAACTCGTATCTCGTGATGGTTTTATCTGAGTTTTCATCGAGGCTGAAGTTCATCTCCGCCTTGACGTGGAGAACATTGCCGTCTCCGGTGAGAGTATAGCCATCGTAGGTCGGCTGGAATGACATGCTAGGCTGCGGCGATTCCTCGTCCTCGGTGCGCCAACCGACATCGGAAGTAATGGTACGGTTCTCGTTGACCGGAATCTGCACAATCTCATCGATCGGATAGGGCCAGGCCCAGACCAAACCGGGATTAAGCGTATCTATATATTCTCCGAACCGGAGATGCAGCGCCCGCTTGTTGTTATCGATCTTGGTAATGCCAGAGCCAAGAAATGCGATGGCCAAAATCACCATGATTACGCGAACCACCTTGAAGCTGCTCTGGAGCGCCTCGTTCAACGCCCGAGTACGGGCGTCGTCCATGGCCTCCGTGGCCCTCATCGGGGGTGGCTCTTCTGGTGACTCGACGGCTGGGATCTGTTTTTTGTCGTCGCTCATGGCTTCACTCAGCCGACTTGTCCGTGTTCGGCTGTGTCAATAGGTTGAAAGGGGGCGTTTTGGGATCGAGAATCAGCGTGGAGTTGTCCTTGAGCAATCCCTCCATCGCCTTTTGGTTAAATAGAAAGTTGGCCAGTTCAGGGTTCTTCTTGAATACCTCAAAATACTTGGCAGCCTGGGCCTCTGCTTCCCCACGAATCTGGATGGCCTGGGCCTCTGCCTCGGCTAGTATCTCGTTGGCTTTAAGGTCGGCCTCGGCCTTGATCGTCTTGGCTTGGCGCTCGCCTTCAGCCTCAATCTCCTGAATTCGAGCCTGACGCTCAGCCTTCATTCGCTCGAACACGGCGCCGGTGACTGACTCAGGAATGCCGAGCCGCTTAATGCCGACCATCATAATCTCGAGACCATCACCCTGCGAATCGGTGTCGACACGATCCCTCATGTCTGCCTCGATGGCATCGAGCTTAAGATCTTCCTCGTTGGTGGTCACCAGGTTGTTGAAGGCGTACATACCGATCACGGCATTCTGAGCGCTGCGAACTTTTCCCTCGAGCACCTCGTTAGCCTCGGCCAAGTCGCCACTGAAGCTGTTGTAGAACTTGAGCGGTTCTTTGATTTTCCATGTGACAAATACCTTGACGAGGATTGGCTTGCCCTCTTTGGTGCCAGTCTCTTCGAAAGTCCACTCGGAGTTCTGAATTCGGTTATCAAACTTATACACCTCATTCACCGGCCAAGGCAGGCGAAGGTGAAAACCGGGGCCGATGGAAGCCTCACCGGCCTTGCCGAAACGGGTCTTGATGGCCACTTCGGTCTGACGCACCTGAAACGTAAACAGCATAAAACCGAATATGATCACCAGAAAGGCGCCAACGGTCATTGTAATGTAATTTTTTTTCATTGTTTTTAAAGAGAAGGGTTAATTTTCCGGGTCGACCGTAACGTCCAGCAGGTCGCTGCGCAGTTTGTCCTGCAGTTCCAAGTTAATGATATCGCGATTCGCAGGGTCAGACAGAATGTATTTTCGCACACCCTTTGTAGCCCGCTGGAAGGCATCAAGCTTTGATCTCGTCTTATAGACGCTGGGCGCCGCATTGAAGGCGGACATTTGTTGGTCAAACCGCCCGGCCTCGGCCTTGGCCTTGGCCACCTTGTTGGTACTCTCGCTGCGCGCCTTTGCCAGAAGCTCGGACGCGGCTCCTCGCGCCTGGGGAACCTTTCCTGCCTTATACTGCAATGCGCCCAGCCGATTAGTTTCACTGTGCAACTGGGCCACGTTTACTTTTTCGTAACTTTCTGCCACGCCACCGCTGGCTTTGGACTGCTCGGTTTGGCCCACAGGCGGATGGATGTCCTGCAAACCAACAAACACGATTTCAGCGCCGAGTTGTTGAATATCGACCTGCTGCTGGATGTCCTTCTTCAGTTCCTCTTGGGCCTTCGTGCGGCCGGGACCCATCAGTTCATTAATGTCCACGCCAATCAGGTAGCGTGTCACTGCACGCATAGAAAGTTTCTGCAACATCGACCCGGCGTTGTCTGTATTGTAAACCCAATTGGTCAGGTTGTTGATGCGGTACTGGACCGGGATGCTGACGGTCAGGAGGTTCACCGGCACGGAATCGGAAGCAACCGTGTTCAGCAATACATCGCTGCTGGCAACAATCATGTTGTAATTCTGCTCTGGATCCTTGGAGGAACCGTGGTTGTGCTGGCTGGTCCATAGCAACACTTGCACATCCTCGGGATCACCGCTGTTCGGCTTGGCCGCCTCGTCCTTATCCAGCACGCCTAGAACGAAGTTTTGTATTTTTTTTGTCTTGTAGCGGTAGACCTTGTCGATCGGCCAAGGCAGCTTGAAACTGAAACCGGGCAGCAGGTGGTCGTTACGTTTGCCAAAACGCTCAAGGAAAGCCTCCTCGTTCTGTTGGATCACCACGAAGCTGCTACTCAGGAAAAGCACCACGACCTGAATGGCAATGATCAGCGCCAGCTTCTGTTCGAGGTACTTGTAAAACCACGTCTCTGAAACCTTGAAACCAAACTGGTAATCCAGCGCCTGGGTGGCAGTTGAGACCAGGCCGCCCGGTTGGCCCAGCAGACCGATAAGCCGGCTATCGTAGAGCAGCCGCGCCTTTTTGTCGTCGAGCCGGGGCCGGTAAATCTCCAGCACCAGCGTGACAAGATTCTCCAGCGCGGAAACCGCGATGACAGCAAACACAACCCAGGTAATTCCCTTGTCCCACGCAGAGTAGCCAAAAAAGGAGGCCGCCTGTGCAAGAACAGCTGCAGCGCTTATCACTGAACCAAGCAGCATGTAGTTCGCACCTGGACGCAACAACTCCTGCCCGTCCATCCGGGCGAGTCCTGCGGAGTATTTGCCCATCATGAAGAGGACTACCATGAACAGTCCAAAGAACATGATCGAGAGCACCGCGCCGTCCGGGGTCGGGCCGCCTGTCCAATCTTTTAGTTCCCCGTAAATCCACCACAGGCCAAGCGCTTGGCCAATCAACACCAGCACCGAGAAGGCCGGCACCACCCATTTTTCGAACTGCCGCCTTGCGTTGCGCGCCGGGTAGGCGTCCTCCGCCGCGCCAGCAAAGAGCGACTCGTTGCCCTGGGTACGATCCAACTCCTGCATCTCCAGCGCCTCGACCCGCTCGCGGTCAATCAGGTGCGACTGGATGAAGCCAAAGAAGCTGATCAGCGTCCCAATGCTAAGGAGCACCACTCCGGCCAGGCCAACCGTAGAGCCGGCTTTCAGCGCTAGGAATAACGCCGCAATCGTGACGACCAACAGCACGAGTCCGTTGATGAATCCAAGTTTTTTGGAGTTTTGCTGTTCCATTACGTTAGTTCGCGATCCTCAAACAACCAGAGAGCAACCGACAAACTTGCTCCCACATAGCCCACGAGATATCCGAATGCCTGCCCAATGTACCCCAGAGGAATCGTTCCGTCCCCTTCCAGCACGTCGGCCAGCCAAAAGTTCTGCCAGTTGGGCGTCACGGTGTAGAGAATCGAGGCCCACCACGAGCCTCCATCCACACGGCCCAGAAAAAGCCAGTCCGACATCAACCCGAGAAACAGCACCCCCGAGCAGATCGCCAGAGTCGGCAATAGCTCAAGCCGTGTCGAGCAGGCAAGCGCCAGCGCTGTCAGGATTAGGACCGCAAACAAAATCAGTACCGACGCCGAGATCAGCCGCCAATCAACCACACGCGGGTCCGCCCCGGCACCAGTCGTCTCCGCCTCGGTGGCAAGTATGATAATTAACATCGCCGTCGTCAGAATCACCACCGCGATCACGGTCGTGATCACAAAACGAACCTGCAAAAAATAATTCAAAAATCCACCCGCCACAAACGCCGTCAACAAGCCGCCGAGACAGTACACGCCAAACGAAAACGTGTCGGCCGAGCCGTATGCATCGTAGGCCATGCGGCTGGCCAGCAGGCAGGCGATCAGGTTTGCGTAAACCAGCAACATCAGCGCCCCGGACAGCCCAACGTACTTGCCGAGAATGAACCGCGCCCGGCCTACCGGCTTAGACAGCACCGCCAGCGCCGTGCCGGTCCGAATCTCCCGTGCGACCGACGACGAGGAGCAAAGCACCGCCCCGAACAGGCCGGTCACCAGTGTCACAGCCAGCGTGCTGGTCTTGACCATTTGGATGTCATCCCCAAAACCAAAGTACGGAACCACTGAAAGAAAGACGCAAAAAAAGCCGGAACAGGCCATCAACAACAGATAAACCGGCTGCTGAGCCACTTCCATGAATGCATTGTAAGCTATGGTCCCGAACTGTCTCAAACCAAAAGGGCCGGGAAACATAACGGCCACGGAGCCAATTGCAACTGAGAACTTTAGCTAAAAAAGCCGGTTTTTGGTCGTTTTTTAGCTAAAAATCAAGCACCTCGGAGACACCTACGCCCCCATCGATCAATCGGCGCCCGCCGCCGCCCGTTCGCCGGGGACTATCGGTTTTCCCCGCCTGGATAATCTCTGCAATCTCGGTATTTCCTCGGTCGCTGGCAATTTCCAGAGGCGTCTTTCCATCGTAATCCCGCGCCGTCACATCTGCGCCGTTGGCCAAGAGCCACTTAGCCATCTCAATATGGCCCCTTTTGCCCTGATACGCCGCCATGTGAAGCGGCGTCACCTTCTTCTCGCCGCGTTGGTTGATGTCCACGCCGCTGGCCACCAACTGCTTCACCTTGGCCAGGTCCCCATCAAACGCAGCCGTGTGGATGTTTCCACTGCTACATCCAGCCATCAGAAACGATGCACAGGCAAAACTGAACGCTAAAAATTTCAGCTGTTTAATGCTAATCCTCATCAACCTGAATCATAAAAAACTGCTGTTCTGTCGATTTTAACTTGATGCGAACCGCCATCGATTGACCCCATTTGTACTCATTGTCAACCTCCTCCATGCTGTTGACCTTCTTCCAACTTTTCAAATTGGTGGAAGTTTTCACAATAAAGGTTGGCGTCTTCACCATCGGCTCGTAGTCCAAACCATTAAACTTCAAGAGATTAGTCTCGGGATCAAAAACACCAATAATTTTTTTACGCCCAAAAAGTTTCGCCTCAACGGTTAAATCTTCAGTCACCTCGTAGTTTCCTATCTCAATGTAGTCGAACTGGAACCATTCCATGGTGCCTACCTCGTGATATCCGAAAGTGAGTTCATGACGAGTCGGAGGAAACCAGGGAGGATCATTGGGAAACGTTTTTATGGAAACAAATTTTATATTCTCCCAATCGAACAATTGATCAAAACTGACCGAAAGCTCCGCCACACCATTCTTCATGGCAATCTGCAGAGTTGACCCTTCCTCATCCCCTGGCCCGGCTACTGCAGGATAAGTCAAGAATCCAGCGAGCAACCATGCGACAAATGAGCCAGTCAATCTCTTCATTTCATCGGCCCCAAACCAACTGAGTCTGGCTAATCTCAACAAATTTTCCAAGTTAACCATCTCGTCCTACCCCAGTAGCTATTAGATACCGAACCGAATTTGGCGAAACACTGCACTGTTTTGGTGTTCGCCATTCACTTGCACCCCAGTCACGCTATTATGTCTCGAATAACCTGTCCGTGGACATCTGTCAGACGCCGATCTATACCATTATGTCGAACGGTTAGCTTCTCGTGATTCACGCCCAGTAGATCCAAAATCGTAGCGTGCATGTCATGACTCGTTGTACCTTTATCGCTTTTCCAGCCCCAGCGATCACTCTGTCCAAAAGAGGTTCCCCCTTTTATCCCGCCACCGGCAAACCATGTGACGAATGTTCCGCCATTGTGATCCCGGCCGGCCTGCCCTTGGCTAAAGGGCATGCGACCAAATTCGGTGGTCCAGATCACAAGGGTGTCCTCAAGCATGCCGCGCGCCTTGAGGTCCTTGATCAGTCCAGCAATCGGTTTGTCCACCTGCCGGGTCATGTATGGCAACTCGGTGTGAATGTTAGCATGGTTGTCCCAGTTTTTACTGGGGCCACCCGCACCACTCCAGATTTGGACAAACCTCACCCCTCTCTCCAGCATTCGACGACCAAGGATGCAGCGCTTGGCAAAATCCTCAGTGTTTTTTTCGTTCATCCCGTAAAGACTCTTTACGGCCTGGCTTTCGCCTTTCATGTCGAACAGTTCCGGGACACTGAGTTGCATGCGGGCCGCCATTTCAAGACTCTGTATTCTGTCTTCAAGCCGAGTACCGCCGGGTGTCCGGCTTGCGTGGTTTTCGTTCAGCGCACTCAGGATATCACGACTGGCCTGCTCGCTGGCGGCGTTGATATGCCTCGCTTCAGCCGGTGGAAAAAGATAACGCACCGGACGAGAATCAGAGGCGTTGATTACTGTGCCCTGATGCCGTGCCGGCAAAAAGCCAGAGGTAAAATTCCCCAGATTATTATACGGAAGCCCTTTTGGATCAGGCATAACAATGAACTCCGGAAGATTCTGGTTGATCTGGCCCAGAGCATAACTGATCCAGGCTCCCATGCAGGGGAAACCCGGCAACGTGAAGCCGGTCGTCTGCATGTAACTGCCCAGCCCGTGAACATTAGTCGGCGAATTCATCGACATCAAAAAAGCCAAGTCATCCACCACCGATGCCATATGCGGCAACACCTCGCTAACCCAACGGCCACAACCTCCATGCTGCCGAAACTCAAACGGACTTTTCAACACCTTGAATCCGGGGGATTTGGTCACCGACTCCACCAACCGGCCATCGCCTGGATCAAACTTTTGCCCGTTTAAGTTGGCCAGAACCGGCTTGTGATCAAAAGTGTCCATCTGGCTGACACCCCCATTCATGAATAATTGAATTACCCTCTTGGCCTTGGGAGCGTGATTCATGATTGAACCCGACACCGAGTCCAAACCCAGTATTTGGCCAAGTGCTAAACCACCAAACCCGCCGCCTGTTGACTGCAAAAAAAGCCTTCTGGAAATCGCGTGGCCCACTTTAATTCAGGAAGATAAATTCATTGCTATTTAGCATCACTCGGCAGGCGTTGGCCAAACCATGTTCGCGAGCCAGTGCCAAAACCAGGCGGCCTTCTTCCGGTACCGGCTTCCGATAATATACCAATTCAAAAAGACGCTCCACTTGCCCCGAAAGCGACGACGACTCATGGCGCAACCGCTTCGCCAAGCGCTCACTTTGACGGACTAGGAAACGGTTGTTCATCATCGCCAAAGCCTGCAGCGGATTGACGGAAGACTCACGCTTGGGCGCATGCTGTGAGGCGTCCGGACAATCCATCAACTGCATGAGTGGATCAGGGACAGTACGAAAGACAAACCGGTACACGCTCCGCCTGAAATTAGCCGGCGAATCGGGATCAAAACCGACATAATCAAGGTTCGGGGTGACATGCACCCCCTTGCTCATATTAAAATGTCGTGCGGATGCCCCCCCCATCTTAAAATCAATATTCCCGGCCAATTGCAGCAATGAATCACGATACGATTCCGCGTCCAGCCGTGCCCGGTTCATCCGCCAAAGCCAGCGATTGTCCGCGTCACGACTGGCGTAATCTGCATGGTGCGCGCAGCTCTGCTGATAAACCGAACTGGTCATGATGGTGCGATGCAGCCACTTCAGTGAACCGCTCCTTGCGCGAAATTCGAACGTCAACCAATCCAGCAGTTCGGGGTGTGACGGACGATCCCCCATGCGACCAAAGTCGTTGGGCGTGCCGACCAATCCTCGACCAAAATGATAATGCCAAACGCGGTTCACGATCGATCGCCACGTCAGGATATTTTGCTCATCTGCAAGCCAGTCGGCCAAGGCCGCCCGACGTTTCCCCTCATCATCGGAACTGGAGATCGCGAAACGACTATTCAAAGCGTCAATACAATCAAGCGCACCGGGCACGGCCTTTTCGCCAGGTGTATGAATACTACCACGCAATAAGACATGAACATCTCTTGGTTTGCCGGCCGGCTTGAAGTTACCCAACGCAGAAAAATCACTGGCGACGGCGTACACTTTCGGTCTCTCACCAAGCTCGGCCAAACCCTCGGCGTTCGCTTCTCTGGAAAAATAAAGTGCTAAAACCTCGGTCTGCCCGGCTGTCCGCTTGCTCGGTTCAATCGCAAGCGCTTGACCGACATCTGGTGGCAGAATTTTACCCAAAGCTGGCTTGTCTTTGTTGGTCACCGACAACCTTGACCGACCAATAAGATGACTCCCGCCATGAAGCTGATGAAGCTCAATCTCGATCATCTCTCCCTTCCGAGCGGCCAACGGCTTCTCGAAAATAAACATGGCGCGATGCGGTTTCGATTCCTCCGGATGAATTCCCCAAGCCGTCTTTGAATCCCCGTCAATTGCGTGTCGGACTTCCCAACTCGCTTGGTTAAAATCTGCCTCTGCTTTTACAATCCTCACCGGCCGGCCAAACGCTTTTAAAACGATTTCGGATAAATGCAGGTTACCGTTTGGCGCACGACCTGGCCCGCCTTTTGGCAGCGACTCATCAGTGAGCACATCGAGTTGGACAGCAGTGACCCCGTCGATCGGCAGCGCGACAGTAAATGTAACCGTGTCGCGCTCTGGAGCTTGCCCTAGAGCAAGAAAGGAACCGTCCTGCTTGGCCTCAAATGAGACACCTTCAGTTGATTGGACTTTGGCGCCGGACAAGACCACCCAGCCACCCTGGCCACGCCGCAATTGCTGTTCGCGATCGGCCAAGAGCAAACGGTTGGGCAACAGATGCGGCAATTGGCCACGGTCTAGTTTTGCCTTTTCATCAAGTAACTGCTCACGCCGCTTGGCTACCTGGACGTTTAGATCGTAAGGTCGATCCACTTTATCGACACCTGAAAAAACTGCCTGCAGCGAGTAGTAGTCATCCATTGACACCGGATCAAACTTGTGGTCGTGACAGCGGGCACAGTGAACCGTGGTGCTAACGAAGGTGGACATCACCGTGGCTATNATGTCGTCACGATCGAGATATTGCGCGATCTTCTTGTCAATCGTGCCGTCTGATATGCCCATTTGCGAACTCTCGTCCCATGGTCCAGTGGCCAGCATCCCAATCGCACGGACCGCCGACGGCTGATCCTGGAAAAGCACATCGCCCGCCACCTGCTCACGAACGAATCGAGCGTACGGCTTGTCAGAGTTAAACGACTCGATCAGGTAATCGCGATAAGGCCAGGCGTTCTCGCGGATCGCGTCCTCATCATGCCCGTGCGTTTCAGCATAGTGAACNACATCCATCCAGTGCCGAGCCCACCGTTCCCCGTACCGAGGACTACCCAGCAGATGCTCAATGAGACTTTCATAGGCATTTGGGGAATCATCATTCAGAAAGACATCCACCTCCAACCGGCTCGGAGGTAGACCGGTCAGATCAAATGACGCACGCCGAATCAGTGCGACCCGATCGGCCTGGAGAGACGGTGCAAACCCGTGCTGCAGGTATTTTAAGGCGATGAACCGATCAATTGGATTAGATGCCCAACCAGAAAATTTTGATGCTTCCTTGGGAATTGCCGGCTTTTTCAANGGCTGCAAGGCCCACCATGTCTCGGCACGCTCCGCCCAAAGCATGAAAACATTTCCAAACAATAGGAGGAAACAACCAAGCCTGACATATCTACGGAGGCGGTTTGAGTTCATGAGACTCTGGAAAGTGTTCATCTTCGTGGCCAAAAACACCGAGCGGCTCAAGGAGGGATAATGGTAACCGCCGACTTTTTGAGTCAATCGGTTTATGACACAAAAGAGAAAGAATTTGAGAGGAGATGGGAAAAATGGTCGGAGCGACAGGATTCGAACCTGCGACTTCCAGTTCCCAAATAGAGAGCAACTTTTGAGTCAAGCTAAGCGCTGGTCAAGCGTTCTCCCGCTTAGCCAAGCGGCGGGCAACAAGGCCGATTGATGGGGTTGTAAAAACCATACCCAGATAGTAGTTTTGCCGTTCAGCAAAAAGGGTCGTTGAACATGGCTAATTTTCTTTCTCAAAAATGGTTGCTGCCGCGTCGGCATTTTCTTCGCGGACTGGGCGTCTCGCTTGGTCTGCCAATGCTCGACTGCATGCGGCATTTGCGTGCCACCGAGGCCGCCGAGCAACCGCGCCGCAGCATTTTCGTGTACCTGCCTAACGGGGTGAACACCCACGACTACGAGCTAACCCAGGCGGGGCCGGACTATGAATTCTCCCGCATCCTCGCACCCCTGGCCAAGCACAAGGGAAACATCTCGCCGATCAGCGGCCTGCATCATCCCAACGCATTCGGTATCGCCCACAGCGCAACGCAGACGTGGCTCACCGCGGCCAAGCACGGGCCAACAGATCGCAATACAATTTCAGTGGACCAATTGATTGCTAGCGTCACTGGTCCACAGACGCGGTTCTCTTCCCTTCAGATCAGCAACCAAGGGCAACCTCTCGCGGTGAGTGCAGACGGCATCGCCCTCCCTGCGCACCGACAGTCTGGGGACGCCTTCAAGGCACTCTTCACCGAACCGAAAGGTGGCATCGAAAAGCAGCGCCGTCGCCTTCAGCGCAGGGAAAGCATGCTGGATCTAGTCCTCGAAGACGCCAATGTCCTAGCCAACAAGCTAGACCTTGAGGACCGCGGCAGACTTGACCAATATTTGACCGCGGTGCGGGAGGTCGAAGTACGAACCAAGCGGGCCGAAGCGTGGCTCGAGACGCCTCGCCCCGAAATCGACTCCGGCACTGCTTCGAGACTCAGCCGCAATGTCTATCTGGAGCAACTCGGAGAGCATTTGCGAACGATGTACGACATCATCGTCCTCGCTTTGCAAACCGACATTACGCGTGTAGTCACCTTCAATACTGGCAACGAGGGAACCGGTCCCAAGATTCCGGAGATCGGGATCAGCCGGGATCGTCACTCGCTCTCTCATCATAATGGCGACAAGGAAATCCTCCAGCAACTCACACGGAGCGACGAGTTCAATGTCCGGCAGTTCGCCTACTTTCTCGACCGGCTTGCAGAAGTCCGGGACGGTGATGGGCCGCTGCTAGACACAACTGTTTCCCTTTACGGCAGCGGATTGTCCTACGGCAACAGTCATGGCACAACCAGCCTGCCGCTCGTGCTCGCGGGAGGCGACAAGCTTGGCNTTAAGCACGGCAGCCACATTGACTTCAACCGACAGGTCAAAGGCTTCAAGGGCTATGNCGATGGCATCGGGATGTACCACAGTCCGGTCAACTCCGAGGCACACTTCAGCAACCTGCTGCTGACCATGGCGCAACGGATGGGCGTCGAGAAAGAAGCGTTCGCTGATTCCAATGCCGTGGTTTCGGAGGTTCTCACGTGAGCCTGGCCAAGCGCCGTAGCGTCTGCGTCGGGACAACCTGCGCTTGGCCAAGTGCGATTCTTTTTGCCCTCACTCTCCTCGGCGGAAACCAAGCGCTGACGGCAGAAGAGGATGCGGCAACTGATGCGATAAAGGATCATGTGCCCAAGCCGGGGGTCTTCCCTCCGGCTGGTGCGGGGATTCATCAGGACGGGGACCTGATGACAAGCGATCCCATGAACCGTCGAGGTGCACTTCGAAAAAGCCAGCACGCGCCAAGGCACTATTTTGCCATGCTCCCGTATGGGATGGTTTGGTATCACGGCGCGCCGGCCGACGTCCGCGACATTCCGCCAGGGACCCACATGCACGGGCGGTTTTTGCTGCCGCTGGAGGGGGAGGAGAAAACGATTCCGCTGAGGGAGGAACAACTCAAAAAGAACGCCACGCTTCGGTACAACCACGCGATACTGCTGGAGGACGACGCCAGTTTTTATTCGCGGCGCGGCCGATCATGGAAAGTTCTCGGCTTCGAGCAGGGCGCAGGCCCGGCGCCTCGCCTCAAGCTTTCCGTGGAGCCGGTCGGGCCGGAGATCGAGGGCGGCATAAACAAATCGGCGTTGTTTGACATCGACGACGCTACGCGGGTCTGGAAAAACCGGCAACTGGTCGGCAAAGACAAGATCGAATCGGGGCAGGAAGTTCAGGTGAACCTGACCTGGGGGCCGTTCGACAGCTTGGCCACGACCGATGTCTGGCTGGACAACGAGAGCTTGGCAGCCTGCCGAGAGATCCAGCGGCAGCGGCATCTGCGACTGATCCGCTCCCGGTTCCTTCCCGGCTGGGTGGATGCGGTGAAGAACAACGACACCGGCGGCGGTGAGGTTACGGTCACACTGTTCGGGGGAATGGATCCTGTGTTGTACAAGGAAATCAAGCAGGGCAAGTCACCAAAAGTATGTGATGCAGCCAACACGCTTCGCACCTGGAGTTATCATCAGGAATATTCCGTTCGAGGAAACACCGTTGATTGGAACGAGACCGAGAATCCACCACTGGGGAGCAGCGGGTTTCAATTGCGAGTGAAACTTCCCCAGATGTTGGAAGGGTTCCGGCCGGGCCGCATTGTCCGGCTGAAGGGGCCATGGACGTATGTACTGCTGCCGAGCGATGAGTGGTTGGCGAGCCCCGAGGATTTTGAGTTGTCATCAAAGCTGCGTCTGCCGTGAGCGTTTTCAACAACATCGAACGCCTCACTTTTTTCCGTGCGATGCGTCTGGCGGTGTTGTTCATGTTTTCTTGGTTGCTTGCTCCAGACGCTTTTGGCGTTAAGGAACTCGATGACCCCGCACAATCCTTTCTCAAGACGCACTGCGTGAGGTGTCACGACAGCGAAAAGCAAAAGGGAAAGTTCCGCCTCGACAACCTTGGGACCGATTTCACGAATCCGCTGATCGCGGAAAAATGGAGCGAAGTGCGGTTCCGCATCAACGCCGGCGAGATGCCGCCGGAGGATGAAATGCAACCGACAGCGAGCGAGATTGGCAAGGTTGTTGACGTGCTCACGCGGAGGATTCGCGAAGGCGCCGCCGAGCGCCTGGCCAAGCGCGGTTCGCTGGAGCACTACCGACTGAGCCGGCAGGAATATGCCCATACCATCTATGATCTTCTCGGGGTTGTCTACGACGTCGAGGCTCCTGGAACCTTCAATGAAGATCCACGCATACATGGCTTCGACCGCATCGGCGCCCTATTGTCAGTTGCGCCCTCGCACATTGAGCGCTACCTCGAGGCGGCAGAAGCCGTGGTGACACAGGCGCTGCCCGAATCGGAAATCCCGACCAAGACCGACCGCCACCTAGCCGGTGAGGGCAAACGCCGGCTCCTGCAACTGGGCGAGGGCTGGGGGTTTGATTTGAAACATCCTGGCCGGTATCGCCTGCGAATTCGTGGCAGCGGTTTGCCCGCTTTCACGGGGCGCATTCCACGCATGTCTATTTGGCACCGGCACCACAAGCGATCGTTCGACGGTGTTGATCTGGTCACGTCGGAAAAGAAACCCACAATCATCGAACTGGAAGGATTGTTCCCCGCCGGTGGATACGACATCCGAAATCACGCCCGGACACAGAAACATGCCAACGGCGCCTACAAGCTGTTCCGAAACCAGCTGATCGACGCCACCAACTCCGTAGCAACCCTCAAAACCAAGCACCCCTCCCCATGGACCAAGGTGGTGGATGAAGAGGGCAGGCCGGTGATGCCGTTACTGCTCATCGACTGGATCGAGATAGAGGGGCCGTTGAAAACCGAAGCCGACTTGGCCAAGCAAAAAGACCTGATGCCCGCCGATGAAAAAGACCCCACAGAGATCAGCGCGTGCCTGAAGCGATTTGCCGAACGGGCATGGCGTCGGTCGGTGAAGGATGCGGAGATCGAGCGTTATACGAGTTTGATCGTCGCCGAGCAGAACGAGGGCGAGTCGTTTCGATCGGCATACCGCTCAGCCCTTGCGAGCGTACTGGTGTCTCGCAGTTTCTTTAACCTCGAAGAGGGTTCTCCTGGGGAAAAACGCGCGCGGTTGAACGACTTCGAGTTGGCCAGCCGGCTTTCCTATTTTCTCTGGAGTTCCATGCCGGACGAGCCGCTATTTGCCGCCGCCCGAAACGGTGAACTGCACAAGCCTGACACCCTAGCGCAGCAGGTGGACCGCATGATTGCCGATCCGAAGATCGATCGCTTTTTGGAGTCCTTCCCGAGGCAATGGCTGCAACTCCACCGGGTGGGTATGTTTCAGCCCGACCCCAAGCTCTACCCCGAGTACGACCCCTGGCTGGAGGAAAGCATGGTTGAGGAGACCACCGCTTACTTCGCGGAATTGTTCCGCAAAAATCTGTTGTTGCGTGAGGCGGTTGATTCCAACTGGACAATACTCAACTCACGCTTGGCCATCCACTACGGGATACCCGGGCCGCACCCACGTGGGCTCACCCGCGTCAAGCTTGGCGCGGAAACCAACCGGGGCGGTATTCTGACCCAAGCCTCGATTCTTTCTCTGACCTCGGACGGAACGCGGCATCGGCCGGTCCACCGTGGCGCCTGGGTTTCGGAGGCGATCCTCGCGCACACGCCACCGCCACCACCGCCAAACGTGGATCCGCTGGAGCCGATCGTGGGTGACAAACCCAAAACCACCATTCGATCCCAACTGGAAGCACACGCCACCGATCCCAATTGTGTCTCGTGCCACTCCAAAATCGATCCGCTTGGCCTGGCCTTCGAGAATTTTGATGCCATCGGGCGCTGGCGCGAAACCGAGCGGGTTCAGGGTGGCGTCGGCGAAAATCCCCCAGTAAACGCCTCCGGTGTGCTACCGGACGGTCGGACTTTCGCGAACCCGGCAGAATTTAAAAAACTGCTCGCCGAAGACAATCGCTTGGCCGAGGCGTTTCTGGAGCAACTGGCGACCTATGCCTTGAGGCGAGTCATGACCATCGATGACTTGGATCAACTCCGCTCCATGGTTGAATCAATAAAGGCCGACGAGCATCGTCTGCAAAGTCTCATTCGTCGATTCGTCCTCTCTGATCTCTTTAAAAAGCGGTAAGGGCCTTGGCAGCTAATTTCAGTTCTTTGAATGGAAACTGTGGCTAAGGAGAAGCGAATACCTTTTGGAAGAAATTCGAAGAAAAACCCGAATTAAAAGAAAAATGGTCGGAGCGACAGGATTCGAACCTGCGACTTCCAGTTCCCAAAACTGGCGCGCTACCAAACTGCGCCACGCTCCGACCTGCAAAAGACCCTAATAAAATCATGCTTTAATGGCAATCACCGCTTTCATGAATAAACACCAATCAAAGAACGCCAAAAAACATATCCCATTCTGTAAATTTTAAGTTTTTGGGTAAGTTTTGAGTTTATGGACAAAGAGTGAGATCTTAAACAGCCGAAACTGTTCCAGAACTTTGGCCGCTGGGGGTGGAGGTTCTCTTCAGCAGTTTTTAACGCCGATTACTCCACCAACTTCAATCGATAGTATTGCTTCTGGAATAGTGCTTCACGCCAATCAGTGAATTTAACCGAGCTTCCGGTGCCTTGGACTTCGCCAATCTCTCCCCATTTCTTTAAGTCATGTGAAGCTTCGATTATGTAGGTTGAATCTGATTTGGTTTCGAAGGTAAGGGAGAATGGAGAGGCGGATTTGCTGAAGGCGTTAATCTGAATTTTATCGGGAACTGGTGAAGGGGCTCTTCCTGTTCTCTGTGCATTCTGACCGAACATGGGCCAAGGGGAATCGGCGGGGCCTATACTGGAAGATTTTATTGCGTAAAGGTTGCCGTCCAAAGACCCGAAGTAGATAGTCCCATCTCTACCTATCGCTGGGGAGGAATTCACATCATCTCCCGTATCAAATGCCCATTTCTTTGTGCCGTCCGGGTTGATTGCGTAGAGGTTGTTGTCTTCAGACCCAACGTAGATGGTGCCATCGCTCCCTATCGCTGGGGAGGAATGCACTTCATCACCTGTTTCAAATGCCCATTTCTTGGAGCCGTCCGGGTTGATCGCATAGAGTTTGTTGTCATAAGACCCGACGTAGATGGTGGCATCGCTCCCTATCGCTGGAGAGGACTGCACCATGTCTCCCGTTTCAAATTCCCAAATCACATCACCCGGCTTCAACTCTTGCCCCAAAGCCGAACAGCAAATAACCGCCGCTGCAAAAGTTGAAATGAAGAGTTGTTTCATTATGCCTTTCGGGCCGGATTTTACCAAAGACATAGGAAGATATCTATCGATTATTGCTCTGGTGCACTAGGTCGCAACGGTCTAAATCTAAAGCGCTTTAGTTCAATTCCTTGTCGCTTGACCAAGTGGGTGGCAATCTCTCCCTACAAATTGACTGCATCATGATAGTTTCATTTGTTTCCCCGTGACCATGAAAAGCTTGACCAAAAGGTTGGCTTGTTTTGCCTTTTTGTTCCTTACGCTTAACACGGTTTCGGCCGGGGAAAGCTGGTGGCAGTTTCGGGGTCCAAGCGGCGACGGGCACACGACTTCCACCGGCCTACCTCTGAAGTGGTCGGAGTCGGAGAATGTCTCTTGGAAGACGGCCATTCACGATCGCGGATGGTCGTCGCCGGTGATCTGGGGGAGGCAGGTTTGGCTGACCACGGCCACGGCCAAAGGCCGTAAGCTGTTCGCCATTTGTGTCGACAAGGACACCGGGAAGCTCATTCATGATCTGCATTTGTTCGACGTGGCCAAGCCGATGCGGATCACGAAGGACAACACCTACGCGACGCCTACGCCGGTGATCAATGAGGGCCGGGTGATTCTTCATTTTGGAACCTACGGCACGGCCTGTCTAGACACTGCCACCGGCAGGGTGTTGTGGACTCGGCGCGACTTAAACTGCGACCACGAGGTGGGCGCTGGGCCGGCCAGTTCGCCGACTCTCGTTGATGACAATGTGGTGGTGCATGTGGACGGGCGTGACGTGCAGTACATCATCGCTCTCGACAAGATCACCGGGAAGACGGTCTGGAAAACACCGCGGTCCCTCGAGTATTCCACATTTCCCATCAATCATCGCAAGGCTTACTGCATGCCGGCGTTGGCGCCGCGCGGTGAGGGCACACAGCTTGTCAGCCCAGCAGGGCGTGGGTTGTATGCCTACGATCCAGTGACCGGCAAGGAACTGTGGCACGTGCGGCATCGGGGCTGGTCGGTGGCGCCGCGTCCGGTGTCCGGTCATGGGATGGTGTTTGCCACAGTGGATCGCGATCGACCGGAGCTATGGGCCATTCGTCTCGACGGCAAAGGCGATGTGACCAACACGCACATTCAATGGAAGTCGACCCGCAGCATGCCGCAGCGTTGCTCTCCGTTGCTGGTGGACGATCTGTTGTTCGTCGTGAACCGCGGCGGCATCGCGACCTGCCTTGAGGCGAGGACCGGCAAGGTCGTCTGGAAGGAACGTCTGAAAGGCGCGTACTCGGCTTCGCCTATTTACGCCAAGGGTCGTATTTACCTGTTCAATGAGGAGGGGTTGACCACAGTCATCCGGCCATCGCGCAAGTATGAGGTCATCGCCAGCAACACCCTGGCCAAGCAGCCGTTCATGGCGACGCCCGCTATTGATGGCGATGCATTCATCATGCGCACGGGCGGGCATCTGTATCGCATTGAGGTGGCCAAGTAAGATTCGATGAAGCCGCTGGCGGATTGTTTATTGTATGCGTTCGTGGACGCGGCCTATCTCGATGGCCGCGACCCGGAGGTGCTGTGCCGCCAGCTCTGCGACGGTGGTGCGGATCTCGTGCAGCTTCGCGCCAAGGATTGGCCAGTCGATGACATCGCCCACTTGGCCAAGCGCCTGGCCCCAATCACGGCCGATGCCGGCGTGCGGCTGGTGATCAACGATCATCCCGACATAGCCGCCGATGTGGGCGCGCCGACAGCGCACCTGGGGCAAGAGGATTTTTTTGATGCCGGCCACCGGCAAGTCGACGAGGTGAAACCAAGCGACTCGGCGCTCGAGCTTGGCCTGAGCACACACTCGCCGGAGCAGGCGGTACGGGCCTGCGACGCGGGAGCCGATTATGTAGCAATCGGCCCGGTGTTTGCCACGCCGACCAAGCCGGGCCGGCCACCGGTGACGCTCGACTATGTCAGCTGGGCCGCCACAAACATCGACCGGCCGTGGTTCGCAATTGGCGGCATCAATCTTGACAACCTCGCAGACATCCTCACCGCCGGGGCACGGCGGGTGTGCGTCGTCTCAGCGCTGCTGCGCACGCCGGACGTGGCCGGTGCTTGTCGCCAATTCAAGGAGCGCATACTCTCCGCCACCCATTAGCGGGTCGTTTCCCCGCCCAACCCATTTTTAAAAAATGAGCCTGCTTGTCTTCGGTTCCACTGCATTGGACTCCATCGCCACACCGAAAAAGAAGAACCCACGCCTGCTTGGCGGGTCCGGCAGTCATGCGGCTGTTGCGGCCAGTTTTTTCGCCGCACCGAAGCTGATCGGTGTGGTCGGCACCGATTTTCCTCGCAAATACATTTCGCTGCTCGAACGCCACAAGGTGAATATCAAGGGGCTTAAGATTCGCGAGGGCAAAACCTTTCACTGGGCCGGTGAGTACGAGGTGAACATGAACAACCGCCGCACGCTCAGCACGGAGCTGGGCGTGGTAGAGGGCTACTCACCTGTGTTGCCGGCGGCGCATCGCAAGGCCAAGTATATCCTGCTCGCCAACAACCCGCCAAGCGCACAGGAGGCGATCATTGACCAGCTCGACAAGCCCAAGTTCATCGTCGCCGACACGATGGATCTGTGGATGAACATCGCCATGAATGACTTGCTCAGCCTTCTCAGTCGCGTTGATATGCTAGTGCTAAACGACAGCGAGGCCCAACAGTTGACCGGCGACGATAACGTCGTCTCGGCCCTCTCTAAACTGCACAAGCTCGGCCCTAGATACGTGATCGTTAAGAAGGGCGAACATGGTTCGATTTTTTCGTCGCGCCGGGGCCTATTTGTCGCGCCAGCGTTCCCCCTAGCCAAGGTCGAGGATCCGACCGGAGCTGGCGACTCGTTTGTCGGGGCGATGGTGGGCTACCTCGCCAAGTCGGGCGGATCAGTCGATAGCAACATCCGCAAGGCGATCCTATACGGCAGCGTGGTGGCCTCGTTCTGCTGCGAAGGCTTCGGCCTGAATCGTACTACCAAGACCACGCGCACGGAAATCAACCAACGCCTGCGCGCTCTGGAAAAAATGACTCGCGTCTAAAGTTCGTCCAGCGCATCGAGCACCTCGGCGGCGTGCACGGCAACCTTCACCTTCGGCCAGATCTTTCGGATTACCCCGTCGGCGTCGATGAGGAATGTCCGCCGGTTAATCCCGAGAAATGTCCGCCCCATGAACGACTTGTTTCCCCACACGCCGTAGGTCTCGCAGATCGACTTGTCCTCATCCGCAATAAGCGTGAAAGGCAGGCCAAACTTGTCGATGAACTTGTCGTGTCGGGCCGCCGAGTCTGCGCTCACCCCCAGCACTACCGCGCCCCTGGCCATGATTTCGTCGTGCGCATCGCGAAAGCCGCACGCCTCCTTGTTGCAGCCGGGCGTGTTGTCTTTCGGGTAAAAATATAGCACGACCGACTGGCCACGAAACTGGCTTAATGACACTACACCGCCGCCATTGATCGGTGCGGTGAAGCCCGGCGCCGTGTCACCTTCCTTGAGTTTCATCTCCTTCATGCCTGCGGCAGCGTCGGGTAGAGCTTGGCCAAGGTCAATCCCCAGGCGAAAAACCTTGAAAGGATGACGTCGAGGCGCTCCAGGCCGATATGCAGGAGAGATCGGCGGCGTTCAACCGAGCGCGCAAACTACTCAATCCCAAGCTCCGGATTGCCGAGACGATCAAGTTCAAGTACGCCACCACGCCGGACGGTGCGCCAGACCGGCCCACCGCAGCCCCTCCAGTGTGAGTAGCGGCTCCACATGCCGGACCATTGACAGCTGGGCCGCCATCAGCGCGGCGCATCCACCGGTAGCCACCACCGGCAGCTTGGCCACGCCCAGTTCGCGCTTCAGTTGCCTCACCAGCTCCGCGATCAATCCGCGATAGCCGTGCACCGCACCGCTAAGCATCGCGCCGCGCGTGTTTTTGCCGATGATCGACTCCGGCTCTGTGATCCTGATGCGCGGAAGCAGTGCAGTTTTCTCATGTAAATAATCGGTCATCGCCGACAGGCCCGGCGCGATGATCCCACCGGTGTAGTTGGCCGCCTCATCGACGATGTCGAACGTCACCGCTGTGCCGAAATCGACCACCACCACCGGCGCGCCAAGCTGCGCGTGAGCTGCGATAGCGTTGGCCAAGCGATCCGCTCCGATAGATGACGGCTTCGGATAGTCGATGCCTATGCCGGTCACCGTCCGCGCCGTAAGCTGAAAGGCGGCGCACTGCCAATGTTCTCGTAGCAGCCGCTTGAACGGCAAATTGAGCCCGGGCACTACGCTGCAAAACACCGCCCCGTCGAGCCGCTTAATACTAGCCTGGCACAGTAGCCTAGCGATCGGCCGCTCGGCTTGGCCAAGCGCAAGAGAGTCGCTGGTAAACTTGGCATCTGCCACAATGCCGCTGCCGTTGGCCACGGCAGCGTGAGTGTAAGTGTTGCCAATATCGACAAGTAGAACCACGAAGGGATGGGCTACCATGCCCTTGGCCAAGATTGAAGTTTGAACTTGGTTGAACTCCGGGTGGACAACTCGGCGGCTCGCGGGGAAACTTGCCGTCCAGCGTCATGCCGATGAACGACCACATCCGAGACAAGCTGAGCCAGTTACCCCACAAGCCCGGAGTGTATCTCATGCGTGACCGGTTCGGCACGGTGATCTACGTTGGCAAGGCCCGGGCTCTGCGCAAGCGGGTCACCCAATATTTTCACCCATCCCGCCGACACAGCTGGGACTTGAAGTTAGCCGCATTAATTGAGGCGATCGAGGACTTCGACGTGCACATCGTCAAAAGCGAGCCGGAAGCGCTACTGCTCGAGGGCAAGCTGATCAAGGAATTTAAGCCGCGCTACAACGTCAGCTTTCGCGACGACAAAAATTTCCTGCTGATCAAGGTGAACCTCAACGACCCGATCCCGCGGTTCGCCCTCACGCGCGTCCGCCAGCAGGATGGCGCGAAATATTATGGCCCGTTCGTCAGCAGTGGGGCGTGTCGGCGGACGATCACGATGCTACGCAAAAAATTCAACCTACGCGGTTGCCGTCCGCTTAAACCCACCGAGCGCGACTACAAGCATTGCCTCTACGGCCACTTACAGCACTGCTCCGCGCCCTGCGTAGGCAAGGTGACGCTCGACGACTACCGGCGACAGGTCACCGAGGCGTGTGACTATCTCGAGGGCCAAACCGGCGAATGGGAAAAGGAACTCGAAGCGCAGATGCGGAAGGCCTCTGAGGCGCGCGACTTTGAGAAGGCCGCGCGCTACCGCGACATGATCAGCGACCTGCGCGAGACCACCCGCAAGTCGCGCAAATTCACCCGGATGCCGGTCAATTTACCCGGGGCAATCGACTCTGGACGCGACCTCATCGCGCTTGGCCAGTCGCTTGGCCTAGCCGCCTCGCCCGGGCGTATTGAGGGGTTTGACATCTCAAATATCAGCGGAACGTTTATGGTCGCATCGATGGTTAGTTTTTTGGACGGTAAGCCTGACCGCGCGCAGTACCGGCGTTTTCGCATAAGGAACGTTGTGGCGCAGGACGACTTTGCATGTATGGCCGAGACGGTGCGGCGGCGCTACAGCCGGCTCCAGCGTGAGTCTCGCCCGATGCCGGACCTGATTCTGATCGACGGCGGCAAGGGGCAGCTTGGTATGGCATGCCGCGAGTTGACCAAGCTTGGACTCGAGCACCTGCCGGTAATCGGCTTGGCCAAGGAGTTCGAGGAAATTTACCGACCTGGCAAAAATGCACCGCTCCGGCTTGACCTAGACAGCGGCGCACTGAAGCTGCTGCAGCGCGTGCGCGACGAGTCGCACCGGTTCGCCAACACATACAATGCGGAGCTGCGGTTGAAGAAAATCTCCGAGAGCATTCTCGATGAGTTGCCCGGAATCGGCGGCAGCCGAAAGGCCGCTCTGCTCAAAAAATTCGGTTCGGTGCAGCAACTGCGAAAAGCCAGCCTCGAGGACATTCAGCAAGTACCCGGTTTCGGCAAAAAATCGGCCGAGGCACTGAAGGATTTTTTGGGGATGCGGCCAAAGAGCGCCAAGTCGGCCTAACTCTTCGGTGGGCCGGTGGTGGTTTGGAATTTTGGGACGGACTCGGTAATGAACTTAGCCATTCTGTCGAAGGTCGCGTCCTCGTCGCCCGGTTTGCAGATGGCGAAGTAGCTCACATAGGCCCAACGCTGCAGCACTCCCTCGCTGAGCAGGCCCTTGGTCATCATCCACATCCGGTCAAGATGGTGCGTCGCCAGTTTGCCATCGGCGACAAACCAATAGATGTACACGCCCCTCAACGGTATCTCGCGCCTACTGCGGTCGTGGACCGTTTTCGAGGTCGTCAATTTCATGACCGGCAGGTCGTACGAGTGCGGTTCCTGAATTGGGATGGTGACCACTTCGCGAAGGTCTATCTTGAAACCCTGCCCCGGCAGACAGTACTCCGGCTTGTGAATCGAGGTACGGTCCTGCCCCATTAGTACCACGCTGTTCTCGATCCAGGTTTTGTCCCGGAACGAGTAGCGGCGTCGGCCATACGTGGTGTCAGGCGGCAGCCAGTCGAGCTCCAACTGGGTGACCGGCGTCGGCTTTGAGGTGCAGTCCAAAACCTGCGCCGGCAACGCAACAGCGTTCGTGCGGACGACTTTGCCATTTTCATTAAAAAGCTCCATCGCAGTGAGATGGAGGCCCGGTTGGCCAAGCGCTTGGCCGGCGGAATTGAGTTGCGACAAAAAAACCGCCGCCGCCGCAACAAGCAGCAGAAAAACAGCGGCAATGATTTTGCCCTGTCTACTCAATGGCTACCTCCGTTGCTGGCCCAGACTCCCCATCCTCCTTGACCACTCTACCTAGAATCAGCACGCCGACAAACGCCGGCACGTACGGCAACAGGCTTAGGAAGCCGTTGCTATGAACGAAGTTCCCAGCAGCCTGACCGGCTCCCGGCTGAGCCGACTCCGCCACCTCGGCGGCCAGGATGATCAACGCGAGCCGAAAGACATTACCCGCCACCGCCAGCGGAAAGGCCGAAAGGATGATCACCGCCGTTTTCCACCGCGTGCGAAAGGCGACGAAGCCGTAAATGGCAAAAAAAGCCAGCGTCACCGTCAGGCTGCGAATTCCGCTACACGCGGCGGCGATCTCGTAGTTGTAGCGGCGCTTGGAGTCAAAAATCTGCACCCCTTCCTGAATGATATCGACGCCGAGTAGTGTGCCGCAAATCCACCCGGTGATGTCCGACACCAAGTGCCGCAACGGCACGGTGACAAAGTCTGCCAACGTCCCAAGCGGCACGGCGAACGCAAACAGGCAGACGGGGAAAAAACTGGTCCGCAGCCAGGCCGGTCCCCAAACCAAACCGGTCAGCGCGTACAGCCCAAGGTAAAAACCAACGATCGAAACGCGTGTCTGCTGGATGACATACCCAATCAGATGCACCGCCAGCGCCATCGCCACCAGCGCCATCGCCGGCCACCAGTTGCGCTTTGGCGCCGCGAGCAACTCGTCTCGTTTCCAATAGCACAGGCCCAACACGATCAGAGGGATGATGTAGCCCAACTCGTCATCCTTCGAGCTGCCGTAGGCGTAGTTCATCCAGCCGTAAAGCGAATGTGTATCAACGTAGCCGAAGGTGGAATTGCCCAGCAGTTGAAAGAGAACCAGCCAGGACCCCAGCAGCGCGAAGAACAGAGGCTTGTCTGGCATCCCCTGCCAAAACCTCGACAACTCATCCCTGATGGCGGGGCGGCTGACTTCGGCGTTGGTTTCAGGTTGGCTCATGACCAGCTCGGAGAGTTTAAACGGTTGAACACGATACAGCGATGAAAAGCGGCCTACGACCAGGCATCCCGGAGTAGCCGGAGAAAATTACCGCTCATGATTTTTTCGATGTCCGCCGCCGAGTAGCCGCACGCAGCGAGCAGGTCCAGCAGCTTCTGTAGATCGGCGATGGTCTCCAAATCCCCCGGCGCCTGCTCGCGCCCGAAGCCGCCGTCGAGATCGGTGCCAATGCCGGCGTGGTCGGCGTTGCCGGCGAGCTGGCAGACGTGGTCAATATGATCAACCACGTGTGAGAGCGCGACGCCGGACGCCTCTGGCGTCGTCACGCCGCGTTCCCAGTCGGGGATCAGCATCCACGCGTCAAGCGCCGCGCCAATCACGCCACCGCGCTCGATCACCCGCCTGAGTTGCCGGTCGCTGAGTTGCCGGTCGCCCGGCACCAACGCGCGGCAATTGCAGTGGCTCGCCCAAACCGTGCCACCGAAAATGTCCATCGACTCGTCAAACGACTCATCGCTCAAGTGCGTCACGTCTAGGATGATGCCGAGCCGTTCCATCTCTTGCAGCAGGTCAGGCCCCGCCTGACCAAGGCCACCCCTCTCGTTGGTGCCGGGAGCATAGGTGCCCGGGCCGTAATGCGCCGGGCCAAGCGCACGCAGTCCATAGGCGTGAGCCCGCTCGAGGTGTTGCAACGTCACAAGCGAGTCCGCCCCCTCGAGACTTAAAATGTAGCCCACTGGCAGGTCGTCGCTTGGCCCATCGGCCCACTTGGCCAAGTGCCCCTCCAGTTGGCCAAGGTCGGCAATCTGCGTCAGCTCGCCCCGACGCTCCATCTCGCGGTACCAAGCGAGCTGCCCCTGCGTCTGCGCCCAGGCCTGTTCCGGGGAATGCCAGCCGGGCAGCGAGTTGCTGCGCTTGGTGTAGCGGGCAATCTGCGTGGCGACACACAATCCGATCTTGCCACGGCGCATCTCCGGCAGGCAGACGGTACCTCGGCCGCGGTCCTTCTTGTCGGTTCGGCCGGCTTCTCGTTCTCGAATTTCGCTGAGCGGACGCGACAGATCGCGGTTCCACTCAAGCGCGTTCATCGAGAGATCGAGGTGGGCGTCAATAATAAAGGGGATACTGTCGGGCATGGCATGCGCTTGACCAAGCAGCCAAGCGACAGGCCAGTCAACGGCAGAACGCCCAGCCTGTGAAGCCTCGAGTTGCCAAGCGAGCCGCGCTTGGCCAAGCTGGCCCGTGATGAAAGCCATCACCACCGCCCTGTTGTTTTTCATTGCTATGACTCCACAAGCCAAGCCCATTGCCATCGTCGTTCACGGTGGCGCCGGACGCATCGACCGCGACGTACTCACACCAGAGCACGAGCGGCTATACCATGCTACGCTCGAGCAATCGCTCCGTGCCGGGCATACTATCCTCAAGCAAGGAGGCAGTGCGCTCGACGCCGTCGAGGCTGCCATCGTCATTATGGAGGACGCGCCGGTGTTTAACGCCGGCAGGGGTGCGGTCTTCACCGCCGAGGGCAAAAACGAACTCGACGCATCAATTATGGACGGCCGCGCGCTGCAGGCCGGCGCCGTCGGCGGCGTGACCACAGTGAAAAACCCCATCCGCGCCGCGCGTGCCGTGATGGAAAAGTCGCCGCATGTCCTGTTCACCAACCAAGGGGCGGATAAGTTCGCCAGCGACAACGGGCTCGAGATCGTCGATCCCAAATACTTCTTCACCGAGCGACGCTGGAAACAGATTCAAAAATGGCTCAAGCAACAGGAAGCCACGGCTAAGCCGCAGGCCATCGCCGAGCCGGATCGGCACGCTGACTACTTCGGCACCGTCGGCTGCGTAGCGCTGGACGCCAAAGGCAACATCGCCGCCGGCACCTCAACCGGCGGGATGACCGGCAAGCGATTTGGCCGCATCGGCGACTCGCCGATCATCGGTGCCGGCACCTACGCCGACAACCGCACCGCCGGCATTTCCTGCACCGGCCACGGCGAATACTTCATACGGCACGCCGTCGCCCACGACATCAGCGCACGGATCGCATACATAAAGGAGAGCCTGGCCAAGGCCGCAACCGACGTCGTGCACACCGTACTCAAAGAGGCTGGCGGCTCCGGAGGCATCATCGGCATCGACGCACAGGGTAACGTCGTGATGGAGTTCAACACTAACGCCATGACACGCGGTTCAATCGACACAACCGGCAACCTCAAGACAGCGATCTTCAAGTGAGTGCTCCTGACCAAGCGGAAAGACTTGCGACTGGGAACGATTTGTTGAGAATGCGGCCGTACGGCCAATCGGCCAAACAGTTCCATGGATGGGCGAATGGCGCAGCGGCTAGCGCAGCGGCTTTACACGCCGTTGGTCGGGGGTTCGAATCCCTCTTCGCCCACCATCCCTAAAGTCTTTATTTTCAAGATTTTCAAGGCTTGGCCACTCTCCCTTAAAAGCCATCTGTTTCATTGACAGTTCATTGACGTTTAGAAACTCAAAAACTGGAACTGGATACGATGCGTCTCTCGCAAGCACCGCGTCCTCTATCGCGATTACCTTGCCCCCTCCACCTTGGACAGGCTAAACTCCACATTACAGTGACCCGAATGGCCAAGTCATGCTAACCGTCACCGACCAAAGATTTGCCCAAGGCCCAGCGGGCATGAGGCGCCGCGATTTTCTCCGCATCGGCAGCCTCGGCGGCCTCGCCTTGCCAGGATTGCTCGCCACTCGATCCCAGGCCGCGA
Source organism: Pedosphaera sp. (assembly GCA_022451065.1). Classification (GTDB taxonomy): domain Bacteria; phylum Verrucomicrobiota; class Verrucomicrobiia; order Limisphaerales; family UBA1096; genus UBA1096. Next base: position 75,403 of record JAKUOU010000016.1, on the reverse strand, counting down.
TGGACCAGAGCGTTTTCAAAAACAAATCCGTCGTCTTTCTCTTTCTGCAAGGCGGCCCTCCCCAGATTGAAACATTCGATCCAAAACTTGATGTCGCCAGCGACAACCGCAGTTGCACCGGCGAAGTCCGGACCAGTCTCCCAGGCGTCTGGTTTGGCGGCACCCTCTCCCAGTTAGCCCAACGAGCCGATCGGTTGGCCGTGGTGCGTTCCTTCGCCACCAATGATAGCAGCCACAATCACCTCCCCATTCTGACGGGCCGGCATCCATCGGGTGCGGCGATGGCCGCCATGTGTGCGCTTGGCTCCGGCGCCTTTCATCCCGTGACCGGTATGCCTATGAATACCGTTATCGTGCCGGAGGCCGTCCAGACCGGTCTCAAGCTGGGTTCACCGACGCCAACGTTCGGGCTTCCCCGAATCAAGCAGCAAGTGGCCGGGGCGGGGCGTCTGGGGAGCCCCTACAAGGGACTCGTTCTCGACGGTAGTCCGGACCAGTTGAGTAATTTTGATTTGAAGGTGCCCCGCGACCGTTTTACCGATCGGTTTCAGCTCTTGAGACAACTCGATGGCTTGAAACGCCGAATGGATCGAGCCGGCGAAGTGAACGCAATGAGCCAGGTTGAACGGCAGGCGTACGACCTGCTGCTTCGCGGCGTCTCCGATGCATTTGACCTGTCCAAGGAAGATCCGAAAACCATTGCGCGATACGATACCAGCCATCTGTTCCGCATGGCGGATTACCACGAAGGCGGTAAGTACTTTCTGTTTAACGGAAAGAAAAAATTGGTCGACCAGGCTCGTTGGACGAATTTGTTGGGCAAGGAGATGCTCCTGGCCCGACGTCTATGCGAAGCGGGATGCGGATTCGTAACCGTGGTTGATTCCAGTTGGGACTTTCATGGCGGCGGCGCCAATAATCCCGGCACCCTAGTTGGCATGCAAACATTGGGAGCCCAGATGGATCACGCGGTGGCCGCCTTTCTCGACGACGTTAAGGCGCGCGGCCTTAGCGACAAGATCCTGTTGATTGTAACGGGTGAAATGGGACGCACGCCGATCAAAAAGAATCGTGATGCCGGAACGGATCATCACGGCGCCTTGACTCCGCTTTTGATCTCGGGCGGCGGCTTGAAAATGGGACAGGTAATCGGTCGGTCCGACCGAACGGGCAGCTATCCCGCCTCCGAACCTTATGGCCCCGAAAACCTCTTGGCCACTGTACTCCACACCATGTTCGACGCCGCACAACTTCGCGTCTCGCCAGACCTGCTTCGAGCCGAAGTCACCAAAGCAATCCTCGATCACGAGCCCATAAAAGAGCTGTTTTAAAAAAACTTTATGCGGCAGGAATCGAATCACCATTTCCATTTTTCTCCAACAAATCTGTATCTTGAAACTCTTTGGTGCTTGTCTGCATAAGGCTCGTTGCATCACTTTTCTGTGCGTTGAAATTTTTATCTGAAACATTCGCTGCTTACTGTGCTATTTGTGTGAATTTGGTTTATGCAGATTCTCAGCACTTTGAGTTTTTTGAAAGTAAGGTGCGGCCAATTTTGGTGAATAATTGTTATGAATGCCACAGCGGACTGGCGGAACCGGAGCGGAGCGGACTCCGTTTGGATAGCCGAGACGCTATTTTGAAAGGGGGCGAACACGGGCCAGCGATCATTCTTGGAAACCCGGACGAGAGTCGAATGATTCGTTACGTGCGGCACCAGGGCAAGAAGATGCCGGCGTTGGGCAAACCGAAGTTGAGCGACCCGAAGATTGCGGCATTGGCGAAGTGGGTTGAGTTGGGGGCTCCTTGGCCCAAGGCAACGGTCGTGCCAACGACGGATAATTACGATTGGACCAAGGCTCGCGAACATTGGGCATGGCGCCCCGTGAAAAAAGTGATCCCACCGACGGTGTCGGGTGCGAGAGTGCGGAATCCAATCGACCAATTCGTTGCCGAAGGCTTGTACAACGAAGGCCTCAGGCAGTCACCGGAAGCCAAGGCTTCAGTGTTTGTTCGGCGTGTGTTTTTGGATTTGGTGGGTCTGCCGCCTACGCCGGATGAGTTGAGCGAGTGGACGCGGCAGTTGGGGGGCAACACAGCAGGCGAGCTAAACGATCAGGCTGTGTCGATGTTGGTTGATTCCCTGTTGAACCGGCCCCAGTACGGCGAACGCTGGGGACGGCATTGGCTGGACGTGGCGCGATACAGCGATGCAGGAGGCTGGACGCAGGATAACCGGTCGCATCCCAAGGCGTGGCAGTATCGTGACTGGGTGGTTCGCGCGTTCAATGCCGATCTGCCGTACGAAGAGTTCGTCCGCAGCCAGATCACCGGTGATAAAATGGCACGAAGCGCGGCAGCCGGCACTGGCTTTTTTGCTCTGGGGCCGACGTATGCCTCAGACGGCGGCGACCCTGAGAGCATCGCGCAGGCAAAAAGTGAAACACTCGACGATCGCGTGGACACTTTTTCGCGGGCGTTTCTCGGGCTGACGTTGGCGTGTGCGCGCTGCCATGATCACAAGTTTGATCCTATCCCAATTCAGGATTACTATTCGATCGCTGGAGTGTTCAACAACACACGCGAAAGCGAAACTCCATTGGCTAAAAAGAAGGTGATTGACGCCTATCACAATGCCCGGAAACCCATCGATGCCCTGCACGATAAAATCCGAAAGGCCAAAAAGCAGCCCCAGTCAGACGAGATCAAGAAACAGATCGCCAACTGGCAAATGGAGGTCAAGGAACTGGAGGCGAAGGCACCACCGAAATTCGAGTTTGCCCATACGCTGCGCGACGCCGGCAGCGAGGATATGAAAGTGGCCCTGCGCGGCAATGCGATGAAGCCGGGCAAGGTGGCGCCGCGCCGGTTTCTGCGCATTGTCGCCGGCAAAGACCGCGAGCATTTCAGTCAGGGCAGCGGGCGTGAACAATTGGCCAAGGCGGTGGTCGATCCGACCAATCCGCTGACGGCCCGGGTGTTCGTGAACCGTGTGTGGCAGCACCACCTTGGCCAAGGGCTGGTGCGCTCGCCGGACAATTTCGGCGTGCTTGGCCAAGTGCCAACACACCCTGAGTTACTCGACTGGCTGTCTGCGACTTTCGTTGAAAGCGGCTGGTCGACCAAGGCGTTGCATCGACTGATTCTTACCTCCGCGACCTATCGCAGCAGCAGCGTATTTGACGAAACATCCTTTGCAAGCGACGGAGACAACCGCTCGCTTTGGCGCATGACACCGCGCCGGATGGATGTGGAAACGTGGCGGGATTCCCTGCTCGCCGTCACTGGCGAACTTGACCTCCAGATAGGTGGCGGGCCGGTGCAGGACATCGTCGCCAGCAACCGCCGCACACTTTACGCAAAGGTCAGCCGCAACGCGCCTCTGGCTTCGGATAAATTTCTTCGTCTGTTCGATTTTCCAATCCCGCGGGCCAGCGCCGCCAAGCGCACCGCAAATGTCATCCCGCAACAGTTTTTGTTCATGATGAACAGCCGATTTATGCTCGACCGTGCCCGCGCATTGTCCAAGCGATTGGAGAGAGAGTCCGACGATGTGACAACCCGCATTGCACGTGCCTACTCGCTGCTCTATGGTCGGGCGCCGACCGACCGCGAACAGCGCCTGGCCAAAGGATTCTTGAAGGGTGCGCAGCCGGTCGCCAGCCGGCTGACCCGTTGGCAACAGTACTGTCAGGCCTTGCTGAGCGCCAACGAGTTCATGTATATTCGCTAAACCGTTTCAAACAATGCAACCTCACCGAAATCCACTCCCACCGATTTCACGACGCGACGCCTTGCACCGCATCGGTGCGGGCTTTGGAAGCATCAGCCTCGCTGGCATGTTCAACCAAAGTGCCAGCGCTGGACAGGCCTCACCGCTTGCGCCCAAGGCGCCGCACTTTGCGCCCAAGGCCAAGCATGTGATTCAGCTATTCATGCCAGGCGGGCCGTCGCAAGTGGATACATTTGATTACAAGCCGAAAATCGCCGAGTTCGCCGGGCAACGGCCGAAGATTGTAGATCGCAAGTCACTGCGAAACACCAAGAACGGCCTGTTCCCGTCGCCCTTCGGTTTCAAGCGATATGGGCAAACAGGCAAATGGGTGAGCGACATTTTCCCGCACACAGCGGAATGTTCTGATGACATTTGTTTCATCCACTCAATGCATACGAACATTCCCGAGCATGCGGGCGCGATGATGATGTTTAATCTCGGCCACCTGCAGCCCAGCCGACCCAGCCTCGGCTCGTGGTTATGCTATGGCCTCGGCACGGAGAATCAGGAACTGCCCGGCCTCGTTGCCATGAGCCCGCGTGCGAAACCCCGCGGCAAAGCGGCAAACTGGGGCAACTCGTTTTTGCCAGGAGCCTACGCCGGCGTGTACGCGAATATCGCCGAAATGAAGCCGGACAGCATTTTGCGTGACCTGAAAAATCCACATCTATCCCGCACCGAACAACGTCAACAGGCCAACCTACTTGCCCAGCTCAATCGGTTTGATCTCGAAAGCCAGCAGCAGGATCAGAAACTGGAGTCCAGCATCCAGGCGATGGAGATGGCCTTCCGCATGCAGTTCGCTGTGCCGGATGTTTTTGATACGGCCCAGGAAAGCAAACCAACACTTGATCTCTACGGCAAAAGCGAATTCGCCAAAGGCTGCCTCATTGCCCGGCGCCTAGTGGAACGCGGCGTGCGCATGGTGCAACTCTCGCACTCCATTAGCGGCTACGACATCGCGTGGGACACCGGGCATGGCGATATCAAGGGTGGCCATGCCCATCTAGCCCGTGAATGCGACCAAGGCATCGCCGGCCTGATTCAGGATTTAAAACTGCGAGGATTACTCGATGAAACGCTCGTGATTTGGGGCGGTGAATTCGGTCGCGCTCCCACCAGTGAAGGACAGAAAGGCCGCGATCACGACCACTACGGATTCACAGTCTGGATGGCCGGTGGCGGCGTGAAGCCCGGTTTTACCTACGGTGCCACGGACGAGTTTGGCTGTTCCGCCGTCGAAAACCCCGTGCATGTACACGATCTACATGCAACCATCCTGCACCTGATGGGGCTAGACCACGAGAAGCTCACCTACCGATACAGCGGTCGTGACTTTCGTCTGACGGACGTCCACGGAAAAGTCATACACAACATCATTGCCTGAAGCGCAAAAGGATGGAGCCGGGCAGGCTATTGTGATTCGCACGGACCGGTACCGGATGGATCAGGGTACAACGATTGGAGATCCAAAATCTTCCTTATTACTTATGTCTGCATCGTTGTCAGCAACACCGGCTGAAGATCTCAAACCATGTCCTTGACGGAAAACTCGTTAACGTTCTGGCGCTTGGCCAAGCGGTTTGCCGGGTCGCTGTTGATGAACCGCTCCGACCTAGCATCGTAACGCAGCTTTTGGTTGCCGACCCGGTGCGCGATATTACCCATATGCATCACAGACGTTGTCACCTGCGCGAGCCCAACGTCCGCGTTGGGCAACTCGCGCGAGCGGATACAGTCGACATAATTCTGCTGATGCTCCGGGTCCGGATGTCGGCCATACTGCTGCCCCACCACCCTGCCGTTTGAGGCAAACACCTGCCAACCGCCGCCGTGTCGCCCGAGCATCATCATGTCCCTCGTGCCGTAAAACTCGATGCGAGTCGCGCACTGTGGCCAGTGCGGAAACTTGTCACTCGAACGGATGCTGCCGTTGATCTTGCTCATTGCACCGGCGAAATGTGAATGCTCGAAGGTCATAACAAAACCGGGATAGTCATACTGCAGAATCTCCACATCCGGCACCTCGGCGTCGTCGCCCCTGTGCTGGATACGACCGCCCGAGGCGGACACCGCAGCCGGTGCGGCGGGATCGCCCATCACCATCAGCGCAAGGTCGAGCTGGTGAATGCCGCAGTCAGCCAAATCACCTCCGGAGTAGTCCCAGAAATAATGCCAACCAGCGTGAAAGATGCGGCTGTGATACGGCCGTGCCTTTGCCGGTCCCAGCCAGGTTTTCCAGGAAAATCCTTTCGGTGAACTACCGCTTGTCCCGAGATGAAACGGCCCGCCGCCCTTGAGGTTGAACACCTTGACCAGGCGAATGTCGCCAAGTTTGCCAGACTGAATGTAGTCGCGAGCAGCGAGATTGTATGGCGCACTACGATTCTGGGTGCCGACCTGCACGATGCGCTTGTACTTCCGCGCCGCCTCGACGAGCTTGCGACCCTCCCAAATGTTGTGGCTGAACGGTTTCTCGACGTAAACATCCTTTCCCGCCTGACAGGCGAGGATGGCAGCCGGCGTATGCCAATGATCCGGCGTAGCCACTACCACGGCATCGACGCCCTTATTAGCAAAAACCTCCTCCATTCGCCGGGCCAGCAACGGCTTCCGACCGCCCTGCTGTTCCGCCATGTGGTCGGCAATCCGGACGAGGCGCTCCTCGTGGATGTCGCACACCTGCGAGCACTCGACATCACTGCGCCGGGCCAGGCTCGCGGTGACCTGTGTGCCCCGACCGCCGCACCCAATCAGCGCCACCTGTACCCTGTCGTTGGCCCCCCGCACTTGGCCAAGCGCCGGGAAACCCAGCGCGGACGCGGCCAAGCCACTTTTCAAGAACATTCTGCGTTTGATGGTTTTCATGCGCCGGAAAAGTTATCACCACACCCCGGCGCTCACGACTTTAATGTTGGCCTTTTTCGCGGGTCGCACGGAGGCTTCCCGACGGTGTTCAGCTTTTGCAAAAAACGGCGGCGCAGGAAAATCCGGCAGAGAAAATTCCCCGCGGAGTGGATAAACGTCCTAGAGTCAAATCTCGGAGTCTACGGGCAACTGCCCGCCGCCGACCAGCGGGAGTTGCAGGAGCATATCCTTGTGTTCCTAACCGAGAAACGATTCGAGGGGTGCGGCGGACTGGAGATTAACGACGAGATTCGGGTGACCATTGCCGCTCAAGCCTGCCTGTTATTACTGCACCGCGAACCGGCCTACTATCCGACGCTGCGTACCATCCTTGTTTATCCCAGCTCGTACCTGGCAAAAAACCCGTACGACGAGAACAGCCAAGCGCATCGACTGGGCGAGTCATGGCAATACGGGCCAGTGGTGCTCGCCTGGGACTCGAGTCGACAAGGCGGCAGGAATGCCTGTGACGGCCGAAACGTTGTGATGCACGAGTTCGCGCATCAGCTTGATCAGATCGATGGTGTCGCCGACGGCGCACCACCACTTGGACAAGGGGAGAATTGGGACAGGCGCAAGCCGATGTACCGGTCTTGGGCGCTGGTGTTCAGCCGCGAATTCGAACGACTACAGAACAGGGCGGCCAAGGGCAAAAAAACGGTGATTGACCACTACGGCACCACCAACCCAGCTGAGTTTTTTGCAACGGCCACTGAGGCGTTTTTCGAGAAGCCCCGGCAATTGAAAAAGAAAAGGCCGGAGCTGTATGAAGAACTCCGGTCTTACTACAAGCAGGATCCCGTGACGTGGCACGGAAGCCGCCATTATTAAATTCGAAATAGCCTACCAATTGTCACGTCCGCCTCCGCGGCCTCCGCGGCCTCCGCGGTCACCACGGTCGCGATAACCTCCGCCTCCGCCTCCGCCTCCGCCTCCGCCTCCCCTCGATCCTCGCGCTGGCGGGCCTCGTTTACGGTCAGCTTGCGTCCCATGAACTCCTCGCCATCGAATTTCTCAACAGCGGCGTTAGCTTCCTCATCACTGGAATAGGTCACAAAGCCAAAGCCGCGTGATCTGCCCGTGTCACGATCCTGCACCACCACCGCCTCGGTGATCGTGCCGGATGCTCCAAAAGCCTCCCGAATGTCGTCCTCAGTGGCGTCCCAATTCAGTCCGCCCACGAATATTTTGTTTCCCATAAAGGTCCTTTTTTTAGGCAATCACCCAAAGTAGACAACCGCCACTCGGTGTAATGCTGAAGCCGCCGCTGACACTTGGCAAGCGTGAAAAATCATCCCATGGTGATTTCCTTGTAAGCCTCGCCCTCGTTGATGGTGGGATTTTCTGGGCGTCCCTTATAGTGGTAAATGAGGTCGAGATTGTGAATCCCCAGCAGATGCAGCACCGTAGCGTGGAGATCGTGCACGTGTAGCCGATCCTTCGTCGCCCACAGCCCCAGCTCGTCGGTCGCGCCAATCACCTGGCCGCCCCTGACACCCCCACCGGCCATCCACATGGTGAAACCGGTTGGGTTGTGGTCGCGCCCGTCGCCCTTCTCGCTCATCGGCGTGCGACCAAACTCGCCGCCCCAGATCACCAACGTCTCCTCCAGCAACCCACGCGATTTGAGATCCTTCAGCAGCCCAGCGGTCGGCAGATCGCTCTGCAAGCACTGACGCGAGTGGTTGGCCTCCATCTTCGAGTGCGAATCCCACTTGCTGCCTGCGCCGTGATAAATCTGAACAAACCGCACGCCTCGCTCGACCATTCGCCTCGCAAGCAGGCAACACCGACCAAACGGCTCCGTGTCCTTGTTGCCAAAGCCGTAAAGCTGCCGGGTCGCCTCCGTTTCGCGACTCAAGTCCACCGCCTCAGGCGCGGCGGCCTGCATTCGATAGGCCAGCTCATAGCTGCGGATGCGCGCCTCGAGTTCGCTTTGGTGTCCTCGCGTTGCGCGGTGCCGCTCGTTGAGCCGCCGCAACAACTCGAGCTTTCGCCGATGCGTCTCAGGTGTCACACCTTTGGGGGTGTTCAGATGGCGAAACGGCTCCGCGCCCTGGTTGAGCCGGATGCCCTGGTATGCTGCCGGCATAAAACCGGCGCTCCAGTTGCGCGGCCCGTTTGTCGGCGTGGATTTGGTATCGGTCATCACGACGAACGCCGGCAGGTTTTCGTTCTCGGTGCCGAGCCCGTAATTCACCCACGAGCCGAGACAGGGCCGGCCGGCCAGCGGTTGGCCGGTGTTCATTTGGCAAACGCCGCCCGAGTGGTTGATGCCGTTGGTCCAGCAGGAACGAATCACCGCGAGATCATCGACGCACCCGGCGGTGTGCGGCAGCCAGTCGCTCACCCAGGCGCCGCTTTGGCCGTGGCGCTTCCATGTACGCGGACTGGCGAGCAGCGGCGACTCCGTTTCGCCCATCGCCGTGATCGGCCGCTTGAAACTCTGCGGCATCCGCTGCCCGGCGAGCTTGTTGAGCAGCGGCTTGGGATCGAACAGGTCGATGTGGCTTGGCCCACCCTCCATGAACAGGAAAATCACTCGCTTGGCCCTGGGCGCAAAATGCGGCTGCACAAACGACGGCCGCGCCGCCTTGGCTAGGGCGTTGTCGCGCGCGAGCAACCCGCTGAGCGCCAACGCGCCAAATCCTGCGCCGCCGCGTAGTAACAGTTCTCGCCGCGAAAAAAGTTCATCCGCAACTGGCGCTCGAACATTCATGACTCAGTCCACATACAGAAACGCATTGGCGTTCATAAGCACATGGCAGTACTCGGTCAGTGCGGCCAGGCCGGGCGGCTTGTTCGCCGCGCCGCAGGCATCAAGAAACGCCAGCGCATCGTTCAGTTGTGACGGCAGTGGAGCTTGGCCAAAAGCCAACTCGTGAGCATCCACGATCTTCGCCCCGGCGTTGCCGGGATGCCGCTTGGCCAGGCGCTTGGCTAGGGCTGCCGCCCGTTGGCGCGTCCACTCGCTGTTCAGCAGCAGCAGCGACTGCGTCGCGGTGGTCGTCACGTTGCGCTGCGGCATGTGCGAAATGTGATCCGGCATGTCGAACGTGTGCATCACCTCGTTCGGGCTGTTACGCATCACCTTGCGATACACCGAGCGGCGATTCGACTTGTCCGCCGCCACGCCTTCGCCGCCGGACTCCAGATCCAGTTCGCCGGAGACCGCCAGCAACCCGTCGCGCACCTGCTCGGCACCCAGGCGCCGGATCGGTGCGCGGGCAAACCACGTGTTGGCCGGGTCGGCCCGTTCCGACTGCTCGTTGGTCGACGCCTGCCGGTACGTCGCGCTAGTGACTATCAGCCGGTGCATTTTCTTGAGGCTCCAGCCGTCGGCGACAAATCGCGCCGCCAGCCAGTCGAGCAGTTCGGGATGCGTCGGTGGCTCGCCCAGTTTGCCAAAATCGCTGGTGTTGGCGGCCAGACCTCGACCGAAGTGCTGCTGCCAAAGCCGATTGACCATCACACGGCTCATCAGCGGATTGTCCGGATCCGTTATCCACCATGCCAGGGCGGTGCGGCGGCCGGTCGATTGCAGGGCGGCCTGCGGCGGCGTGATGCGTGCCGGGCCGGGATCGAGGATGCTCAAGAAACCCGGCTCGACAACGTCGCCTTTTTTCGGAATGCGCGTGGCCGGCGCCACCGGGCCGGCGTCACTGACTACAAATTTCACCTGCGGCAACGGCCTCGGCTTTTGCGCCTCGAACTCCTTCAACTCCGATCGTAGCCGCTCCCATTCTGCTTTGCTGGCGCCCATGAGCCGCTCGGGTAACTTGGCCGGCTCAACGCCAAACTGCCGCTCCGACAACTCCGCGATCTGCCGCTGGTATGCGGTGCGATCCTCCGGCCGCTTGCGGATCATGGTTTTGATTTTGTCGATAAACTTGCCGAAACCCTCGCCGGTGGTGTTTTTCAAAAGGGCAGGCTGCTCGATGGCGTCGAGTTGCCTGCGGATATCCCCCGTCGCGGCAGCCCAGGCCTTGTGCTTCCTAAAAAATTTGCTGCGCTGCGGAACAGTGCCAACCGGCATCGAGTCGCGCGGCAGTAGTGGCGCGAAGAACGCCTGTATCCGATAATAATCACGCTGCGGGATCGGGTCGAACTTGTGGTCGTGGCATCGGGCACATTGCAGGCCCATGCCCAAAAGCACGTCACCGGTGACGTTGGTGACGTCGGCGAGGATGTCGCGCCACTGCGTCTCCACGTCGCGCTGGTTGTACTCGTAAATCCAGTGACGCAGAAACATCGTTGCGATAAGCGCGTCGCGATTTCCGGGATCAATCTCGTCGCCGGCCAACTGCTCTCGCACAAAACGATCGTACGGCTTGTTGGTGTTGAAGGAGCGGATGACATAATCGCGGTACCGCCACGCCTCAGGCCGGTAGTGATCCGATTTGTAGCCGTCGGAATCGGCGTAGCGTACAAGGTCAAGCCAAAGAGTCGCCTGCCGTTCACCGTAGCGCGGACTGTCGAGCAGGCGGTCGATCAGTTTTTCGTAGGCATCTGGAGAATCATCATCAAGAAAGGAGGTGATTTGTTCTGGTGCCGGCGGCAGGCCGGTGAGGTCGAGGCACACGCGGCGAATCAACGTCCGGCGATCCGCCGCCGGGGCCGGCGATAACTCATGGACAGTCAGCTTGCGGGCGATAAAGTGATCGATTGCATTGACTGCCCAGCCGCCGCCTTCCGTTGGCATTGCCGCTTGGCGCACCGGCTGGAACGCCCACCAATCACGGTCTGCCTGGGTGAACTCCGCCGCAAAAACAGGGCCACCCAGCAACACCCACAAAATGGCCAAGCGCTGAATCATCCCCGCGAAAATACCACCCTTATTCGTGAAAAACCATCCCCCGCTTGGCCAAGCGCTTGGCTTGGGGTTGCACGACAGGATGTTGATGAATAGGCTTTTCTCACTCACTCCATTTGACACATGAACACTTCCACCACTATACGCACGCCACGGCGGCAATTTATCAAGTCCTCGAGCGCCTCAATCAGCGCACTTGCCACCGTCCACCTGACCAGCGGCCTGCAGGCCGCCAGCCCTAATGACAAGGTGTCGCTGGGCATCATCGGCCCGGGCGGCATGGGGCGCAATCACATCGGGAATCTCAATAAGCGCAAGGACGTCGAGATCGCGTTTGTCTGCGATCCCGATTCCAACCATCAGGTCAACGCCGCGAATTTGGTCGAGTCCGGCACCGGCATCAAACCGAAGCAGGTGAGCGACCTCCGGGAAATACTGGAGGCTAAAAGTGTGGACGCCGTTTTCATAGCCACGCCGGATCACTGGCACGCACCGGCCGCCATCCTCGCCGCCGAAGCCGGCAAACATGTCTACGTGGAGAAGCCTTGCTCGCACAACGTCCGCGAGGGGCGGCTGATGATCGAGGCGGCAAGGCGTAACAAGCGTGTCATGCAGGTGGGCACCCAGTCGCGCAGCACCAAGCATGTGATGAAGGCGATGGAGCTGTTGCACAATGGAGCGATCGGCCGTGTGCTGGTGTCCAAGGCATGGAACAGCCAGAAGCGCTCGTCAATTGGTAAGGCCAAGCCCAGCGCACCGCCGGCTCATCTTGACTTTGAGACGTGGCTCGGGCCGGCGCCGAAGGTGCCGTACCAGCCGAACATGCTGCATGGTATCTGGCGCTGGTGGCAGGCGTTTGGCACCGGCGACATGGGTAACGACGGCGTGCACGACCTCGACATCGCCCGCTGGGGCCTCGGTGTCACGACACACCCGAGCCGTATAGCCGCACTGGGAGGAAAATATTTCTTCGATGATGATCAGCAGTTTCCCGACACACAGAATGTCCTTTTCGAGTACGCGCCGAGCGCCGAGGACGGCCGGCAGCGACAACTCATTTTTGAGCAGCGCATCTGGGCGCCCTACTTTGAGCAGGGTTACGAGAACGGCAATGCGTTTTATGGGACTAACGGGTTCATGCTACTAGGCAAGCACGGAGGCTGGAAACTGATCGGCGCCCGTAACAAGTTGCGCGAGCAGATGAGCGGCACCCCGGATCTGCGGGCGCATCACGACGATTTTTTCCGCTGCATCCGTGAAGGTGGCACGCCAAACGCCGACATTGAGATTGGCCACCTCTCATCGTCACTGTGCCATCTTGGCAATATAGCCACGCGCATTGGCCGCGTGCTGGAGTTTGATCCCAAGCACGAGCAAATTGTGGGCGACGGTGAGGCCAACGCAATGCTCTCGCGCGAGTACCGCAAGCACTGGGGACGGCCAGGAGGGGCTTAAGCATGGTTTGCGGTTGATTCAACCAGTGTTCTCTGGCAAGGAGTGTCCCCCATGAAACGAGTTTTGTCCGTATCCCTGACAACCATCTTGGCATCTCTTGGTTTGGTTTGCGCACAGGCCGAGCCCGTGCTGAAGGCGCACTTTGTCGGCATCGATAACCTGACCAAGCGCGACGACGCCAAGACACTGCACGCGGTTTGGCAGCTCAAGCAAAGCCAGGCGTTCCGCAACGAGGCGCTCGACAAGCTGGCCAAGCGGCTGGGCGCCAGCAACGCCGAGCACGTGGCAACCCTGCGCAAGCTGCTGCCCGACCTCGGGCGCGGCGAATTGTTTCTGGGTGTCTTCCGGGCTGATGATCAACCGGAAGTCGCACTCATCACGGCAACGAATGAGAAACGAGGCAAGTTGTGGACGCAGAGCCTCCGACGCCTGGCCAAGCAGCGGGGCGGCGAGCTGCTCGAGCAGACCGTGGCCGGCTACAACGGCTGGCGCGTCGATTTCGATAATGACCATACCCTCGGCTTTGGCTATGCCGATGGTTGGCTGCTCTTCGGCTCCGGGCAGCAGACATTAAGCTATCTAAAAAAAGCAGCCCAGCGGATCGCCGACAGTGGACGCCCCTACCCAGCGGACAAGGAGAACGACCTGATCATCACTCTGGACGCCGAGATTCTGCCGGACATGGTTCGTGAGAGCTTACCCGGTGAGGTAAACTTGATCCAACTGACTTCACACCTGAAAAAAGATAATTTTTACAGCAAGGTCATTCTAGACTTCGCGAAGCCACTGCCAGCCAGCCAGCCGGACTGGGAAATCCCGACACGCACCATTACCGAGCCGCTGGCTAGCTTTACTGCCGCGCGCGGCGTGGGCCTGTCCACTGCCAAACCAGTCCTCGAACTGCTGGGGCTCGACCCGGTCAACGATCAGTTCTTCGCCTGGTCACAGGCACGTACCAAGTTTCAGTCTTTTTTCTCAGTGAAAGTAAATGAGCCGAAGGGGGCGATCGCCGACTTAGCCAAGCGCGTCGGCGACTTCAAGAAACCGGGAAGCCGCGGCGAGAAATTCATCGGCCAGATCGGGCACGAGCCAAAAAAGCCGGAGCTCGTCTGGGGCAACGTGCCGTTATTCGCGCCGTACGTCACCATCGGCAACTCGGACGACAAGGGCTACATCGTCGGCGGTGTTTTCCCACCGGATCCGATCAAAAAACCGATCCCCCAGGAAATGCTCGGCGAGTTCATCGGCAAGGAAAATCTGGTTTATTACAACTGGGAGATCACTGGCCAACGGCTGGAGAAATGGAGCCTGCTGATCCAGTTCGCCGCCATCCTCTCCGACCGGCGAGAGCAGCTCATCAACAAAACCAAGGGCATCGCATTCATCACCTCACTGTACCCGAAACTCGGTAACACCATCACCGACGCAGCCATCGACGGTAACCGGCTCACAATCACCCGCAAGTCGCACCTAGGCCTCTCGGCGTTGGAGATCGCTCTGCTGACTCGGTGGATCGACAACCCGAGATTTCCCACACCGACGCTCGAGTGGCCGCCCGCGCCGGAGATAAAGCGAACGGCCAAGCCAAAGCTGCCCAAGAAGTCTGCGGACAAAAAGTAACGGACGAACCGATGCTGCGACTCGGCGTCAACATCGACCATGTGGCCACGTTGCGGCAGGCTCGTTATAGAGGCTTCGACCGCGGTGAACCATGCCCCATTGATGCCGTCAGACAAGCCGAGGACGCCGGCGCGCATGGCATCACGGCGCATTTACGTGAGGATCGGCGACACATTCTCGACCGCGACATCTGGGCCATCCGTGACACGGTGCAGACGCGCCTTAACTTCGAGATGGCCAACACGCCGGAGATGATCGACATTGCCACGCGCCTTAAGCCGGAGGCCGTCTGCCTTGTGCCTGAGAACCGCGCCGAAGTCACCACCGAGGGCGGGCTCGACGTCGTCGGCCAAGTCAATGCCATCACCGAGGGCGCCACCACGCTTGGCAAAGCCGGCATCGAGGTGAGTCTGTTCATCGATCCCGACGCGCAGCAGATCGAGGCCACAGCCAGGACAGGCAGCCCGTTCATTGAGTTACACACTGGCGCCTACGCCGAAGCTTACGGCAACGAAGCCAGACAAGCCGCCGAACTCGAGCGCCTGGCCAGGGCCGCCGAGCAGGCCAAGTCGCTTGGACTCAGCGTCAACGCCGGCCACGGCCTGAACTACGAAAACACTCGCGGCATTTTCCTGGTGCCACACCTCAACGAGTTGAACATCGGGCACAGCATCGTCAGCCGGGCGATGACTGTTGGCCTTGGCCAGGCCGTGCGTGAAATGCTCGAGCTGATGGAAGGCTACAAAGCAGGATGATCCTCGGTACCGGCATCGACATCATCGAGGTCGAGCGCATCCGTGCCTCACATGAGAAATTTGGCAAGCGGTTTACCAGCCGCATCCTTCTCGCTGCCGAGATTGAGTACTGCCTGCGGCACAAGGATCCCGCGCCGTTTTTGGCCGCGCGGTTCGCCGCCAAGGAGGCGGTCTCCAAGGCGTTCGGCACTGGCATATGCGCCAAGCTAGGCTGGCTCGATATCGAGGTGGCCAAGCACGACTCTGGTGAACCTTACGTCGTTCTGCATGGGAAAGGGCTCGATTTGCTCGACGAACGTGGTGGCGACCTCGTGCACCTCAGTATCAGCCACACGGCACAGCATGCGACCGCAATGGCAATCCTCAAAAAAAAGCCCTAGGTGTGACGCCCATTTAAGTCTTCGAATGGCCCCGGATAAAAACAATCTGTCCATCACCTGAATGTGCGCGCGAGTCTTTTAAAAACGCCAAAATCAGGTAGCTTGGTCATGCAAAAAGTTTGCCAAATCGGCTTTTGAAGATACCCTTCCCCGGTCGACGTGGGACGGGGTGAATTTGTAGTCCGCCTGCCACGTCCTCTTGCCTGTTCGAGTGGAGAAACCAAAGCCCAACTATTTGCGGGACGGCATATTTATTGTCGTCATGTTGCTAGCTGTGCTGTTGTTCGAGACTTTTTCCGGCAACAGCGAGGAGGTTCACACCTACAATGTTCCAAAGGAAAAACCGGCTCCTGCTGTCGCCCCCGCTGCAACGACCAAGCCGGATCCCGCCACGCTGATCCAGTTTGCCAAGCCGCAGGACTGGACGAACGTCACGGACGACGGATCTGGGCTGGCGACCCTCTCGTTCGCGCTGCCGGGGAACGCCGGAGTCAGCGCTATCCCACTACCGGCCCGGCTGGCGGAGAACCCGATGATTGTCAACATGTGGCGCGAGCAGGTGGGCCTTGGCCCGGTGGACGAAGCCGCTGCGAAGAGTCTAGCCGAGCCGATCCAAATCGGCGGGCACACCGGCCGGATTTTCGACCTTGCCGGCACCGAGCCGCTCGCGGGCCAGGACACCCCACCACGCATCGTCACCGCGTCGCTCGTGCTTGGCCAAGTGGGCTGGTTTTTCAAGTTGTCCGGCTCAGCCGACTCGATTGGGTCGCAGCTCGGCACCTTCACCAATTTCCTAGCCACACTGAAATTCCAGCCAGCGGCCAGCCAAGTGAATTTTGATCGGCTGATGGCTGAGGCACAGCAGGCCGGGCCGCCACCACCCGCGCCCGAGGTGGCTGGCCCAACGTGGGCCAAGCCAGCCGGTTGGGCCGAGAAGCCTAGCACCGCGATGCGGTTGGGCAACTTCACCGCCGGGGACGGCCAAGCGGAGATCACGCTGATGACGTTTCCCGGTGATGTTGGCGGGCTGCTGGCCAACGCCAACCGCTGGCGCGGCCAGTCCGGGCTGCCACCAGTTGATGCTGCCGGCTTGGCCGGCGCGACCGAACGGATGAGTGTCGCCGGTACACCCGCCACGCTCGTCGAGGCTGTTGGAGAGAAGAACGGCTCGATAAGCGTCTATCACCCCGTTGGAAACCAGACCTGGTTCTACAAAATCACCGGACCAAGCGCGGTGGTCACCGCCGAAAAAGGCGCGTTCATGGAGTTCCTCCAATCCATCCGGTTCCCTAAACCGTAAGTCCAATGCCGTTGCTCAAGCCGTTTGTCCAATTCTGGTGCTCGCTGCGACTGACCGTGGCCTGCCTGTTTGCGGCACTCGTGCTGGTGTTCGTCGGCACACTGGCGCAGGTGGACCAGGGACTTTACGATGCGCAAAAAAAATATTTTCGCAGCTATTTCCTCGTGCCGGAAAGCATCGGCGGCGCGGGCTGGGCGCAAATCCGAGTTGGCAGCTCGAAGTGGGAAACGCCAGGACAATGGAATGAAACTGAAGGTTCTCAGTTTAGCTTGATCGACTTTGAGGCCGTACATGGCGACAACAAGGCGACCATCTCGGTCACCAAGCTGGCAAAGAACGCAGGTGGGGAACTGGCTAATGTCAATCGCTGGCGCAAACAGATCGGCCTCGAAGACATCGAACAATCGCAACTCGACAATACGAAGCAGTCGTTCGCAGTGGATGGCAACCCTGGGACGTTCGTCGAGATGAGCGGGACCCGTGATGGCAAGCCGGCCACGACACTTGGCGTTATTCACACCATCTCTTATCGGACGCTACCAGAGACCTGGTTTTACAAAATCACCGGCGACACCCCTGCGGTCGTGAAGGAAAAGGATGCGTTCCGTGATTACGTCCGGTCGACCCGTTATCCGGTCATGTTCAAATTTCCGTTCGTCGGCGGCTACCTCTTGGGCATCGTGCTGCTGGTCAACCTGCTCGCCGCCCACTTTCAGCGTTTCAAGTTTACGCGAAAAAAGATCGGCATTTTCATGACGCACGCCGGATTAATTTTCATGCTACTGGGCCAATTGGTCACCGACAAATATCAGGTTGAGAGCAACCTCCGGCTCGAGGAGGGCCAGACCAAGGGCTACTCCATCAGCGGCAACGAGTGTGAACTGGTGATCATCGATAAAAGCCAGCCAAACACGGACACCGTCGCCGCTATTCCGGCAGAGGTGCTCCGCAAAAATAAAACCTACCCAACTGGCAGTCTGCCATTCGAGGTGACCGTGCTGGACTACTTTACAAACTCCGACCTTGTCCAGCTTGGCCAGGGGCAGCCAAACAAAGCCACGCGCGGCAAGGGGCTCGAGTTGACAACGATCGACAAGGAATCGGTTACATCGCTCGAGGAAGTCAACTTCCCCGGCGCGTATATCAAGCTGCAGTCCACCGATGGTACCGAGCTCGGCATATGGATGGTCTCGGCACTGTTCGGCGCACTCCGCCAACCGATCCCCGAGCAGACCCTCGAGCACGGCGGCAAGGAGTATGAGTTGGCCCTGCGCTTCAAGCGCTACTACACGCCGTATGACATCAAGTTGATTGACTTTAAGCACGACAAGTTTCAAGGAACGGAAAAAGCACGGAACTTCTCCAGCCTGGTGATCTTACGGGACCGTGCCACCGGGGCTGAACGCGAGGTGAATATCTGGATGAACCACCCACTGCGCACCCACGGGAAGACCTACTTTCAGGCCAGCTTCGACCCGGAAAATGATCGGGCAACTGTCCTGCAGGTCGTTCGAAATCCCGGCTGGGTGACACCGTATATCTCCTGCGCGCTGGTCGGCCTTGGGCTGCTCATCCAGTTTTTGACCCACCTGTTTTCGTTCAACAGAAAACGAAAGGCTGCCGTATGAAAAAACTGTCCGTCCCGGTCGTTGTTGTCGTGGTCATGGCCTTGTGGGCCTTGATGGGGCTGGTGCGCATGCCAAAAGTCGTCAGCGAACAGCCAGACATTTACGGTTTCGGTAAGCTACCGGTGCTGCTCGACGGACGCATTCAGCCGATCGACTCCACCGCCCGCAATGCCATGCAGGTCATCCGCCACAAGTCCACGGGGCGCTACGCCCGGCATAGTGGTGGCGCAGTGGAAACCATCCCAGCCATCGAGTGGCTGCTCGAGTTGATGGCCAAGCCGGCCGAAGCCCGCAGGAGGCCGGTCTTCCGAATCGACAACGAGGAAATCAAGGACAACCTCCGATTGGCCAAGGACCAAAAACATTTCTCGGTCAACGACATCACCGCCGGCAATAACTTCGAACGCCTAGCCCGGGAGAGCGGGCGCATCCAATCCAAGGATGCCTCTCTGCGCACGCCTTACGAGAAATCGCTCAAGGCCGTCGCCGACTCGCTGTTGATTTATCAGCGCTTGTCCAAAAGCTTCCGGCCTCAAAACTCGACCGATTTCGCCGCTGACCTGGCCAGCTTGAAAGCGGTTTTTCCGGAAGGGATGGCTGCCGTACGGGCCCACGACTCCGGTGTGGAGCACGACGAATCACAACATCAGCAATTCACAAAATTGCTAGATACATTGTTCGACCCTAGCCTTCAGGACGGTGATCGAAGTGGCGTGATGTTTTGGCCACGAATCATTCCAGTCGACAAGTCCTGGCAATCTCTTAGCACTAATCTACTGAGCAGCATCAGTACAGCAGCCTCAGCCGAAAGCGATTGGAAAATTCAGTTTCATGCCGCAACAAAATCCTACGCTGACATGATTTCGGCTTATGCAAAAGAGGATAGCAAAACCTTCAACAACAAGCTCAGGGACTATCAAGATTACCTCAATGACAATGGCCTCACCACAGAATCCGGCAAGACTGGCAAGGAGTTTGCCTTCAACAATTTTGATCCGTTCTATAAATGCGAAATCATTTACGTACTTGCATTTCTGCTTGCCTGCGGAGGTTGGCTAACTACGGCCAAGTGGCCCAACCAAACCGCCTACTATCTCATTGCTCTAGCAGCGATCATACATACCTCCGGACTGATATTCCGGATGTGGCTTGAGGGCCGGCCGCCGGTGACCAACCTGTACTCAGCCGCTGTGTTCGTCGGCTGGGGAGCAGTGATTCTTGGGCTAATCCTGGAACGCATCTACCGAGACGGCATCGGCAACGTTGTTGCCAGCTCGGTGGGCTTTGTCACGCTGCTCGTCGCCGGCGGACTCTCGATTAGCGGGGACACGATGGAGATGTTGCAGGCAGTGCTCGACACTAATTTCTGGCTCGCAACGCATGTGGTAATCATCACGATCGGCTACTCTGCCACTTTCGTCGCCGGCTTCCTCGCAATCGTTTATGTAGTGCGCGATTTCGTTGCCAATCGTATATTGTTCGACAAGACAAATCGCTCGTCCCTGACGAAGATGATCTACGGCATTGTCTGTTTTGCGACGCTGTTTAGCTTTGTCGGCACCGTGCTCGGCGGTATATGGGCCGACCAGTCGTGGGGTCGGTTCTGGGGATGGGACCCGAAGGAAAATGGTGCGCTCATGATCGTCATCTGGAATGCCGCCATCCTGCACGCGCGCTGGGGCGGGCTGATCCGCGAGCGCGGGCTCGTCGCCATGGCGATCTTTGGTAATGCCGTTACTGCATGGTCTTTCTTCGGCACGAACATGCTCGGCATCGGGCTGCATTCGTACGGCTTCATGGACAAGGCGTTCGCCTGGCTGATGGTGTTTGTCTGCATACAGATCGCCGTGATGACCGGCGGCCTGATGCTCGGCACACTCAATCAAACGAGTAAACCAACTGGCCAAGCAGCGATTGGCCTACCGTCGGTGGCCAAGCTTACCGTTGAGGCGATTGTGATTTTCGCCAGCTTTGGCATTACGGTCTACTACCTACTGAATGCGCTCGGAATCTGGCTTTGATCAGACCAATCCGCAGTTTTTTCGGGCTCGATCGAGGACGGTGGCGGCACGTTCGCGGGCTTTGGCGGCTCCGTCTTTGAGGACTTGGTTGACGTGATCCAGGTTATTTTCCAACTCAGAACGCTTGGCACGGGCCTCCGCGAAATATTCCCAGTAGTGCTCGAACAACGCCTTTTTCAGGTCGCCATAACCGAGGCCGCCGGCGCGCAGGCGTTCCTCCCAGTCCTTGGCCACGTCCTCCGGAGCCACAAGCCGCAGGAGCTGGATGGCGATGTTCTGGTCGGCGTTCGGCTTGGGTTCTTCGGGTGGGCGACTGTCCATGACCAGGCGCATGATGGTTTTGCGTAGCGGCTTTTCTTCGCCAAAAATATCGATGGTGTTGCAATAGCTCTTGCTCATCTTTTGCCCGTCCGTACCCGGCACCACGGCCACCGAGTCGCGGATCTGTGGCTCGGGAATCACAAACGTCTCCCCATAGGCCTGATTAAACTTGATCGCGATGTCGCGTGTGACCTCGACATGCTGCTTTTGGTCTCGGCCGACCGGTACAACGTTCGAGTCATAAATCAAAATGTCTGCCGCCATCAGCACCGGATAGGCGAACAAACCGTGATTCGGTGAAAGGCCCTTTGCTAGTTTGTCCTTGTAGCTGTGGCAACGCTCGAGTAGGCCCATCGGCGTAAGCGTGGTCAACAACCACGTCAGCTCGCATACCTCCGGCACGTCGCTTTGACGAAAAAATACCGACTTGGCTGGGTCGAGGCCGCACGCTAGAAAATCCAGCGCTACACCAAGTGTGTTATTGCGCCGCTCGCCAGCATCGAACACCGACGTCATGGAGTGGTAATTCGCAATAAAATAATACGCATCACCCTGCTCCTGAAGCTCAATCGCCGGATGCATCATGCCGAAATAGTTGCCGACATGCAGCGTGCCCGACGGCTGAATTCCCGATAGAATAATCATCAAACTGCGAAAACCCTCAATCACTTGACCAAGCGAAGGAAACAACACCTGGCAATTGATTCTTGCAAAAAACCGGCCAAGTTCCTAACGCCTTCGGGCACGGCGTCAATGCAAATCAACAAGGATAGAGACTGGGAAGCCCTTTATCAGGCCAACGAAACTTTTTGGGACCACGGCGCAGCCTCGCCTGGTTTGGTCGATTATTTGGTCGCAAACCCCCGGGTGTCGCCCGGCCAGGCGCTCGTCCCAGGCTGCGGCCGCGGTCACGACGCCCGGGCCCTAACCAAGGCCGGCTGGTCAGTGGCCGGGCTCGACATCGCCCCAAGCTCCGTCCCCCTAGCCAAGAGCCTAGCCGACGAAGGGGGGCTCCGGGTCGATTACCGCGTCGGCGACTTTTTGAACGACGAGCCGTATCAGTCATTTGACCTCGTGTTCGAGCACACGCTGTTCTGCGCCATCCCGCCGTCGCGCCGTGATGACTACGCGCAGGCCCTGCACCGCTGGCTCAAGCCGGGTGGACTTTATCTCGCCGTCAACTACATGATCACCAACGACAACGGTGAGCCTCCGTTCAGCACGACTACCACCGAGCTAGATGAGCGTTTTGGCGAAACGTTTGAATTGCTCCGCCGTTGGATGCCGCGCTCTTACGAAAGCCGCGAAGGAAAGGAGCTGATGAATGAGTGGAAATTGCGTTAGGGAAGTTTTCAGGATTTTAGAAATCCGACCAGGCTGTTGCTTGTCGCCTGCATTGTCCTGAGCCTTGCTGGGGAACATTGTGACGTTGGCGGGCTTCAGCGGCGATGGAAAGCACCGATATCGGTGCTTGGCAATGCCGGTCGTAACAACGCCTACGAACTGTACCCTAGCCGATGCGATAGCTTTACGGCGATGCCAACGGGGAAGGTGTGATGAAGCTGGTCGATGGTTTCATCGACTCAAGAATAAAAACAGTGCAAACCAATTCGAAAACTGAATATGTTCGCAAAGACTTTCCCGGAGGTGCGGGGCATGCTCACACGCAACAAAACATTCACTGTTTCATCAATGCCACAGATCATCGGCCCAGCACTTTGCGACATAAAATCGGCCGAGATTCGTACCCTCTCTAGCACTGTTTTTCTCAATAAAACTAGGTGATTTTGAGATATATCGGCTACCTAATGTAGCCCAGTTCTCGACGACGTTTGACCTGCGTGCTCAGAATCTCGATAGAGATGAATTGGCCGATTTGTTCCTGGCACAAAACGACTTCAGTGTACCCGGGCGCTACTCGCGTTATGATTTAGGTCAGGGTCTTTTGCTGCGTGGCGATGGCACGGGTAATGTCACTGCCGTACCCGCTTCCGAGAGCAACATCATGCTCCACGGCAAGCAGTGCGGGGTGGTGGCCGTCGACTTCAACGATGACGGGCAACCTGATCTCGCCGTGAGCCAGCAAAGTGTGGCGACCTGGCTTTTATCAGGCGTAAAACAAATTGAGTTGATCGGGATCGTCCCGCAAGGAACAACACAGCTTGTTCCATCTCAAAGGGATGAACGGTTCCAAACTGGCTCCGTGACTCAAAAACCCGGACTTACACAACCTGAAAAATTGTTCATTTATTTAGGTTTTTCTGCTTGCGAATGCCGCAGGCCGCTCGTACAACCGACTCCCAGTAGTGCATCACTACTGGAAAAAATACTGTAACCCGCAGAATCAATAACGATATGTCAGACAAACCATTGACGAAATCACAGACCGCCGCAGCTGTAGCTGAGGCGAACGGTCTCACGAAGAAGCAGGCAACCGACCTGCTGGCCAACCTGGCTGACTTGGCTATCTCGAGCACCAAATCGACCGGTGCTTTTACGTTCCCAGGTGTTGGGAAGCTGAAACTGGTAAACCGCAAGGCTCGCATGGGGCGCAACCCCGCCACCGGCGAAACGATCAGCATCCCTGCCAAAACCGTGGTGAAGTTCACCGTGGCCAAGGCCGCGAAGGACGCCATCGCTGCCTCTTAAGGATTAACTGATTCCCATAGAAAGCGCCCGCATTTGTTGGGCGCTTTTTTTGTGCATCTATGGAGTTAAACGGTGACAGTCTGGACAAAATCGGCGTGGTCGGCTGTGGCGCTGTGGGTTGCTTTTACGGGGCAAAATTGTGCCGAGCAGGTCGCCATGTGCATTTCCTGTTGCGCTCCGATTACAGAACTATCCGCAAAAACGGGTTGCGTATTCGGAGCGACGATGGTGACTTTTGTGTACACCCCACCGCCGCAAGGGAGCCTGGGGAAATCGGTCCGTGCGACCTGGTAATCGTCGCGCTCAAGTCAACAGCCAACCACCGCCTTGGCGAGCTGTTGCCGCCGCTGGTCGGCGAACACACCGCTCTGCTGACACTCCAAAACGGCCTGGACAATGAGCGCGCGTTGGCCACGCTGTTCCCCAACCAGCCGGTCTTTGGCGGCATGTGTTTTGTCTGCATCAACCGAACCCAGCCCGGCGTCATCCATCACATCGCACACGGCAAAATTGTACTTGGTCGCCACGGCGGTTCACCGGATGTGCTGACCGAATCAATCGCGAAACTCATCCGTTCCTCCGGCATTCCGGTCGATGTCTCGCCCGACCTCGAGCGCACCCACTGGGAGAAGCTGATCTGGAACATTCCGTTCAACGGCCTCGGTGTTGCCGGTGCGGCGGGACTCGACGCCACACTCGCCGGGCAGCTGACACCCGGCCAACCCATCGGCCCTTGCCTAACCACAGCCGCCTTGCTCGATGACGGGCCTTGGGAGCAGCTTGTCACTGAATTGATGGACGAGGTCATCGCCTCCGGCTGCGCGCTTGAACACGACCTGCCGCCTGGCCTCGGCGAGCATCAGCGTAATCGCACCCGCGTTATGGGGGCTTACCGCGCCTCGACGCTGATCGACTTCGAGCGCGGTCTGCCACTGGAACTCGATGCCCTCTTCCGCCTGCCACTTGGCCGGGCGCAGGCTGCCGGTGTCAAAACCCCACGCCTGGCAGCGCTCTGCGATCTGCTTGCGCAGTTAGATGATCGACGAAAAGACTCGGGATCGGACTCCGCTTGAGTCACAATTCGCCGCACCGAAATGCGCCAATTTTCCACACTTTTTTTCGCTATTGCCGCCTTTACCGCGCCAGCGCTTGGCCAAGCAGATACACGACCTAATATTGTTTTCATCATCGCCGATGACCTGGCCTGGGACGATCTCAGCTGCACCGGCAATCCCGGCGTCCGCACGCCGAACCTCGACCGCTTGGCCAAAGGTGGCATGCGCTTCACCAACGCCTACCTAACGATCAGCTCGTGCAGCCCGAGCCGGGCCAGTATCATCACCGGCACCTACCCTCACCAGACCGATGCCGAGCAGCTTCACTGGCCGTTGCCTGCCGACCGGCTAACATTCGTCGAGTTACTGAAAGCCTCCGGCTACTGGACCGCGGCGGCCGGTAAGTGGCATCTCGGCAATGCAGTGAAAGATCGTTTTGATGAAATTCGCGAAGCCGACGTGTCCGGTTTTCAACTACCCACCGGCGAGGCGGCCAAAGCCGGGAAGATTGTGCAGAACGTCACCGGCGATGCGCGCAGCGGCTGCGACCAGTGGGTGCCATTGCTCAAGGCCCGTCCAAGGGACAAACCGTTTTTCCTTTGGCTCGCCGCGCTCGATCCGCATCGCGACTACGACGAAGGCATCCTCAAGCAGCCTCACAAGCCGGAGGATGTTCGCCTGCCGCCGTACGTCGCCGACACGCCCAAGTCGCGGCTCGACTACGCGCTTTACTACGATGAGATCA
>JAKUOU010000016.1:0-49879 GCA_022451065.1 Pedosphaera sp. | reverse complement strand
GTGCGTGAACGCCCCCGCCCCGACAAGGTCGAAATGACCAAGCGGCTCGAGAAGCACTACCTCAAACAAGCCAAATAAACCCTCGCTTGGCCGAGCAGAAAACGGCTGGCCACGAGGCCTATTTTGCGAAAGGCTTTGCCCTAGCTATGAATTGTCTTTTCCGAACCATATTATTTAGCGGTTTGATCAGTGCCTTTTCGCTTGGCCAGATTTCACCGACTCAGGTTGGCGCCGCCAATCAGCAGCCGCCCAATGTTGTTGTCATTTTCATCGACGACATGGGCTATGCCGACATTGGCCCATTCGGCGCCAAGGCCTATCCTACGCCCCACCTTGACCGCATGGCACGCGAGGGACGCAAATTCACTGACTTTTATGTCACCCAGGCCGTTTGCAGCGCGTCACGGGCGGGACTGCTCACCGGCTGCTACAACGTGCGCGTCGGCATCTTCGGCGCGTTGGGGCCCGGTGCCAGACACGGCATCAACGCCGACGAAATGACGCTTGCCGAGGTCTGCAAACAGAAGAACTACGCCACTGCCATCTACGGTAAATGGCACCTCGGCCACCACAAACAATTCCTGCCGATGCAACACGGGTTTGACGACTACTTCGGCCTGCCGTACTCGAACGACATGTGGCCGTACCATCCCGGCGTGTTGCATCTGCCGATGGAACAGCGCCTCAAACGTTGGCCGCACCTGCCGCTCATCGACAAGAATCAAATCATTAATGCCCAAGTTTCCGGCAAGGATCAGGAACAGCTCACCACGCAATACACCGAGCGCGCTGTGTCGTTCATCGAAAAGAACAAGGAGCGCCCGTTTTTCGTTTACGTACCACACTCGATGGTACACGTGCCGCTCTATGTTTCAGACAAGTTCAAGGGCAAGAGCGGTGCCGGCCTATTCGGCGACGTGATGATGGAGGTCGACTGGAGCGTTGGCCGTATTCTAGACACGCTCCGCAAAAACAAACTCGACAAAAATACGCTCGTCATTTTCACCTCTGACAACGGCCCGTGGCTAAGCTACGGCGAACATGCCGGCTCGGCCGCGCCGCTGCGTGAAGGCAAGGGCACGATGTTCGACGGCGGCTGCCGCGAGAGCACGCTAATGTGGTGGCCCGGTACCGTCCCGGCCGGCAGCGTCTGCAAAACTCCGGCGATGACCATCGACATTTTGCCGACCGTCGCGGAGTTGATCGATGCCAAGCCGCCCGCACACAAAATCGACGGCAAAAGCATCGTGAACCTCGTCAAGGGCACCAGCGACAAAAGTCCGCATGAGGCGTATTACTTTTATTACGGCAAACAGTTGCAGGCGATTCGCTCCGGCAAATGGAAGCTCCACTTCCCGCACGCCTACCGCACCATGGCCGGCCGCCCCGGCGGCAAGGACGGCATCCCAACAGACTACAGCCAAGCCAAGATCGGCCTGTCGCTGTTCAATCTAGAGAAGGACATCGGCGAAACCACCGACGTCAAGGACAGGTATCCGAAAGTATTGGCCAAGCTCCAACAGCTTGGCCAAGCGATGCGCGAAGAACTCGGCGGACAGGGTCAAAAAGGAAGTGGCCAACGCGAACCTGGCCGCCTAGCGAAACGCTGACTCGCCCGTGGCCAATCAAGCAACCATCCCGTTCGGGGCGCGGTTTTGGCGCCTATGGCGCCCGGTCTGGCGGTGGCGCCACAAGGGCAACGGGATGCTTTTCCCGCCACTGCTGATCTTTTGCGTGATGCTACTGATTAGCCCGTACATCGTCATCAACCGAATGGCGGCCTGGGCGGATCACACGGCGGTTCTTGAGGAGGCCATCCCCCAGCAGGATAAGTTGAAGGTGTCGCGGCAGGACGAGCGTACAGCGTGGGATCCGAAGTCACTCTTCCGTGACAGCGAGGGCCGTTACCTCGACTACAAAATTCCGGCCGTCGACTGGACAATCTGGTTTTACCTTTCGCTTTTCGGCTATTACTGCGCCTTTTTCGCAGCCCAAAAGAACGACCGAGGCCGGGCCGAGTCACTNGTGATGGCACAGGCCTGGGCAGTGACGAGCTGGATCGCCTATCCNGTCTTCGCCCTNTTGCCGGCGGACATAGATTTGCGCTGGCAGTTGGGTGAGATGGAGGGAATCTACGGCTTCGTTTACAGCGCGTTCCACAAACTTGACGAACCGTTCAATGCCTGGCCCTGCCTTCATATTGCACAGAGCTTCGTCATGGCCGCAGCCTTGGCACGCTGGTGGCTTCAACGCAAATGGACTTGGGCGGTCTGGCTACTTTGGCCGGCCTGGCTTGGCCTCTGCATCAGCGTGATGACCACAAAGCAGCACTTCATCTGGGATTCGATCACTGGCACGCTGTTGGGCGTGAGCGTGTGGGGATGGATGATGCGACCCGGCTTCCGGTATCTCGACAGCGTGGCTGATGACGATTTGCCGCTGGCCAGGATGGGGTAAAATAGCGGCCGCCGGCAAGGGGATGGGTGTGGAGGTTTGCCGACGGCCTACGACCCATGGCTGGGATGGGAGGGGGATGCCACAGGTCGCTGAACGGCGAAACTAACCCAATTTTCACTCAAAGCAACCCTGAAAATAAACAACGGATTAGGCTCAAACTTCAGTGAGCGCTGCTTGGCCAAGACCAGCCCGGGCTTCAAGATGGCGGAGCATACTCTCAAAAACCAGGCGGCCGTCATCCTCGCCTAGGATGTCTTCACTGGCCCGCTCAGGGTGAGGCATCATTCCACAGATATTGCGGCCTTCGTTGCAAATACCGGCAATATTCAGCAGGGAGCCATTGGGATTCGCGTCATCGGTCAACTCGCCAGCTTCTGTGGTGTACTGGAAAAGGATTTGTTGATTCGCCTGCAGCTTGGCCAGAATCTTCTCGTCTGCGAAGTAGCAGCCCTCCCCGTGAGCGATCGGCACCCGGAGCACTTTCCCCTCCGGGACTTCGCGGGTAAACGGCGAATCGGTGGTTGGCACCTTAAGGTGGACGTGCTCGCAACGAAACTGCAGTGATCGGTTCCGAACCAGCGCCCCCGGAAGCAGGCCGGTCTCGCATAATATCTGGAAGCCGTTGCAGATACCGATAACCAGGCCGTCGTCTTTGGCGAATGCCTTGACGGCATTCATCACCGGGCTGAACTGTGCAATCGAACCAGTTCGCAGGTAGTCGCCATAGCTGAAGCCGCCGGGCACCACAACGGCGTCGACGTTTCCAATCGATTCCTCCTTGTGCCAAAGAAAGCCTGCGTCCTGCCCGAGGACATTGCGCAGCACATGGACGCAGTCCTGGTCACAATTCGAGCCAGGAAACTGAAGGACAGCGAAACGCATTCGGGCCTACTCGATGGTGAAGTGGTAATCCTCGATCACCGGATTGCTTAGCAGTTTGTGACAGGCCTCATCGATTCTCGGTCGCCATGCCTCTGCGTCGCCTTCGAGCTCTATTTCAAGATATTTGCCGACGTGAACATCTTTCACGCCTTCGTAACCCATCTGCTCTAGTGCAGCCTGCACAGTCTTGCCTTGAGGGTCGAGCACCGCCTTCTTTGGAGTGATGACAATTTTGGCTTTCATTCACTGCTCGCAACAGGTGCGGCCAAGGCAGTGTCAGGCCAAGCGCGACGGCGAACCAGTTAATTTTGTTCACAACCAGAAATTAGCACCTGATCAAGTTTTGCTTTGCCGCGGCCAAGCACTTGGCCAAACTCCCCACATGAAACTTTCCTTCCACGGCGCGGTCCGGACGACGACCGGTTCCCGACACATTCTCGAGGTCAATGGCACCCGCCTACTGCTCGACTGTGGGCTGTATCAGGGCAAGCGGCAAGAATCGATCGAACGTAACCAGCAGTTCCCATTCGACCCCAAGTCGGTGGACGCCGTCATCCTCAGCCATGCGCACATCGATCACATTGGCAACCTGCCTAACCTCCACAAGC
The DNA here is from genome assembly GCA_022451065.1 of Pedosphaera sp. Classification (GTDB taxonomy): domain Bacteria; phylum Verrucomicrobiota; class Verrucomicrobiia; order Limisphaerales; family UBA1096; genus UBA1096. Next base: position 45,932 of record JAKUOU010000016.1, on the reverse strand, counting down.
AGGGCTTCGAGGGTAATGTTTACTGCACGTTTGCCACGCGCGACCTCGCAGCGATCATGCTCGAAGACTCGGCAGAAATCCAGATGGCCGACGCCGCCTATGTTTCGAAGAAACACAAAAAGAAAGGCCTGCCACCAGTCGAGCCGCTATACACTCCGGAAGACGCAGAGTACGCGTTGCGACAGTTTGTGTCGCTTGGCTATGAGCGGCCGATCCCGATAGCCAACGGCGTGACATTGACCTTCCGCGACGCTGGTCACATCCTCGGCTCGGCACAGGTTATTCTCGACATCAACGAGAGCGGCACAAAACGCCGGCTGCTGTTCAGCGGCGACATCGGCCGTGGCGACCACGCGATTCTGCGCGACCCGCAGCCTGTTGAGGATGTCGATGTGTTGCTCGTCGAGAGCACCTACGGCAACCGTGAGCACACGGCGAAGTCCGGCTTGTCGGACGAAATCGAGACGCTGCTCGCCGGCACGCTGAACAATGGCGGCAAGGTAATCATCCCAGCGTTCTCGGTAGGACGTACGCAACTGCTTGTTTACACACTGCACCAACTCGTCGATGCAGGCCGGCTGCCAGACTTCCCTATCTATGTAGACAGCCCACTCAGCGTGAACGCCACCGAGGTTTTCCGGCTGCACTCCGAGTGTTTCAATAGCGACATCTACACGTTCCTGCGCGAGAAGGAGAACCCGTTCGGCATGGACAACCTGACATACATCCGCAAGGCGTCCGAGTCGATCAAGCTTAACAGCCTCGACGGCCCGGCTATCATCATCAGCTCAAGCGGGATGTGCGAGGCGGGACGCATCCGGCATCACTTGAAGAACAATATCAGCGACCCGAACGATCTCATCCTGTTTGTCGGTTACTGTGCCTACAATACACTGGGCTCGGTGATCCGCGCCGGTATCGATCCAGTCTACATCTTCGGCGAACCACACAAAGTGAAGGCCAAAATCGCCAGCTTCGACGGATTCTCCGGCCACGCCGATAAAAACGAGCTGGCCGACTACGTAAAAAGCCTCACTGGAGATATCAAACAAATCTTCGTCGTCCACGGCGAAGAGGACTCGAGTCTGGCCTTCGCAGACACCCTGCGCCAACTAAAGCCAAGCGCGGAAGTCACTGTGCCGGAGTTGAACGAAACGTTTGAAGTCTAAAACCAAGCGCCTGGTTACTTGCCGCAGCGCGCTTTAAGTCGTTCGTCCGGGGTTTGGTAAGCGCGAGCGCGGAAGAGAAAATCGACAATGCTGCCTTCGTGCGGCTGCAGCCAGTTGAGCGCGATGGTGGGCAGCGGACCGATGTTGAGGCGATCGATGTTGGTAGCGTCTGTGAGCTGTGCGGCCCAGGCTTCGTCATTCGTGATGGCCGAGGCGACGAGGGTGCCGCCAATTTTTTCGATCATCTTTTCCTGAGGGCATTTCACTACGCTGGTAAAGGGAAACATGTACTCGGTGTTCGCCATCTTTAGATCGGGTGAATCGCAGTGGAGAATGGTGGGGCGGATGTAATCACAACGCTCCATCTGCTCGAGGCGCGCTCCGTGCTTTTCGGTGACATGTGTGGTGCCGTTCTCCTCACAGCCTTCCTCGATCATTCCCCAAACCGCCTCAGCTTGGCCAGGCACGGTGAAGGCAGCTAGGCCAGCCTCGGGGTCGGTAGGATCCTTCACCTCGTACCGGCCAACACGTTCAGCAAGCGCCTCGGCAATTTCCTCCGTATGGCGCGATGCCCAGACGCCGGAACAGTTAATGCAGCCGCGGCCGCTATTCTTGTAAATGCTATCAGCCATGAGGTCGAGGTGGTCCTCCCATTGATCCACGACATCGTCGCCCAGCAGAATCTTGCTATAGCCCGGACCGTGCACCTGTACCTGCTCGTTGCCACTGTATTGCTTCACGGTCTGGGTGCTGCCAAAAATCATGACACGACCGCAGCGCGCCACTGTCTCGGCACCCATGTCACCCCCACCGGGATAAATGCCCATGCATTGCCTCGGCACGCCGGCCTCTGTGAAGGCGGCAAACATGCGGTAGGGTGTCCACGGCTCTTGTGGGCCTGGCTTAAGCACAAGACCGATCTGCATGGGAATCACCGGCATCCACAGCGTATGAACACCCGGCGAATTGGAGGGCAGCACCATTCCAAGCACCGGTGACTGCGCCTGATAGCTCACCGGAACTCCGCGCTCCTCCACGCCAAAGCCGCGTTGCAAAATATCGATGTCCAGCCCTCGGGTGAGGGCGTCGAGAATCTGATCCATATTGTTCAGCACGAAATGGTTTTTTTCCATGTTGAACTTGCACATGTGTTCCGGCAGCCCGGTGGAGGCGGACTGCTGCCGCGCGAAGTCATTCGGTGACTGCTCACCATCGCCCAGCGGCAGCGTGGCGTTGAGGTATAGATCGCCGGCCTTCTTCATCATCTCGACAAGATCCTTGATGGGAATTTCGCGCAGCGCTTCGCGCGCGAGCTTGGCCTTGCGCATGTCTCGCGCCAGCAGGCCTGGATTGGCCTGGCCCACCTTGGCCAACACCTCTCCGGTGCGGTGGTGGATGACCTCGTCAGTGTCGAGGCTCTCATATGGTTCGCCCCAGCGTAGAACAGGTATATTAATCATGAAACTGTGTTGTTTGGTTGCTTGGTTTAGTAGACACCCTCGACGATTTTCTTTTGCATCGCGCCAAAGGGACGCACCTCGGCCACGCCATCCCACGGGTACAACTCAATGGGCGGACGGCGGATAGCCTCGTCGCGCTCGAGAAAGCGCGGCATAAAAAATTCCCTCGTCAAAGTGGTCAATTCCACGCGCCCCCACTCCTCGTATTCGACCAGATCATCCGTGTCTGGATTGACGACACGCAACACGGCGCGCGGCTGGGGCGCATGATAAGTGATGGAAAACTTGTCCTCTGGTGTGAACGGCTTGTGCTTGGCCAAGCCCATCAATGTGTTGCCGTAGGTGGGCTTGAAACCGATCTTGTTCTCCAGCAGTTCCTCAACAAGGAACCGAGTGTATTGCGGATCCATCGTGGTGCCCCCACAAAAGACGCCGCGAATGCCAGCCTCATACAGGCTGCTGCCCTCGCTCTCGTAACGCTCGGCGATGCTCTCCAGCAATTTCGGCGTCGTGAACAGCGCGCTCACGCTGCGGTTTTTCATGATGGTCGTGGCCTGGTCAACCACGTGATCCATGTAGGCCTTGGCCTGATCGAACTGCTTCTCGCTGATGAGCCGCTTGACCCAGCGCGGATCGAGATCGACGAAGTAGCAGGAGCAGCCGCGCACATTAGCCAAGTGCTCGATAGAAAGCCGCAGTCGCCTTGGTCCGGTGGGACCAACCATCAGCCAGTAATGATTTCGCGGGAATTCCTCGTCATTTAACGAATCGGAAAACTCGCTGTAGTCCACCTTGTAGTCGTTCCAGCCGATGCGCTGCTTGGGCATGCCGGTGGTACCACCGGTCTCGAAGATGTTGAACGGCTGGCCCTCGAACTCCTTGGGCACCCACACCTCCGGCTGTAAATCACGCAACCATTCGTCCTCAAAGTGGGGAAATTTTGCGTTGATGTCGTCAAAGCACGTGATCTCTCCCGCTGGATCCCAGTTGGCCTCCTTGGCCCAATCGAGCCAAAATTGGGAGCCGGTTTCCGGCGAAAAATGCCACTTCACTATCTCCACGGCATGGGCATCAAGCTGCTCCTTTGCCTCCTGAATTCTTTGGTCTAATTCAGCCATAAAAAAGTTGTTTGATTATTAAACCGCCGATCTAGTTTCTATGCCGAATCATCCCTTCGTCGGAAAGAAACGATCGATGGTTGCCTGACTGGGCGCCTTGGTTGCCAACGATACCAAGACCAACGCAATGATGCTGGCCAAGCAGATGAAGGTCACCGGCATCACACCAGCAATGAGATATTCGCCGGCATGAGATTCTCCGAACCATTTTTCCCCTTTGTTGCCAAGTGCATCATAAATAAAGAGAGACCAAGTCACAGTCGTTGCAATAACACTCGCAACCACTCCTGCTTTGGTCAACCGCTTCCAGTAAACTGAGGCAAAGGCAATTGGAAAAAGTGCGGAGAAACCGCTGAAACACCAGACGCCTAAATTAAAAACACTCGTCGGTTTAAAAATTGAAATCACATAAGTAATTAAAACGATGAACACAATGAATCCGCGTCCTAACCAAACTTTTTGTTTATCAGTGAAGCGATCTTTCCCCATCCACGGCACAACAAAATCGTTGGTGAACATGCTACCGATGCAGACGAATTGTGAGTCGAGCGAGCTCATGATCGCAGCCAATACACCGGCTGAGAACAAGCCAATGAGGACCGGGCTATCCATGAAAGTTTTCACCATCGCACTCAACACGGCGTTGGCGTTGGGATTGCCGTTTGGCAACGGCGGAACGCGGAGGCTTCCTTCGGCGTGCAAGCCAGCCGCCCAAATGCCGATCAGGATACAGGGCACCCAGACAATCATAATGCAAATCGGGTGTGCGACCACTGTCAGTCGAAAGGATTTGGCACTCTTCGCGGTCAACCAGTGCTGGAACAAATGCGGGAACATGCCGACACTCAATGGCACCAGCATGTAACTCATAAAATGTGCCGGTGTCATTAACCCTACGCGTGACAGTTTTTCGGGAGCATATTCCAATGTTTTTTTGGAAGCTGCTTCCAACCCACCCAAGCCATGGGCAATTACCAAAAACCCAACTAAGCCCATGATCATAAAAACGATAGTCTGGAAAGTATTGGCCCAAACTGCGGAACGCACTCCACCGAAGAAAACATAAAACAGCACCACCGCGCTTATCACCAATCCGGTCAACCAAGCTGGCACGCTGCCGTTCAGCGGATTCGCAATCTCTTTGCCGGATGGCAAAACCTTGTCCGGCAAAGAAAAAGTTTCAGGGAACATTCCAGCCGTGACACCTCCGATGTAGTTGCCGGCACCGATCAAGCCGACCAAGAGGTAGGGAATGATCAAACCGACCAAAATCGGAAACATCAAGTAGCCCAAACCTTTCGACTCGAAGCGGTCACGAAAAAATTGAATCTGCGTCACGTAGCCATACTTTTTGCCGAAGCTCCACATGCGAATCCCCACAAAGAAGAAACAAGCCGCGTGAATCAGCCCGGAACTGGATGCCATCAACCCGTAAGTACCAATCCCTAAACTAAAGGCTTTGCCGGTAGACCCCACCAACGCGAAGGCGGTCATCGTCGTACCAAAGACACTCATCAACAGCATAAACGGCCCGATCGATTGGCTGGCCACAAAGAAATCCTTGCTTGACCCACGGAAGAGCCGACTCGAGATCCAGCCAAGCGCGAACAGCGCACACATGTAGACGATGATGATGTATAACGGTGTGCGGCTCGCCGGCTCTGCCGCTTGGCCAAGCACAATCAGCCAAGGATCGTGGCTCATTGTTCGCCCCCCTGTTCGGCCTCGGCCTCGGCCCATTCCTCGATGTCGCTTGGCCAAGCCCATTTGATGGCCAAAGCCCAGAGGCCGGCTGCCATGCAAGAAAACAGTGCATGGTAAAACAGACCAAGCGGCATGAAATCAAAGATGAGTCTCTTGTTGTCCCACCACCAGATATCCTGATGAATGATGGCCATCAATATGACCAAGGCATAAACGAATTTCTTCATGAACCGAGTTGCAGGAGGCGCTTGGTATTATTTTGATTTTATCTGATCCGTGGCCGACTTGGCTCGGCCCTCGTCGTAAAGCGCGTAAAGGTGCGACTGGGTCGCCACATACAAGATGCCGTTGGCCACTACCGGCGTGGAGTAGATCGGTGCCGGGAAGTAGGTCTCGCTCAGTACCTTCATCTTTTTGTCTGAAGCTAGTACGACAAAGTCGCCATCCTCGTCACCAACATAGACCTTGCCGTCAGCCGCCAGTGTCGAGCCCCACATGTGCGCCTTCATATCGTACACCCAGTGAACCTTGCCGGTGTCAGCATCAAGGCAATGCACGAAGCCAGAGAAATCTCCGATGAAAAGTAGCCCGTTGGTGGGATCGATCGACACGGTAGAAATGGTACGCTTGATGCCCTTGTACGACCAAATTGTTCCGCTCTTGGTGATGTCGCCTGTCTTTGTTGGGTCAAGGCAGACGAGCTGGCCAACGCCTTCTCCGTGCTCGGGGTCCTGCCCGGTCGCGATATAGACGCGGTCGTTATAAAATACCGGTGTGGCATTGATCTCGCTCGGCCCCTCGGCAGCCGGATATTTGATCTCCTTGCCGTCCTTGTCCTTTTTGTACTCGGGCGGGTTGGCGTCGTACCACCAAACCTTGCTCAGGAAATCCAGATCCTCGTCTTTGTCGTAAACTGGTTTCGGATTGAAGGCGTAGCACCAGCCGTCGCCACCACCAAAAAATAGTTGGCCCTGGCCGTTCACCGAACCGTAAGAGGGTGAACTCCATTGACCGTGATAAATATTTGGGCCGATGCCGGCGTCGTCCTCGCCCTTAAGTTCGCCGGTCTTGGCATCCAAAGCAATAAAGCTGGGCGACAAAGGTGACGGCACGTTTGAATGCGTCCAGTCCTGCCCGTTGGAGGTGCAGGCGTATACCATATCCCCCACCACGATGACCGAGCAGTTTGAGGCGTTGTGCGGAAATACGCCCAGCTCGTCCATCATGTCGTAACGCCAAATGATGTCGCCGTCCTTCGGGCCGAGCTTGGCCGGCGGCTTGCCGGTGTCCAGATGCACGTAAACAGCCTCATCCCTGTACGGGCCATCGTTGCCGTTAGCCAAGCCCTCCACGTCGAGGCAAATAACTTCGCAGCGGCTGCTAACAACATAAACACGGTTCCCGACCACCGTCGGCGAAGAGAGTAGGCCGAGACTCTCCCAGTCGTTGACCTTGCCGGACTTGAGCTTGGGGATGACCAGTTGCCAGAGAAACTCACCGCTCTTTTCGTCGAGGCACAGCAGGATGCTTCGGTCGCCGGGATGCTTCGGATCGCGCATCGAGTCGTTGTTAGTGCCGACAAAAATTCTCCCGTTGGAGATAGTCGGGTTGCCATAGCTTTGTGTACCAAGCTTGGCCGCCCATTTAACGTTCTTGGCGGTGGACAAGTCCACGTCCTCTGTGCCCTGCTTGAAGTCGCCCGGCTGAACTTTGTCCGGCAGACCGACGGCCCCGGCAGCGTACATGTTGCGTCCAAGCGTGTTGCCGCCCCACTGCGGCCAGTCCGCTGCTTCAACAGCAGCACTACCCAAAATGCCGGCAGCTAGGCCGGTCACAATCACGTTTTTGAGGTTCTTCATCATCTGACTAAAATTGCTGGTCAATTGTTGGGTGTCACTTTCACATTGTCGATGTACACCGGCATCTGTGGGGAAAATCCGAACAACCCGGGTGAGCCGCTTTTGTGGGCATTTTTGTGCCTGTACTCCACCGTCCAGCCTTCCGGCTCGGCTTCGTCTCTTGGCCAAGCCTTAGCTCGAATGACCCCCGAACCGTCATCGGCCACGTCGATGCGCGACTTGAGTGTGTGCCACGTGTTGGCCTTCCAGCGGTAGTTCGGTGGTGAGCCGCGTTCCGGCACACGGATGCGGTCGAGATTCGAGTTAATCTCGATCTTTTGCTCGTTGCCCTTGAGCACGATGTAGTAGCGCTGGTTGATAATACCGACGTCGGACATTTTCCGGCGACGGCCATCCGTAAGCACGTCAGCCTGTACGGTGTAGTTGCTCATGCTTTGTTCGCCGATGAATACCGTGGCTCGCTGCAGTCGCTTGTTGTCGATCGTCTTGCGCAGCACCTTAGAGCCGTCCTTCTCACGCACCTCGAACTTGAACCGGGCGCCGATCCATGGCAGCGGCGGATAGGCGAACTTCACGCCTTGATCCACGAGGCTGTCCTCGTTCAACTTGAAGTCCTCGAAATCCTCACTCAGTGGCGGCGCCGGTAGCACGCGGCCGCGGATCACGCCGGTTAGATCGCCAAGCGTCGCCTTGAACGCCCCAGCGGAGCTGATCATTTTTTTGTCAGCAACAATCTGTCCCCGATCATTGAATGTGGCGTTCATCCGGGCCCTGACCTTGGCCGTTGGCGGGATATACGATTCCCACTGGAGCGTCGAGCCGTCCACCTCCTCGACAAGGAAGCCGTTGGCATCGAGCTTGCGGGTCCGGAAGGAAACCGCTTGGCCAGGCGCCAGCAGAATTTCCGACGGAACGATCTGCAGTCGGGTAGCCTTCCCAGGCTTCGGCCAACGCTTGGCCTTGGGCGCCTTTACCAAGCCGCGGCTTTTTCCGGCTTTGCCAAAACAATAGAGTTTCTTGGTTGTCTGCACGTACAGCTTGCCGTTGTAAATCGATGGCGTGGCAAAACAGCGACCATCCAAAACCGCGTGCGACAACACCTTGCCCTCGTCGCGGCCTGGCTGGATCACGTAAAATGCCCCGTGCAAGCCGGTGCCCCCCGCCTTCGCCCCGCCTTCGCCAGCAGGGTTTTCTAGCATCGGCAGGTAAATCTTGCCATCAGCGTACAGCGGCGACGCATTGCGCTGCTCGATGCCGAGCTTGATTTTCCAGTTCTCCTTGCCAGTCCGTATATTGACGCTGTGAAGTTCGCCCTTCTCTGCGACGACATAGATGGTCTCACCGACGAGGATCGGCGAGCTGGTGGAAGTGGATATGTTCTTGGTCCAAAGCTCGACCTGTTTGCGCTCTATAACGACCGGGTTAGCGTCCTTCGGCTGCACGTGCGGAATCTTCAGGCCAACCATTTGGCCCGGCTCGTAGGGCGTGCCGTAGATTGCCGCGGCAATGTCATCCTTGTAAACAACGACAGAGGCGTTGATGCCAGCCTTGAAGAGCGGCACCTGCCAGATCGCCTCACCGGTACGTGCATTGGCGCAGATGACGCTCCCGTCACCGGTTGTGGCGTAAAAGACACGCTTTCCGTCGAGCCAGCCAAGCGCCGGCGAGGAGAAACAACTGTCCTTGGGCCGCCCTCCCGGCTTGGCCGCCCAGACCAGTTCGCCGGTCTTTTTGTCGAACCCGTAAAAGCGATCCCACGGTGGGCCCTGCGCGCCCCAGTTTGCCATGATGCCGCGGGTGATAATCAGGTCTCGATCCACGACCGGCGTAGCGGTACGGCCATTCGGAAAGGTCATACGGCCCAGCGCCTCCATCAGTGAATGCTGCCAAAGCATTTTGCCATCCGGCGTGAATGAAGCGAAAAGCCCCTGCGTGCCCTGATAAAACAGGTTGCCAGTCTCGGAATCAACCGTCGGGCTCGAGGAAGAGTAGCGGGTATAGATGATGTCGCTCAGGAAGTCGTTGAACTTGTGCTCCCAAAGTTTTTTGCCAGTCTCGGCGTCGAAGCAGAACACGCCCTCCTGTAAGTCAGCACCCTCGCCAAGATGGCCGATAACGAACATTCTGCCATTGGCCACCGTCGGAGTGGAGCGCCCAGGTAGGTCCACCGTCCAGAGCGCATCCTCGGCCTGAATCTTGTCCGGCAGCCGTTCCTCCAGTGAGACGCCAGTCTGCAGTGGCCCGCGCATGTGGAGCCAGCCCTCGACCGGTGCCGCCGTCGCCGTAGCGGCTAGGCCCAAACATAAAAAAACCAACTTTTCCATTTGAAACCTCGATAAAAAGTCACGCTTGGCCAGGAGAATTGATTCTTCAACGGGCCAAGGGCAACAGACGCAGCCAGACTAACCGGCGAATTGACCCATGCAATAAAATAATACTTACACGTATCAATTTTGGCTGCGCTGGTCATTCAGATTACGGTTCCGTCCGGGATGACGGCGTTTTTAGGAATAATCACAATGCCATCGCGGATGAAACAGTATTTACCGTCCAAGTGCTCCGGTTTGCCCTCCGGGGTGATGACGCAGTCGGCACCAATGCGGGCGTTCTTGTCGACGATGGTGTTCTCGATGCGCGTGTTTCCTCCCACCCCGATTCGTGGAATGCCATCCCGGTCACTGGCGGCCTTCGACGCTTCCGTCTCGTAGTTATTCGAACCCAGCAGGATCGAACGGTGCACGCGGCACCCCGGAGCAATGAGACAGCGAACGCCGATAAGGCTTTGACTGATGCGCGATCGATCGATAATGCATCCGTCCGAGATGATGGCCTGGTCGATGGCGGCCCCGTTAATCTTGGAAGCGGGCAGGAATCGCGGCCGGGTGTAAACCGGAGTCTCCATTTGAAAGAAGTCGAACTGCGGCATTGTCGCGGTCATGTCGAGATTGGCCTCGAAGAAAGCTCGGATGGTGCCGATGTCCTCCCAGTAACCCTGGTAAACAAAGGAGTAAACCCTGTGCGTCTCGATAGATCTCGGGATGATGTGTTTCCCGAAGTCGGTCATCTCGTTCTCGAGCAACTCTATGAGCGTCTGCCGGTTGAAGAGATAAATTCCCATCGACGCAAGGTAGTGGTCGCTGCCCGGCTCAATCTCCTGCTTGGCGAGCTGCTCGGCAGGGAGCTTGAGTGAATCGAGCAACTCCGGCGTGCCGGGCTTCTCGACGAACCTGCTGATCCGGCCCTGCTCATCGTTATGCATAATGCCAAAGCCCGGGGCGAACTCGCGCCCCACCGGGATAGTGGCCACGGTCAGTTCCGCATCCCTCTCAACGTGCGAGGCAATGATTTCGCGAAAGTCCATCCGGTACAATTGGTCTCCACTCAGGATCAGCATATACTCAAAGTCATTGTTCAGGATGTGGATCAGGTTCTTCCGAACGGCATCGGCCGTGCCCTCGTACCACGAGTCGCTCGTCGGGGTCTGCTCTGCTGCAAGGATGTCAACAAACCCCTGCGAAAAGTGGTCGAACTTGTAGGAGTGGGAAATATGCCGATGCAGCGAGGCCGAGTTGAACTGAGTCAACAGATAAATCTGGTTGAGCCGGGAGTTGATGCAGTTCGAGATGGGGATGTCCACCAGGCGATACTTCCCGGCCAGTGGCACGGCCGGCTTTGAGCGGTCACGGGTCAACGGAAAAAGGCGTGACCCCTGCCCTCCCCCCATTACCACTGACAACACCCGGGCCTTCCCCGCTCTTGTGACTACCTGCGACATTACGGATGAATCCCTTAACTCCGCCCGTTCTAGGCCGGGCAAAGCTACTCAGCGACGAGTTGCAGGATGCTCCCCGCCGGGTCACGCTCGGTCGCCGGGTTGGCTACCAGCGGCAGTAGGTATATCTCGCCGGCGGCATCCTCGCCGAAACTGGCGATCTGGTACACGGTGCCTTTCTGCTGATGAATGGTGCCGTGCTCGGTCGCCTTGCCGTCCTTTTGGCGGACGGCAAAAATCAGGCCGGTGGTGAAGTCGCCGTAAACGTACGCGCCCCGCAGCGCGGGGATCGCTTGGCCGTGATAGACGTAGCCGCCGGTAATGCTCACGCCATAGCCGTGGCCGGGAAATCTGGATTCCTTCTCGATTCCAGCGTGGTGGGCGTACTCGATCACCGGGTCGATCCAGTCGCCCTTGGCCGGGCCATCCTCCTTAAATTTGTGGAACGACTCACGGATGTTCCAGCCATAGTTACCACCCTTTGTGATGAGGTTGACCTCCTCCCATTTGTTCTGCCCGACGTCCGCCGCCCAGAGATCGCCGGTCTCCCGGTCGAAGCTCATGCGCCAGACATTGCGTAAGCCATAAGCCCAAATCTCCCCGCGGGTACCATCCTTTCGCCCGGCAAACGGGTTGTCCGTCGGGATGCCGTAGGACAGCTTGCCTGTGCGGGTATCAACGTCGATACGGAAAATCTTGCCCAACAGATTGCTCAGATTCTGTGCGTTGTCATGCGGATCATTGGCTTTGCCGCCATCGCCCGAGGCAATGTAAAGCTTTTGGTCCGGGCCGAACAAAATTACGCCACCGTTGTGATTCCAGTACGGCTGAGCAAACTCAAGCAGGACGCGCTCCGACTTCATGTCGGCCCGGTTTGGATTTGACTTGGCCACGGTAAATTCGCTGACCACGCTGCGCTTGGGATCCTGCTGCGAGTAGTAAACGTAAAATTTCCCGTTGGCCTTAAACCTGGGATGGAACGCCATTCCCAATAGACCCTCCTCGTTTTGCTCCCAAGGCTTGCGCTTGGTGATGTCGAAAAACACCTCCCGCTCCGGCTTAGCCGAGTCTTTGTCCTTGGGCAAAATGATGATGGCCCCCCCTTGCTCAAGGCAGAACAGCCGCCCGGTACCGTCCGGCGCCGTCTCAAGCCAAAGCGGACGGGTGGTCTCAAGCCCCTTCCAAACCGGCTTCAAACCCACCTTGGGCAACTCTGCCACGGCGGCAGCCAAGCCGATCACAAACGATAATCCCACGGAAAAAAAACGCGATTGCATGGGCGGATTAAACTTGCTCAAGTCCCCCAAGTCAATCAACTGGCAAAGGGCTGATGTCAGGATTTGTTGTCATTATCCGTTCTATTCACTGTGGCGTTAACTGAGCAGGACATTTTGCAGCGGCTGATGGGCCAGCGCGACCGCGTATCGGCTGCGGCTTGGCTAGTGGTCCAAAATGCGCACACGGCCGAGGATATTTTCCAGAATGTCGCCCTCAAGGCGATGACCAAGGGGACGCAATTTGAATCCGGCGGCGCGCTCATGTCATGGGCATTCATCACCGCCCGGCGCGAGGGCATCGACTGGCTACGCCGCCAAAAGAATGCGCCGGTATGCCTCGACGATACGATCCTCGAGCTACTAGAGCAGGAATGGGCAGATGAAGCGGCGCAGGGCGGCATACGCGGCCAGGCGCTACGCGATTGCCTCGAGGAGTTGCCCGCCAAGTCGCGTGACCTGCTCAAGCGACGCTACTTTGACGGGAATGCATGCGAGGAGCTGGCGGCACAACTCGGTGCCGGGCTCGACGCGGTTTACAAGCGCCTATCACGTCTGCACCAGTCACTGCGTAAGTGCATCGAAACCAAGCTGGCCCAGCCGGCTGGCTGAAGAATTTCACCAAATGGCATCGAACGAGAATCAGAACGAACTTTTGCTGCGGTACTTGGACGGGTCGCTCGACCCAAATGACCAAGCGATGGTCGCCGACCTGCTGCGAGAGGATGCCGGCGCGCGCGCCTTTTTGCGCGGTGTGGCCGAGCAGGCGGTTGTCGTGGCCGACGTTGAACGCATCGACCAGCACAAGCCCCAGCCGGCTAGAATCGTCGCGCCAGAATTTCACCCTTGGAAATGGGCGGTCGCCGCTGCGGCAGCACTTGTGTTGCTGGCGGCTTTTGTGATCGCCAGCATACCACCTGGGCACATGGCCAAGGTCAGTGCGATCCTCGGCCCCTGCCAATACATCGCTGCAGATGGCAAGGTGCAGAACGAAGTGAAAGCCGGCACTTTGCTGAAAGTCGGCGACTCGATCAGGACGCGCTCGAGCAGCACGTGGGTAAAACTCGCCTTAAACGACGGCTCGGTGATGACCATTGCCGGACGCTCGCGGCTGCGGCTACTCAACGTCGACGGCCGTCGCGGGGTTCAACTGGCCTACGGGAATCTTTGGGCAACGGTGGCGAAACAAGGAAGAGTTAATCCAGTCTCAATCCAGACGCCGACAGCGACGATCGAGACGTCGACCGCGCAATTTGACCTCGAAGCTCACCCCACCACATCGATCCTTCGGGTGAACGACGGCTTTGTAAACGTCGAACGACTGGCCGACGGCCAGACGGCTGATATTGCTGCCGACCATCAAGCCGTCATTTCAATAAGTCGCAACCGGCAGTTTGCCGTGATGCGCCAACCGAAGCCGGTCAACGACTGGAACTGCCATCTACTTGCAGGCCCTGGGGCAGCGATTGGCAACTGGCTCCCGGCAGACAAAAAAAATAGCGTGCGACTGGGTGCTAAACCGCTACTCATCGGCAAGAAAGCTACAATCTACATGGCCAAATTCTCGGTGCAGTGCAGTGGCTCACCGGCAGTGTTGATTGAGAATGGATCAAAGGTTCGCATCACCGGAAACACACAGACAGAAAACCCGATCTATTTAGGGCTGACGACCCAGCGAATCAAAGGGGGGTTTTTCGGCAAGTATATCGCCAAGGTCGAGGCCGAGGCGCTAGGCCAGGCGGGCGAGCCGTGGCAGGTCGAGGTGCCGCTTAGCAAATTTAAGCCAAAGACTGAGCATCGCCCTGATTTGCCTATTGGCATGGAGTTAACTGACATTTGGATTTTTTCGCCCGAGGAGAGTGCCGAGTTGGAAATTCATCGGGTCGAGTTCCTTCCAAAGGAGGTCGGCCAATGAACTACGGCGCATCAGCCATCGATGAAGCCGCACCGGTCGGTATCAAGGTTTTGCCCGCGCCTTGCACGGCTGAATCCGCCGCGCCTGACCAGGCGGACGAGAAAACCAAGCGGGCACAGTGTCGCACCGAGAGTCTGCGGTTGGCCATTGCCGCACAGGAAGGCTGCATCGAGTCGTTCGAGTCGCTGGTCGAGCAGTTCGAGAAACCGCTGTACCGGTTTCTCTTGGCCAAGACCCGCAACCATCACCAAGCGGAGGATCTACTGCAGGACACCTTTCTCATCGCCTACCGTAAGCTGAACCAGTTTAACCCTGCCTATCCGTTTTCATCCTGGATCTTCACCATCGCCCACCGGTTGGCCATCAGCTATTTTCGGAAGCACAAGCCAATGCAGGAAGAGCACGATATACCCACCGACAAAACACCCCGGTGCGAAGTAATGGCCGACGAAAAGAGCCAAACCCTTTGGGCAAAGGCCCGGTGCCTGCTGTCCGCCAATCATTACTCGGCCCTTTGGCTTTTTTATACCGAGGACATGACCATTGAGCAGGTGGCGCAGACCATGAACCGAAAGCCCAACTCGGTGAAAGTCTGGTTACACCGCGCCCGCAAAAGACTGGCCCAAGAGTTCAAACTAAGACCTTCCATCCCATGAATAAACTCTATACAGCCATCGCTGGAATCATTCTGGCTTCCGGATTGCAACAACCGGCCCACGGGAAGGAGGCCGAACAAAACCCATACCTAGCGATCGTCAAGCGCAACGCCTTTGAATTGACCGACACGCCTCCCAGCACACAACAGAAGACACCTGAACCACTCAAGGCAAGCGATATAAAGCTTACGGGTATTTTCCTCCGTAATGGCGTGGAGCGCGCAGCGATTGCCCTGATCGAAAAGGACACAAAAAACACGAAGCCCACCTACCTCCAATTGGCAGTTGGGGAAAAGCAGGGAACCGTCGAAATCAAGGCAATCGACAAAGTCACTGGCAGGGTGAGTTTGCTACAACTTGGTTCAGAGCGTGAACTCAATTTCAAGGACGATGTCTTCAAGACTGCTATGTCCAAGGCCCCTCGTACTTCCTCAAAAAGTTCCTCCTCCAGGTCTGGATCATCCAGTGACGCTGCAAGAAGAACCGCCGAGTACAAAGCCGCCATAGAACGCAAGAAAGCGGAAAAGACAGCTGGCAAATCAAAAGGGGATGAACAGAAAGTTGAAAAAAAAGCCTTTAAGCAGAAACTGAGTGGTGAGATGAAAAAGGCAGTGGAGAGAGGCCAAATGTCCAAAGAAGAATATAACCAAGCTTGGCAGGAGATCAAAGGGGAGCTGAAGGGAAGTAAATGAGAATAATCGAGTTCAAAAAAGTAGGCTCATAGATCAGGAATAAATAACAGGCCGGCGCATGACGGAAGAAAAGGTGAAAACATTTTCAATTTTAAAGCTAATTTACACTGGGATAACCATCGCAGCCGCAATCCTGTTCGTTGGCTGTGGTAAGGTCTCCATCGATGACTCCTCCACCGAAGCCGGTCAAGTCGAGACACTCAAGAAAGAAGCCGCATCGCTGAAGTCCAAGCTGGCCAGCGTCCAGTCGCAAATCGACAACCTTCGCTTGGAACTAAACAACGGCGATGCGCAGGGTGTTTCCGGGGAACTATCCGCACTCGATATCCTAGACGAGTTGATGGAAATCAAATTGACTTCCGGCAACCGCGGTAGAATTCAGCGCCGCATCAACTTTCTCTTCGAGACCTTGTCGGAGCAGGGTGAGGTCGTCGTGCCCCATATCCGCGAGTTTCTCAACAAAATGGAAGACGTTGATTTTGTCGTCCCAAAATCACCGAAGGATGAATCAAATGAACTCAAACACTGGCGCACTCGCATGGTTCACGGCCCACTCGATTTTGATCAACCGCCTTCCCTGCGAATTGGCCTGATTGATATTCTGGCCGAAGTTGGCGGAAAAAAAGCGGAGGAGGCCCTGGCAGAAGTGCTTTCCACCACCGGCCGCGGCTTTGAAATCGCCTACGCTGCAAAGAAATTGCAGAGATGGATTGGCAAGGATGCCTATCGTGACGAAGCGCTCGGTGCCGCGCACGAACTTTTGGCGGAACCGATCGATGTGCCTAACGGCAACAAGTTTGATGCTGCCTCAAGGCAATACCTGTTCATGGTGCTAGAAATGTATGGCGACAAAACCTTCGTCCAAACAGCTCAGGGTCAGCTCATCAATGAAGAGGGAAGAATAGATCGATCCGTGCTGAGCTATTTTGAAAAGATCGGAGACGGAAGCGCCACCGACGCAGTTGTTCAAGCAATGCAAAGCGGGCAGCTCAGAGAAAGTGATATGAGGGAAATGGCTAGAGTAGCTGTGCAGGGAGTCGGTAAAAACAATGCCCAGGCTGATTCATTGTTCCAAGACATCATGACAAGCGACCAGTACTCTCTTGATGTCAAGATGGAGACGATCCGTTCTATGGACAATGCCGAAGACCTTACCAACATGGACAAAAACGAACAAGCGACCGTTCTGCAGTCTCGATTGGCCCTGATGGACACGATTCAACTTGGCGATGACGAAATCATGTCATGGGCGAATGAAATATATTCCGGTAGAGTGGAAGCAAAAATCCAAGGAAGAGGATTTGATGACGAAAAAGCTTACGATTCGATGCATGATTCCTTTCGAAAAATCAACGAACAGGTCAGGCGAGAATCACGGGGTGGAAATTCCGGTGCCGAAGTCAATAATCAACCAACGATTATCCGAGGAAATCCTGGGGATTGACGATCAAAGGCAAGGCGCCAAAAGAAAAAAAGTAACAGAAAACAAATTTATATCATGAAACAAAACAAACTTCTGACAGGCCTGATTTTCTCAGGCATCATTGCGTTGACCTCAAGTGCCATCGCAGAAGATTCAACCTACCTCGAGGAACTCGGCGCTAAGCTCAAGGCTGCGGTAAAAGCCGGAGAGATAACCAGAGAGGAGGCCATGGCCAAGTACAAGGCGGCCGAGTCTGGTGAAATCAGCGACACAGCAACGTCAATTAATGGCTTTTTTGTTGGTTCGGGAAAAGATGACGACGGGCAACCCAAAGCCACCATCATCGTGCCGGGCAAAACTAAGGATAAAAGTAAATGGCCCACCATTACCTTTACCGGGGAGAGTGTCGTTACACGATTTTCTGACCTCAAAAATGGGGCTGTCGTCGTCAACATTGACGATGGACAGAGCAAAAAGGCGGCCAGCGGCAAAAAGGGAGCCAAAGGGAAAGGAAAACTTGTGATGAGAAAAGGAGGAGGCAAGGGAGGTTCTGCTAATTTTTATTCCATCGTCATTGGTCGATTAAAATCCAAGGATATCGAACTTGGGGAATTCACCATGCAAGTCGACTATGCCACATTGAACAGATATAGCGCGGCACGGATAAAGGATGAGATTATGGGCAAGACGGTCAAGGTTACCGGCGTGTCAGGGCAATTCAGGGACAATCTCCTGCTGATTAAAACCGGTCAAACGCTCAAGGTTCGCACTAGTGGCTATTCTTCAGACTCAAAAACACTGGCCTTTGCACATAAATTCAACGTGCTCGAGCGCGCTCTGCCCTTTAGCCCAGACGCACACGGGGTGCCTCCAGAAACATTCCGTGGATTTCGTGGTGTACTCCGAGGAAAAATTGTCGAAGTCGCAGGCTACGAGGTGTTGCTGCGCGCCGAAGAAATTACAAGCTTGGATGATGCCAGCACAGCCTCCGATGCCAATAGTATAAAGGGGAAGCTAGTTCGGATTAATGGTTTTTATAATGACCACGCAGACAAGTTTAACGAACTTCAGCTAAGCGACATCATTCGAGTTAGTGTACGCCATGCCAATCCCATATTTGACACGTTTGGTGTGACAGATGTTTTGGAGATCGTTGAGCAATAATTTTTGCCCGCTTAAATCAAATCTAGCAGGTGCGCTTATAAGCAAGTCAGAACTCAATGGATCAAATAGGTAAAATTAATGGCTTAGTTGCTCTGCTCGGCTACCTATGTATTGGAGTTATGGCCGGAAGAGCAGTGGAGGAAAGCCCTTCAGCGGCTTTCCGTTTTGCTGAGGCAGATAACAAGGCTGTTCCTGATTTCCAAAAGCACGTAATTCCCCTGCTTGGAAAGCTGGGTTGCAGCTCTGCCAAATGCCACGGCTCATTTCAGGGCCAGGGGGACTTTCGGCTTTCTCTTTTTGGTTTTGGTTTCCAGAAGGATCACGCAGCACTCGTAGCGGAAGCGTCCTCAGAGGACGGACATCGGATCCGGCCCGAGTTGCCGGCCCAAAGCCTGATCCTTCTCAAGCCAACGAAACAAATCAAACATCGTGGCGGGGAAATCATCAAAGAAGATTCCTGGGAATACAACCTGTTGCATCGCTGGATAGAAACCGGAGCAAAGGGGGTTCAAATTACCAAGACAGATCCAGCCCCCAGACAACCCGAATTTTCAAAAAAAGGCATTCAATTCTTTGAAGGTAAAATCCGCCCCCTGCTTGAGCACAATTGCTATGAGTGTCATGGCTTCAACAAGCGAAAGGGCGATCTTCAGCTTAAATCGCGTGAAGATGCCTTGCTAGGGGGCGAATCAGGAAAGGCGGCCCTTGTTCCGGGAAATGCAGAGAAAAGCCTTCTCATTGAAGCGGTACGACACACGAATCCCGATCTGCAAATGCCGCCTAAACGAAAACTTGAGGAAAAGGAAATTGCAGATTTGGAACAATGGATCGCCATGGGAGCCCCCTGGCCCAATGCGTCTGATTTGGCTCCCGTCCAATCAGGAAAAAAACTGGCACAGCTCCATTATGAGCCGAAAGAAATCCTTTTCCAGAGTGCAAACGATATCGCCCAAATCAGAGTCGTTGCCGAATGGGAAGATGGAGAGCGTGAGGACGTCACCTGCCTGACGCGTTTTCGAACCAACAACGATGCCGTGGCAGCAGTGAACGAATCCGGCCTGGCCAAGTCCACCGGAAAGGGTGACACCCACATCGTGGCACTATACGACAACGGCATTGCGGCAATACCCGTCCTCAGACCGTTTACTGATGAGCGTTTGGAGATTGATGTCACAGGATATTCCAACCCCATTGACCAGTTTGTTGTGTCAAAGTTGGTCAAGTTGGGGATCACACCATCCACGCAATGTACGGACACAGAATTCCTAAGAAGATTAAGCATCGATTTAACCGGCACACTTCCTTCTCCTGATGAAGTTTTGTCATTCGTTGGCGATGACTCAGCCGATAAACGGACCCGTAAGATCAATGAACTGCTGGAGCGTCCATCCTACGCCGCCTGGTGGGCCAACAAATTGTGCGACTTTACCGGCTGCAACCCGACTTCCATCAGTAGCCTTTTGGAAGTGGCCAGAGAGGACGGCTATATCAAGGCAACAAGATGGTACGACTGGATCTATGAACGGATTGCCAACAATGAATCCTACGTTGACCTGGTCGAAGGGATCATGCTCGCCAATATCTCGAGTGGTGTGGGGGAAGGCATGCCTTATTTCTGGACCCGCCAAAGCCTCGAAGAACCAAAGGACACCGCCATGTCTGTGGCCCACAGCTTTCTGGGAATCCAATTACAGTGTGCAGAGTGCCACAAGCATCCATTTGATCAATGGACGCAGAACGACTTTGTGGATTTCTCCAGTTTCTTTGACACGCCCATGTTGAAGAGAGGCCGCAAGGGAAGATCGTCAAAAGGTTCGGCCACACCGGAAAGGGAGTTGAGTCTTCTTCGCAGCCACACGGTCAAGGTTGGGCAGAGCGATCCGCGCGAACCCATCATGGATTGGCTGCGGAAAGAGGATAACCCCTGGTTTGCCCGGTCTTTTGTTAATCGTGTCTGGGCCGGATATTTTAACGTCGGGATTGTTGAGCCAACTGATGAGTTCACTCCATCCAACCCGCCCAGCAACCCTGAGTTGCTCAACTGGTTGACACAGGGTTTTGTTGCCAGCGGCTATGACATGCAATGGCTGCACCGGCAAATTGTCAGCAGCGAAACCTACCAGCGCAGTTGGCAGCCGAACCAAACCAACCGCGAAGACCGGCGTAACTACAGTCGGGCAATCCCGCGCAGAATTCCAGCGGAGGTCATTTATGATGCCATGAAACAGGCTACGGCCGCCGCGGATCAACTTGAAGCGGTTCGGACAAACCTGAAGCGACGCGGAACAGGACATCTTTCCATGCGCATGGCAGGAACTCATGCCATGAAGGTTTTTGGTAAACCCGATCGGGCCATCAACTGTGATTGTGAACGCGTCAACGAACCGACATTGCTACAATCCATCTTTTTACAAAACGATCCCCTTGTCCGCATGCGACTGGCAAGCAGCGACTGGATTTCTGAGGTCGGAGAAAGTGAAACTAACGATGAAGCCGACTTGATCCGTGAGGCCTGGCTTCGTTCTGTGAACCGCCCACCAACTCCAACGGAAGTCGACCGGGCCAAGGAACACCTGGCCTCGTCCAAGTCAACCAAAGAAGGGATGACCGACCTACTTTGGGCCCTCATGAATACAAAAGAATTTATACTGAACCACTAATAAGTCTTTACTACATATGAAAACATACTGTTTCGCTATCACATGCTTTTTGATCTCGTTGGCCCCGGCAGATTTTTGTGCTGACACACACTGGAATCAATTCAGAGGTCCTAATGATGGGCTTGCACCAGATGCCAAACTTCCCATTGAGTTTTCAGGCACAAAAAACGTGCAATGGAGAACTCCTATTCATGATCTCGGATGGTCCTCCCCGGTCGTCTGGAAGAATCAGGCTTGGGTCACAACGGCAAAGGAAGATGGTTCCGAAGTGTTCGCCGTCTGCGTCGATCTGGAGACGGGAAAAATTGAACACGACATCAAAGTCTTCGATGTGGCCAATCCCCAGACCGAATACAACAACCTGAACACGCACGCCACTCCCACCCCGATCATAGAGGAGGGTCGTATTTATGTGCACTTTGGATCCTACGGCACCGCCTGCTTGGATACCAAGACCGGTAAGAAACTTTGGAAGCGTCGAGACCTGAACTGCGATCACCGCGTTCGCGCCGCCTCTTGCCCTATAATTGATGGAGGCTTGTTGTTTCTTACCTATGATGGGGTGGACCAGCAATTTGTTGCCGCCTTGGAAAAAGAAACCGGCGAGACGCGGTGGTTAACAAAAAGGTCATACAAGTCCGGTCGGGTTCCCCCAAAGGATAAGCCCAATGACAATCGCAAATCGTATGCCACCCCGACCATCATTGAACACGATGGAAAAAAACAACTGATTAGCCCGGCCGCAGAGGCAACTTATTCCTACGATCCGGCGACGGGCAAGGAGTTGTGGTTTATTCGTCACGGATCTGGCTTTGGGTATAATGTTACGTGCCGCCCAATATTCAGGCATGGTTTGGTTTTTACCAACTCAGGCATCTCCAAAAAACTTTTCGCCATTGATCCCTCCGGTTCTGGAGATGTAACCGATACTCACATCCGATGGACAACTCGGAGGGGCGTTTCCAATATCCCGGCTCCACTGGTTGTTGGGGACAACTTGTACATGATTAGCGATAGCGGGGGAATGGTCAGCTGCTTTGAAGCTAAAACCGGCAATCAAATCTTTAGTGAGAGACTGGGAGGGCTTCAAAATCATTGGATCTCCCCTATATACGCTGACGGCAAGATATACTTCTTTAGCAAGGATGGTATTTCTTCAGTAATAGAGGCTTCCTCTGAATTTAAAATCCTCTCCAAAAATGAGTCCGATACCGTATTTGTTTCCATGCCAGCCATTGTAGAGGATTCAATGCTTATCAGATCCGATACGCATCTCTATCGCATCGCCAAGGGATACGAGGTTGATGCTCTCCCAAAAATTGCTTCATCAGCTAAACGCTCAAAAAAGGGGAAAGGGGTGGCCCAAAAAACCCCGAAGCGAAATTCAAATAGCATTGTTGAAGTAACCGCCTACTATCTGGGAGGGAAAACCAATAGCAAAGGTGTATTTGAAGGCAGTTTTCTGATTGAAGATAAAGAAGTGCCAAAGGATGAATGGCCTCGGGTCAAGTTTACAGGCGACAATTTTCGAGATTCTTTTTCCAGCTATAAACAATATCAAAAAGTAAGCCTGGACTTGGCCAAGCGGCAGGTTAGACGCAAAAAATAGTTTACCAGTGAATCAACATGAACTCTGCACTTTTTAGTCGGCGACAAATGCTCAAGGTCGGTGCCTTGGGGGGGCTCACGCTCTCTCAATATATGAGGCTACAGGCCAGCACCAAGGAGCCATCGCAAAAACGGTCCGGTATTTTTATTTTTCTCGAGGGTGGGCCTTCTCATCAGGACACCTTTGATCTCAAGCCGGATGCGCCGGCTGAATATCGCGGTGAGTTTAAGCCAATATCGACATCCGTTCCCGGCATTCAAATTTGTGAGCACCTTCCTGAATTAGCCAAGCGCATGAAGGACTACGCCATCATCCGTGGTCTTTCCCACACCCTGGCCGATCATGGTATTGGGAAAAAATATATGCTGACCGGGAATCGCCCGTCCCAAACCTTAAGCTACCCTGAATACGGTGCCGTTGTGAGCAAGGTGCATCCGTCCGCGCGTGATCTTCCGTCCTATGTTTCAATCGATGAATCGTTTGTGGGCCCTGGCTATCTGGGCAACGAATTCAGTGCACTCACGGCCAACAAGCCAACATTTGGCATTCCCTACAGCGTCCGTGGCATTTCCCTCGAGGACGGTCTGACCGTCGAAAAATACAATTCACAAAAAAAGCTTCTCGACGATCTCGACACCGCATTTCGAGGTTACGAAAATCTCGACGAACAAGTTCGTGGCCTTGACCGTTTCGGCGAACAGGCGCACGACATCATCAGCTCGCCAACCACCCGAAAAGCGTTTGACCTTTCTCTGGAAAAAACATCCGAATCCACGCGGTTCGGCAGGCACGAGTTCGGGCAAAGCCTGCTGCTGGCTTCGCGACTGATTGAAGCCGGTGTACACTTTGTCACTGTTCGGTTGCGTCCAGCAGAGTTTGATTTCGATACCCACTTGGATAATTTTTCCAAGCTCAGCGCCCTCCTGCCGCCTTTTGACAAAGGACTGGCTTCATTGATCGACCGGCTGAAGGAGCGGGGCCTTTTTCGTTCCACTGCCATCATGGTTGCCGGCGAATTTGGCCGGACACCAAAAATCAACGCCCAGGGCGGCCGCGACCACTGGGCGCGAGCCATGTTTGCACTGATGGCAGGAGGCGATGTCGAAGGAGGTCAGGTGATTGGTGAAACCGATGACCGCGCCGGGGCACCGATCGGAAAGGGATATTCACCGGATGATCTGGCGGCGTCCTTCTTTCAAAACATAGGCATAAACTCAAAACACGAATTCGAAACCAACATCGGCCGCCCGATTAACCTCGTTCGCGACGGCAAGCCTATTGCCCAACTGTTTTCATGAAACAATACATTATACCAATCGTAACAGCCGCACTCCTTGTGGGATGCGGAGTAAAAGCCCCCGATATTTCCCTCTTTGAGGCTGCCTTAGAAGGTGATCTCGATGCGGTCAAACAGCACATCGCTGCGGGAACTGATTTAAATTTAAAAGATCCGAATCCCGAGGGCAATAAAGACACTGCATTGGCAATGGCCGCAGCGTTTGGCAAAACTGATGTAGCCATAGCCCTAATCGAAGGGGGAGCTGATCTGGACGCGAGAAACAAGGATGGGAACACGCCACTTCACTCAGCTTCTTTCTTATGTTACCCAGATATCGTTCAGGCATTGGTGGACAAAGGAGCTGACAAGAACGCAAGAAACAATAGTGGCAGTACGCCGCTTGAAGGCGTCGAACTCCCATGGGCGGTAGCCAAGGGGATTTATGAGTTTCTTGATGGTATTATATTTAAACCGCTTGGGGCTCCATTGGACTACGAACGCATCCAGGAAACACGGCCCGAAATTGTCGAGATACTGCGCTGATATGGAAGTGAGGCGCTGTACGAATGTAACCAAAGTTGGGAGTTTTCCCTATAAAACAGTATCCTGCCTCTTTAGGCACCGCTATTGGGGAATAATTCCCTTGGGTGAGCGTATTATTATACCAGATTTATGAAACATAGATTCATTATACCGGTCGCAACTGCACTCCTTGTAGGGTGCGGAGGTTCGGAGGCTCCGGCCCCGCAAGCGGAACCCCAAAGCAACCCAAAGACTTCAGCGGAAGCGCCCGCTACAAGCATTGGCGGCAGCTTGAAGACGTTGAAGCTCGACGACATTTTCCCGAGAGATCGAGTGCTCGAGGTCAACATCAAGGTTGCCGACGATGACTGGGACAAGCTCCGCTATCAGTCGCGCAATTTCTTCGAGGCCCTGCAACCAAAGCGACAATTTGAGGAGGTCGACTCCCCGTACAGCTACGTGGAAGCCGGGGTGACGATTGATGGGGTGAGCTTCCCTCGCGTGGGCATCCGCAAGAAGGGGTTCATTGGCTCACAGAGCAGTTCTCGACCCTCGATCAAGATCAAGCTGAACCACATCGACAAGGAAAGCGCCATCGAGGGGCTGGCCTTGCTGACGTTCAACAACAACCAGCAGGACAACAGCCAGATGAGCCAGTTCATGGGCTACAACCTGTTCAACGCCGCCGGCTCACCCGCGCCCCGGTGCGCCCTGGCCAAAGTCACCGTCAACGGCAAAAACCTGGGGGTCTATGCGCATGTTGAGAGCGTGAAAAAGCAGTTGGCCAAGCGTGGCTTCGGGAACAGCAAAGGGACCCTGTACGAGGGGACAGTCGTGGACTTTCACGAGAACTGGGAGGGCAGCTTCGAGAAAAAGTTCGGCAAGGACAAGCCCGGCCGCGATCACATCGTCAAGGTCATCGACGCTCTCAAGGGCAAAGACGGTGATGTGTTTTTTGGTGGCAAGGCAGCCGGTCGCGCCTTGGTCCCGACCAGTGGCGAACACGACGGTGAGTGGTTCAAGCCGGACTTTGATGACTCCGCCTGGACCACCGGCAAAAACGGAGCGGGCTACGAGCGCGAGGAGGGCTACGGGCCACTTATCAGCAATGGCTTTGATTTCGAGGATCAAATGTACGGAAAAGCCACCTCGCTCTACCTGCGGTTCCCGTTCGAGATCGATGACCTGGAAAAAATAAAGTCTGCGGCCTCCCTTTTGCTGCGAATGAAGTGCGACGACGGTTTTGTTGCCTACATCAACGGCCACGAGGTGGCTCATTTAAATGCACCGGAAATTGCCGAGTGGGATTCTGTGGCGACCGGAAGCGGCAACGACCAGGCATCCATGCAGTTTTCGGCATATGATATTTCAGACCACAAGGACAAGCTTCGCAAGGGAGAGAATATTTTGGCGATTCACGGCATGAACAACAGCGAACGAAGCTCCGACCTGCTTTTCGTCGCCGAGTTACAGACCAATGATTACGACTTGGAGAAGGAGATATGGAAACTCATAGACGAGGAATCGTTTTACACCTTTTGGACTGTGGAAGGTCTGCTCAGTTTTTGGGACGGCTACTCCGGAAACCGAAACAATTTCTTTGTCTATCTCAACCCCGAAACCGACAAGTTCCATTTCCTGCCGTGGGGCGCCGACAGCATGTTTGAGAAATACAGCCCGCTCGGGGTCGATCGCCGCTCGCCCCGCTCCGTTCGCACGGTGGGCCTTGTTGCCCACAAACTGTATCAAATCCCGGCCGTCCGAAAAAAGTATGCCGCTAACATGAAGAAACTCATGGTCACGCATTGGGACGAGGACAAACTCCTGGCCGAGACTGAGCGGGTCGAAGCCATGGTCGATCCGCATCTCTCCCGTGAACAGCGGCGCAAGGTCGATTACGAAAAAATTCGTCGCTTCATCCGCAATCGCCGCGCTGATGTCGAACGGGAAATCTCCGGCGACGACATGCCGCTATGGAGCGCTGCCCCGGAGCCACCACCCGTGATCGGGGGTGAATGGGGGCGAGACAGGAGAAAAGATGACGACAAGGATATGGAAGAGAATGAAGATGCCAAATCCACTGCCAAGACCACTTCACTTTGGGACGCAGCCAGGACCGGTAATATATCCATGCTCAAGGAACACTTGGCCAAGGGTATGGATGTCAATGCCAAGGATGAAGGCGGCGGCACAGCGCTTAGTCTAGCGACCCTGGCCGGACACACCAAAGCGGTGGAGTTTCTCATTGAGAAGGATGCTGACGTGAACCTTTCTGGCAATGATGGGAGCGCCCCGCTTCACGGGGCCGCTTTCCTTGGTCAAGAGGGCGCCGCAAAACTGCTTGTCGAGGCTGGGGCCAAGGTGAACGCGCGGAACAACAAGGGAGAGACTCCTATTGACTCCGGGGCCGCCGAGTGGAGCGAGGAGATGCAAGGAATCGTGGAGTTCATTTCTGCCATCGTCCAGGTCAAGACCGATGTCAACAAAGTGCGTGACGGTCGGCCCAAGGTCGTCGCCTTGCTGAAGGAGAACGGCGGCAAGGCTGGCAGTGAATTAGCTGGCGGCCTTGGCGGCCTTTGGGACGCCGCAAAAAACGGCGACTTGGCCAAGTTGCAGGAGGCCTTGGCCAAGGACGCGGACGTGAACGGTCACGACGATAAAGGCATCACGCCACTGGCTTGGGCTGCAATGGCAGGCCAAACGGAAGCTGCGCAATTGCTCATCAAGAAGGGAGCAAAGGTAAACGGCAAAAACACAGATGGAGCAACGCCCCTGCATGCAGCTGCTTTTTTCGGCCAAGCAGAAATTGTGGAGCTGTTTATAAAGAACAAGGCAAATTTAAATATAGCCAACCGCGATGGAGAAACCCCACTGGATAGCGCATCCCATGGGTGGGATGAAATACAGGGCCTTATGCAGATTGTTGGTGGAATTCTGCAAATGGAGGTGGACCTTGATAGTGCCAAGGCAGGTCGCCCCAAGATCGTCGATTTGCTGAAGGAGAATGGCGGACGCAGCGGCGAGGACTTTCGTTGACCAGGGCTTCTATTTTTTAATCAGCTAAAACTTTGAAGGACAATGGCCGTTTGCCATATTCCCACCCCATATTTACACTGAAATAATCATAAGAGTTACTGCAATAGGAAAAATGTATGAGTGATAAAACATATGAAATGATTGGCGGCGACGGTGAACAATACGGACCGTTCACCATTCAGCAGTTGCAGGACAATCTTTCAAATGGCCGCGCCAATGCGCAGACCCAGATCAGAGAAACGGGAACAGAAGCCTGGCAGCCACTGGGTCAACTGCTGGGCAGTCAATCCATCGAAAACTTTGCAGAATACAGGGAAGCCATCCTGGCTGGCAACCGGCGGCTGGACGTTGGGCTGGCTTTTTCACAGGGAGGTGAACTCTTCAAGGCGCACATGGGCACCCTGATCGGCGGTTTCCTGCTTTTCATGTTGCTAATAGTGGCCACAGCAAGCGTTCCCTTTGTTGGGTCATGTGTGCAAATAACTTTGCAGGGGCCATTGTTGGGCGGGTTTTTTATTCTAATCCTAAACCTAATCCGAACCGGGGCAGCTTCAATGAACGATCTCTTTAAGGGGTTCGAATCCTTCGGCGGGCTTTTTCTTTTGACTTTGGTTCAAACCTTAATTGTGACTTTGATTATACTTCCAGGGTTCGCCCTGATGATTGGCGGCTTTGTAATGGAAGTCGATTTTAGAAATATACAGTGGCAAAATGAGGAAGCTGTGTTGAAGGCCTTGGGGGCTGGCCTGCTGCACCCTCTGACCATTTTAGGATTTCTATTAATGTTTTTACTCTCCCTTGTCAGCTATGCCCTAATTTTTTTCCCGCTGCCCCTGCTCGCCGACAAGAAGCTCGGTTTGGGTGAAGCCTTTGGTCTTGGGTTCCAAGTCTCAAAACGAAACTTCTTCCCGATTTTGAAACTAATAATTATCGGCAGCTTGGTGGTAGGGATTTCCTTGATCCCCTGTGGATTGGGCCTCATTTTTGCTGGGCCTTGGTTTTACGCCGTACTCGCTCAGGCCTACGAACAACTTTTTTCTCTCTCTACTGTGGCACCACAGAGTGAAGAATAGCCTCCCCTACTACCCGGCCAGCAAACGATACCACGATCTGGATGCCCTGCGGGCGTTTGCCATGCTGCTTGGGATTGGGCTGCACGGTTTCATGTCGTTCGTACCGTTGCCGCTGCCGGTCTGGCCCGCACAGGATGTCAACCAGCACAACGGCTACCTGTTTGCGCTAAACGCCATACACGGCTTCCGGTTGCAGCTCTTCTTTTTAGTCAGCGGTTTTTTCACGGCAATGATGTTCCGGCAGCGCGGCCTGCGCGGCCTGATCAAGCATCGGGCCAAGCGCATCCTGCTGCCGCTGCTCATCTTCACGATCATCCTGAGCCCGACCATCATCGGGATTGGAATTTATGCCATCAACGCCAATCGCGGCAGCAACGCGACCCTCTGGGCGGCAGCCAAGTTGGGCGATGTCGAGGCCATCAACCGGCACTTGGCCAAGGGTGCCGATGCCAGCCAGCTGGACGCCGCCGGGCTCACTCCCCTCTCGTGGGCATCACTGCTAGGCCAAGCGGAAGCGGCCGCGGCACTCATCGACGGCGGCGCGAATGTTCTCGCCACTGACTACGACGGCACCACCGCTCTCCATTGCGCCGCATTCATGGGAGAATCGGCGGTGGCCAGTCTGTTGGTCGAAAATGGAGCCAACATCAACGCCGTCAGCAACAACGGTGATACGCCGCTCTCCGTGACGGAAATGGATGACGGAACCACCTGGTTCATCGCTGGGTTGCTCCAGATTCCAGTGCAAGAGGAAAAAATGGTTGCCGGTCGCAGCGAGATCGCCCGGATGTTGAAAGCCAGGGGCGCACTCCCTAGCGAAACCGGCGCGGAAGAGCCGATGGCTTGGCTATACCCGCTGGTTCCAGGCTTCAAACCGATTGTCGATCAACTGCCCGGCTGGGCACAGGCCACCGCCATTGTGCTAGTCAT
Organism: Pedosphaera sp.; assembly: GCA_022451065.1. Classification (GTDB taxonomy): domain Bacteria; phylum Verrucomicrobiota; class Verrucomicrobiia; order Limisphaerales; family UBA1096; genus UBA1096. The sequence continues at coordinate 16,617 of JAKUOU010000016.1, read as the reverse complement.
TAACTGGCTGCTCGCGATCATCCCCATCTTTCAGCACCTGTGGTTTCTTTATTACCTCGTGTTACTGGTAGCCGGTTTCGCCGCGGTGACCTGGGTCGCTCGCAAACTGAACTGGAAGCCGGTGCCGGCGTGGATCATCGCCTCGCCGCTACGCCTTCTCTGGCTCGTGCCGCTGACCTTTGTCCCGCAGTTTTTCATGGTGACCGACTTCGGTCCGGACACCGCCGCAAGCCCCATCCCTTGGCCGCCGATGCTGGCGTACTACGCAGTCTTCTTTGGCTTCGGCGCGCTGTGCCACGGGCAGAAGGCGTTCGAGAAAAATATCGGTCGCCGTTGGCCGGTGTACCTGCTGCTCGCCATCCCGACACTACTGCTTGCGCGACATTGGTATGAGCTTCGCGGCAGTCTTTTCGTCACTGGTGAGTCTAACGAATTGTCCCACCTGTTGTATAACAACCTGCTCTGCTCACTATTCACCGTGCTCTACGCTTGGCTGATAATATTCGGGCTCATTGGATTATTCCGGCGGTTTTTCTCCGGCGGAAACCGACGCATCCGCTACATCTCCGACTCGTCATATTGGCTGTACGTGATGCATCTGCCGCCGATCATGTTGCTACAAATCTGGGTGAGCGACTGGCCCTTGGCTAGCGCGGTCAAACTCCTCGGTATCTGCACAGTCAGCACGGTGGCGCTGCTGGTGATCTACGAGTACGCCGTTCGCTACACGTGGATCGGCACAATGCTCAACGGAAAGAAAACCCGGCATAACGCCAACAGCTTGGGGTGAGGCATTGCATCAAGTACCCGGTGGCGCTATGCTGCAACGCGCTGTTTTTCAGCATCCCTCCGCCAGCACAATATCGGGCTGGGATTTGCCCATGAACCTTTTCAAAACCTTGTGGAAGGCGACTGACGTTGCCCTTGCGATGACGGGACTCCGGCTGGATGCGGGTCGTTTTCTGGTCGCTTGGGTTCCGTTACTCGGCGTTAGCGTCTGGCTGGCTTACGAAGCAGAGCAGTCCGGCTGGCATATTGAGTTCGCCATCGGCTCCTGGGTTTTTTACTACCTCGGCATCAGCCTTATTCTCGGCACACGAATCAAGCGGGTTATGCTCGAAAAGTTTGGTGAAAATAATGCCACAAAATTGTACGACATGATTTGCGGCCTGATGTTTTTCAACATCGGCTTAGGTGTTGCGGCAGCAGCCCTACATGCCGGCGCGACAATTCCACTGCCACCGGCCCTGAAATGGAGCCTGTTTGTCCTGCTCACCGCGGTCGGTCTTGGAATCAAGTTTTGGGCAACCTGGATTGTTGGCATAAATACTTATTATTTTCGGGATTTGTTTTTAGAAAAATCTCACGGCGAGTATACCGCGCGTGGCCCTTACAGGTGGCTTTCCAATCCAATGTACGGCGTCGGAAATTTCCATGCCTATGGCCCAGCTTTGATTACGGGATCCCTTGTAGGCCTGTCGTTTGCACTGGCTTGTCACATAGGGATTTACGGATTCTACTTCATCGTCGAGAAACCATTTATCCGGCGAACGTACCAAACCGATTAAGCCTTGAAAGCTGCAATCCATGCGGCAAGAATCATGGCTATCACCACTCGGGACAATCGCTCGCAACATAGCTTTGACGTGAGCCAGTTGTATTTAGTGGGAATAAAACCCGGGACTGCGCGTAATCATATATGAGTGACAGGTTTAAGGCTCAGACAAAACCTAAAGCTTCAGGATACTGACCTGGAGTCGCTCTCCTATCAGGGCTTTGGTGTAGCCATGCAGTTGCTCAAGCATCGTGAAGATGCCATGGATGTGGTGCAGGATTCTCTGCGAAAGCTCGTGCATGGCGGCCAGTTCAACGGAAAGCTTGGAACGCACCGATCCTGGTTTTTGAGGGTTGTGCGAAACGGATCGTTGGATGTTCTACGCCGACGAAAGCCACACGACGTGGAGGCCTTGGCCGATCAACCAGACAACAATAAAAAACCCGACGTTGCAACCGAGCTAAATGAACTGACGGTACTGCTAAAACGGGAGTTGAATTCCATGCCGCAGGATCAACAGGAAATCATCCTGCTTCGGGATCATCAGGACTTGAGCTACGCCGAAATCGCCGAGGTACTGGCCATGCCTGCCGGCACGGTAATGAGCCGCCTGCACCGGGCTCGAAATGAACTAAGAAACCGCATGAAGAAATATCTGCAATGAAACACGACTGCCAAGAAACCGAGCTTTTAATTTCCGGCTACCTCGATGGGGAACTGACCCAGTCCGACCGGCAGCGTGTGGGTTTGATCCTAGAAGATTGCAGACAATGCACCGAAGTCCACCAGGAAATGAAGAAATTCCGGGAAGGTGTGGGCAACATTCCCTTCGATAAACTGACTAAAAAAGAGAAAATGAACGTGAATAAATACCTAACAACAAATACTTGGGCAAACGTTGGGCAACTCATGTTCATTGTCCCTTTAATCCTTCTTTACGGAACCGGGGCGTTCCTTATGGTCGCCGGTGTGATCAAAGACCCGGAAGCCCCGTTATGGCTCAAGATCGGACTACCTTCCATTATAGGCGGTCTCGGATTGATGGTCTTTACCGTGGTGCTACAACGCATAAAAGCGCATAAGACCGACAAGTATAAGGACGTCCAAATTTGATGAAACATCCACTCAAAGCACTAATTGCCGGCCTGTTCTGCGCCACAATCATCGTGGCACAGGAACCCGACTCCAAACCTGCCACTCCAGGGGACGACATCTGGACGGCGGCCCGCAAAGGTGATCTGACGGCACTTCAGCAACATATAGATGCCGGGATTGATATCGAAGTTCGGGATGAAAAGCATAAGTCCACTCCACTTCATCACGCTGCCTATTTTGGTCAGCTCGAAACGGTAAAATGGCTTGTTGAAAAAGGCGCGGGCATGAATGCACGCAACAACGATGGGAGCACCCCATTGGATGCTGCCTATGCGCGAATGGAATCCGATGAGTTCGACAGTGATGCCCGAAAGGCCAAGCGGGAAGTCGGCGAATACCTTGACAGTATCGGCGCGGAAAAAAATGAAGACATTTGGTTTGGGCTTTTGTGCTGCTTTAGTTGTCCGGCGTTGTTCGTTTTCGGCATCCTTTACGCTGTGTTTACGAAACCGAAGCCGGAGGAGATTCCGACGCCTTCAAAGCCGATCATGGTGACGACATCGCCGCAAATCGCCGGTAAAAAAGTGGTGCGTACGATCGGACTGGTCCGGGGTAATACCATTCGTGCCCGACATCTTGGACGGGATATCATGGCTGGACTGCGAAATCTCGTTGGGGGTGAGGTGAATGAGTATGGAAAATTATTGGCTGAAAGCCGAGAACAGGCTCTCGATCGAATGTTGGCACAGGCCGATGAGCTTGGAGCCAACGCTGTCATTGGCTTGCAATTTCAGACCTCGGTCGTGATGGAAGGGGCTGCAGAAATGATGGCCTTTGGGACAGCAGTCGTGGTGGAAGACGTTTAACCAACTCAAAGACCAGATATTGTGAGTGAAAAAAAACTAGTGGAAACGGGATCCAATATTGGTCAATTCCTGGCCATTGTCGGCTTGATCCTTGTTTACGGTGTCGGAGCCTTTTGGTTATGCCAGGAACTGATCACTGATGCGGAATTTGCCCGCACCGGGGATCCGGAGGATAAGGTGCCGTTGTTTATTCGCTTCGGCGTGCCAACAATGATCATCGGAATTGGTATTTTGTTTTTTACGGTGCTCTTCCAGCGCCTTAAAGCCGCCAAGACCGACAAATACAGGGATGTCCAAATTTAAATATGAGCGAGACTAATAAAATGATAGTTGTCACAACGCCCACTGTTCCAGAGAAAAACGTCGTGCGTACGATCGGCCTTGTTCGTGGTAATACCATCCGTGCCCGCCATGTAGGCAAAGACATCATGGCAGGCCTCCGGAGCATCGTCGGCGGTGAAGTCACCGAGTACGCCAAGTTGCTTGCCGAAAGCCGTGAACAAGCGATCGACCGCATGACCGATCAGGCTGAAGAACTGGGTGCCAACGCCATTATTGGCCTGCAGTTTCAAACCTCCGTGATCATGAAGGGTGCCGCTGAGATGATGGCCTACGGCACGGCCGTCGTGGTGGAGTAAAGGCGCTTGGCCAAGCGCTACTTCTTCTTCGCACCGCCCTTGGGCAGGACGTGCATCATGCCGCGCATCAGTAGCGCGTGGCCGGGGAATGTACAGACGTACGGGTAGTCCCCCGGTTCCGGCGCGGTGAAGTTGATGACCGATTTCTGTTCGTAGTCGATCATCGTCGATCCCCACAAAATCTTCGGTGTGTCTGGACGCCACTGCTTCTTGAAACCATCGTTACCAAGCAGGATTGCGAGGTTGGCCACCTCATCGGCCGTGCCCGGCTTGACGATCAACAGGTTGTGCGGCGGGAAGTCGTTGTTCACGAAGGTCAACTGCACCCGCTTGCCGGTCTCTACGCTGAACTCTTTTTTGTCGTAAAGCATCTTGTCCTGCACGGTGCTGATAGTGATACGAAATGCCTTTTCTCGCTTGGCGCCACTCACTGCCATCCCGAGTGAGTAGAACCCGGTGCGTGCCGTGACATAGAGCGTCTTCAAATCCTTGCCACCAAAAATGACGTTGGAGGGACTCTCCGGAAATTTAAGGTCTGCAACCTGATCGCCTTCCGGACTAAACACCTTTACGCTGCCAGAGGTAAGATAGACGTTGCTGTTTTGATCGAGGGTCATCCCATCTGAACCGCTTTTACAAAACAGTTTTTTATCCTTGAGCGTCCCATCATCCTTAACAGCATAGTGATAGGTTTTTTTGTCTCCGTGATCGGCTATGTAAAGTGTAGAACCGTCCGGTGTTCCGACGAGTCCATTGGGCCTCTTGAAGCCGTCGGCCACTCGGATCACCTCTCCATCACCAGGCCTTATATAATAGACATGTTCGCCGTCCTGAGTGTGTTCCTGGTTACCGTAGTTGGGGTCGGAGAAATAAACGCCGCCCTTGGCATCAATCCACAGGTCATTTGGCTTGTTGAATTTCTTACCGTCATAGCGCTTGGCCAAGGAACTGCTGTCCGAGCCATCGGCTGTATAGGCAACGACCCTCTTGGCCTGGGTTTGGCAAGCGTACAGGCTACCGTCTTCAGCGAAGAAAAGGCCGTTGGCCCCCTTGGTATCCTCGGCAAACGTCGAGAGTTTCCTGTCGGCGACCGACCATTTATGGATGCGGCTGTTCGGGATGTCGGTGAAATACACATCCCCGTTGACCGCCACGGCCGGTCCCTCGGTGAACTTGAAGCCACCGGCCAGCTTGACCGGTTCGGCCCCTGGCGCAATCAATTGCGCCTCATTTTCCGCACTTGGCCATGCCGTCACCAAGAACAAAAGGGCAAATAAGCCGATCGTCTTTCTCAGGGAAAAACTCATCCGCTGGATCTAGAGATTTTTATCCCAGAACTGCTTAACGGTCTGGGCCGAAATACGGGCGTGTTCCTCGGGTGAGTTCAGCATTTGATCCAACAACGCTTCATTTTTTGTGTCGTTGCGCTGGTAGACCCATAGCGCCTCAAGTAAGTGATGGGCATCTTCCTTGGCCTTGGGATCAAATTGCTTGAGCCACTTGTCCGTGGCGGCCAGCACCTTGTCACTCGGGTGTTCACTTAACTCTACACGAGCGCGCTGCCGGATGCCGTTGATCGGGTGCTTGAGCAGGTCGAGCAATTTGTTGATTGATTGGCCATCAACCTTCACGTGTTTGGATAGTGGTCGTCCCTCGTAGGTCACGCGGTAAATACGGCCATGGGTCTTGTTGCGGTTTGGGTCTCGGACGTTGTGCTGCATGTGGCCAACAATGACATTTTGCCAGTCGGAAACATAGAGTGCGCCGTCGTCACCAATCTCGAAGTCGGTTGGTCTCATGTTACGATCGCCTGAAACGAGTAAATCCTTGGTCTCGGTGCCCCAGACATCCCCCTCATCATCGTATTCAAGCGTGTACTGCTTGATCCCAAGAAAACCGATTGCATTGCAAATCAGGAAATTACCATTGTTTTCCTCCGGGAAATGTTCGCTAGAGAGAATACCGCTGGAGCAGACCGGGCGAACGGTTTTTTTCAGCAGTTCCTGCATCTTGAATTTCCCTTTGCCATCGGGGCGAACCTGGTAGGCCCGGCCACCGGTACCGTCCGTTGCGAAATGGTAGCCCCAGTAATCGAAGCTGATGCCATGCGGGTTTGGACTGTTGTTGGCGTGATAGGAGAACCTGAATGTTCTCGGATTGAAGCGGTACATCGCCGAGGCGGTATCGCGCTGCGGCCCTTGCCAAGGGGTTTCCACGTTGCTGACGTGGAACACACCGCGCTGGTAGTAAATGTAGCCGCCTGGGCCGTATACGATATTGTTGGCCGCATGGTGCGTGTCGGCCGAGTCGAGGCCGTGCAGCAGCCGTTCCTTCACGTCTGCCTTATCGTCTCCGTCAGTGTCCTTGAGGTAAATCAGGTCAGGACAACTGGCGACGATGACGCCCCCATTCCAGAACTCGAAGCCGGTAGGATTGTGCACGCGCGCGAAGGTAATCATCTTGTCGGCCACACCGTCGCGATTCTTGTCCGGCAAAATAACGAGTGAATCCTGCATCTGCTTGTTGGCTCCGTTCTTGATCGGCTCCCACTTGGGATAGGTCGGCCAGACGGCGGCCCAGAGACGTCCCTTGGTGTCGACTCCCATCTGCACCGGATTGATCATGTTGTCGAACATCTCCTCGGAGGCAAAGAGATTGGCTTTCATGTTCGGCGCGAGCTTAAGCTTGGCCAGCGTTTCCTCCGGCTTGTCATATTTCACCGAACCCTCCTTATTCGCATTGCTGCTCGCCGAACCGCCACCCACGTTGGAAATGACCTTGACTGGTGCCGGTACATTGCTGTCATCGGCCTTGATGGTTTTGCCGTTGGCAGCAGCATGAACAACCTTGTCGCGGTTGGCGGTCATTACGTCGATCATTTTCAACTCATGCTGTAATACCACGCGGTTGGTCTGCTTGTTGACGAATGACAAACCGGATCGGCCTCCCCAGACATCATTGCCGTCAGTAGCGCGATAACGGTTGTACCAGTGCCAGTTCTTGTCGAGCACGGCACCCCGAATCCTAGCCAGCTTGCGTCCGCTTGCTCTCGGTGATTTTCCGAACAGGTTTTTGTGGATGCCCCGTGCAAGTTGATTGTTGCCTCTGCTAGTTAGGTGGATGCCATTGATCGTCAGCGGCAATTTACTGCGCTTGTAGAGATCTTGTGAAAGGTTGAATAAATCAATAAATTCAACTCCCTTTTCATTGGCTACCTGGCGGGTGGCGTCTGTGTATTTGGCCAGGCGCTCGTTGTTGGCGGAGCCGTCTGGGAGGTTGGGTTGGCCAAGATTCTCGTGGGCAATCGGCGAGAGGAGCACGATGCGCGGGGCGCCCTTTCCGTTGTATTTCTTGCCCTTGGTTTCATCAATCCACTTGGCCAAGTCGGCACGGTAGGCGTCCGGGCTGTTGTCAAAGGACTCGTTGTAACCCCAGAACGCCAGGATAACGTCGGCCTTGGAAATCTCGAGGTACGCATCGGCGCTCGGGAAACCGTTGTTGCGTGGTCGATTGTTCACCTTGTCGCCGCCGAAGCCATGGTTGCGGAACACCAGTTCCTTGTCGGCCGTAGTGGCCTGAATATAGCTTTCTAGCCAGCCGTGATGTTGCATGCGCTCGGCGAGTGCGTTTCCGATGAGTACAACATGATCACCCTTGTTGAACTCCAGTGCCATGCCGGAGGTTGCAGTGCCAAGACAGACCGCGGCAGCCAAGCTGAACAGCCGAATTTTTTTAGCGTTATTGATTAGTATGTTCATTATTTCAAAAGTGTAATTTTGGTTTAAAACCGCCAGAAATATTTAGTTATGGTCCCGTCCGCCTTGCAGCAAGACAGACGCTTAATCCATTGAGATATTCAAACGGGGCCGGAGTGTTACCAGCCAATAGCCCTTGAGTAAACCGAGAAAACATTTCCATAGTTCTATGGCTGACTCAACTAAACACCCGCCGGAATAGCTCAATGCTTTTGGCCACACCTTCATCTGCCGGTGCTTTTCCCTCGAACTCCAGCGACACGTAGCCGGTGTAGTTTACGCTGCGCAGGATCCGGGCCACGCGCTCGTAATCCAGATCCAGCGTGTACCACTCGCCGCCTCCGTAGTAGGTCTTGGCTTGGACGAAATCCGCCTTGGGCGCGACCTTTTCCAGCTTGGTATAAGGATCCTCTAGGAAATTGCCGGTGTCCATCAGCAGGCCCAGCCACGGCGAGTCGATGGCGTTGACGATACGTAGCAGCCCCTCCGGCGTGCGGGTGAGTCCCCAGTGGTTTTCCAGCGCCAACATCACGCCACACTCGGCCGCCTTTGGCAGGCATTTTTCGATGGAGTCGATGCACCACTTGAAGCCGTCGTCCAGCGTGTAGCCAGGCAGTAGCGGCTCCTTACCACGCAGCTCCATCAGCTCGTTGAACGATTTCACCGTGCCCCAGCGGCCGGAGTTGAGCCGGATGCACGGGATTCCCATGCGGTAGGCCAGGTCGATGCATTTCTTCGTGTGCTCGATGTGTTTGTTGCGCACGGCGGGGTCGGGATCAACGAAATCCTGGTGGATCGACAGGCAGATCAAATCGACACCGTTGGTAAATGCGTGTCGCTTGAGTTTCTGCAGATAACCGTTGTCCTCCGAGTCCATCTGCCGGTGGAGGATATCCACCCCCTCGACACCGAGCCGGGCTGTCTTGTCGATCACCGCCTCGATAGACACCTTTGGATCTCGGAAGTGCCAGTAGGAATAGGACGAGATGCCGAGCTTGATGCGCTTGGCCGACGGCGCGGCCGCCCCGGCCAAGCGCGGGACGCCGGTAGTGGCCGCCATGGTGCCAAGCGCTGCGGTGGTCCCGATAAAACTCCGACGGGAGAGAGCGGATGATGGGTTTCTCATGGGCAGCGAGTATTGCGATGCACCCGTTCAATGTCGAGCGCTTGGCCAAGCGACAGGCTTGACGCGACCCAGGGGCAAACCTACACTTACGCCGCTCTGGCCAAGCCGATTTCCGGTGGCCCGAATCCCCAGTTTTAACGAAAGACTCCCGTGGAAGTAACCATTACAGACCTGTCCCCGTGCAAGAAACAACTCCGCATTGAGATCGATGCCGAGACGGTAAACGCCAAGTTTGACAGCGTGGCAAAGGACTTCCGGCGGCATGCCCACCTGCCCGGTTTCCGGCCCGGAAAGGCGCCCCTGGCCAACGTCATGCGCTCCTACGGCGACAAAATAGGCGAGGAGGCCAAGCGTACCCTCATGTCCGACAGCTATTCCAAAGCCCTCAAGGAAAATGGGCTCCGGCCGGTGATCATGCCGGAAGTCGAGGAGCTGCAGTTCGGCCACGGCAAACCGTTCCAGTACCTCGCCACGCTCGAGGTCACCCCCGCCTTCGAGCTACCGGAGTACAACGGCCTTGAAGTTGATAAGGAACGTCGCACCGTCACCGGTGCAGACATCGACAAGGCGCTGGACACCCTGCGTGAGCAGCGGGTCAGCTACACCGATGTGGATCGCCCCGCCGGCGAGGATGATTTCATCGTGGTCAACTTCACCGGCACCATTGATGACAAGCCGATCACCGACCTCGTCAAGGTTGCCCGCGGGCTCACTGAGCAAAAAAACTACTGGCTGAATGCCAAACATAACCCGCTGATCCCGGGCATTGTCGAGGCCCTCATTGGTTCCGGCAAGGATGACAAAAAAACAGTTACCGTCACCATCCCCAACGATTTCATCTACGAGGAACTCGTCGGCAAAGAGGCCAGGTACGAGATCGAGATTGTGCAGGTGAAGGAAAAATCCCTGCCCGAACTTGACGACAAATTCGCCAAAGGTTTCGGCGCCGAGAGCATGGACAAACTCCGAGAGGGCGTGGAGAACGACCTCAAAAACGAGCTCGAGTATTCACTAAAAAAATCGGTCCGCAACCAGTGCGTGGATAAACTGCTCGACGCCGTGAACTGCGACCTGCCCGAGACGATCGTCAACGAGGCCACCCGGCTTGGCGTGCATAACATCGTTCAACAAAACCACCAGCGCGGCGTTGGCAAGGAGGTCATCGATGAAAACAAGGACCGGATTTACGCCAACGCCAAGGCCGACGCCGAGGTGCGCGTTAAAGCCAACTACATCCTATCTAAAATAGCCGAAAAGGAAGGCATCAAGGTCACTGATCAGGAACTTAGCCGGCAAGTCGCCGCCATGGCGACACAGCAGAAGGTCAAGCCGCAGAAACTGGCCCAGCAACTCAAGGAAAACGGTACCATTTACCAGGTTCAGGAGGAAATCTTGAACGCCAAGGTCATCGATTTGCTTGAGGAAAAAGCCAAGGTGACCGAGATCGACCCCAAGCCGGAGGAGGAACACGGCCATTCCCACGAGCACGGCCACGCCCACTCCCACTAGGGCAAAATAGAGTCTTCATCTCACGACACATCCCAAGCCGGATTGTTAGTTTCTGACTTGGCCAATCGCCACTCATTGGCCAGACTTTCCCGCCTTCATATGCGTTTTCTTTGCAATCCATGCCTGCTGATTATTTGTCTACTTTTTTCGCCTTTAGCGAAATGTCAGGCGTCAAAGCGTGTACCCTGGGATGGGTCTCGAATGGCTTCATCGCCGATTCCTGCTCCACAACTGGTGACGGCTAGGGCATTCCCAAACCTCAAGTTTCGGCAGCCGGTTGAGATCCGTTACAACGAAGTGCTCAACCGATTTTTCGTACTTGAACTTGAGGGGTTGGTTTATTCTTTCCCTCCCGACGAATTGGTTGAAAAGGCAGATTTGGTTTATGACCTTCGTGCTAATGTTCCAGAGGCATCACGGGCATATGGGCTAGAGTTTCATCCCGATTTTGCCGAAACAGGTGAGGTCTTTTTGTGTTATGTTTTGGGAAGGAAAACCAAGGATGGAACTCATGTGGCTCGGTACCGGATCCCAAAAGAGGATGGCCCTCCCCGTTTCGATCCGGGCTCCCGCGAGGTGTTGATCACCTGGTTGTCTGGCGGACACAATGGTGGTTCGCTGAACTTTGGCAAGGATGGGATGCTCTATATTTCCACCGGCGATGCCGAGGCCCCGTACCCGCCTGACGGGCTTAAAACCGGCCAAGATATCAGTGACCTTTTAGCGTCCATTCTGCGCATCGACACCGACCACCGCGATCCCGGGCTAGCTTACCATGTCCCTAAAGATAATCCGTTTGTCGGGGTCGAAGGAGCACGACCGGAAGTTTGGGCGTATGGGTTTCGCAACCCGTGGCGCATGAGCTTCGACAAAGCAACTGGCAACCTTTGGGTGGGCGATGTCGGTTGGGATCTGTGGGAACTGGTATTCAAGGTAGAGCGCGGAGGCAACTACGGCTGGAGCATTATGGAGGGGAGCCAGCCGATCCACCCTGATGATAATTCCGGGCCAAGCCCCATCACCTCGCCCGTTGTGCAGCACTCCCACTCGGAAGCCCGATCGATGACTGGTGGCCATGTTTACCACGGTTCCCGGCTGTCCGGTCTCAAGGGCACTTATATTTACGGGGATTACACCACTGGCCGAATCTGGGGGCTGCGCTACGACGGCAAAGAGGTCACCGAACACCTCGAACTGGCCAATACCCCGCACCAAATCATTTGTTTTGGCATTGGTCCCGATGAGGAATTAATCGTGGTCGACCACTTGGGCACGCTCAATAAGCTGGTGCCAAATCCAGCGAACACTCCAGCCATTCCATTCCCAACCCAACTCAGTGGGACCGGTTTGTACTCCAACCTGACCAGTCTCACTCCCGCAGCCGGCGTGATGCCTTATACAATCAATGCCGAACCGTGGCAGGACGGCGCCCGTTATTCGCGAGTCATTGCAGTACCTGGTGACGGAATCATCGATCTGCACCCAAGCAATGACTCTCGACTGGGAAATTTTGAAGGTTCGTTGAGATTCCCCAATAAAACCGTTTTGGCAAAGACGATCACGATGGATGTGTTCGATTCTCCTGAAAGCAGTCAGCCTAAGCCGCGAAGACTAGAGACACAGGTGTTGCAGCTCGTTGATGGTTTTTGGCAGGCGTACAGTTTTATTTGGAACAAGGAAGGTACCGACGCTGAGTTGTCGGATGGCAAAGGTAGCGACATCGACCTACTGATTCCTGACACGCTTGTTCCAGGTGGCCGCCGGAATTTGAGCTGGCACTTTGCCAGCCGCGCAGAGTGCCAACTCTGCCATGGCCAGCGCTTCGGTACGGTCATCGGCTTCACACCGGAGCAACTCGGCGAAGAAACTGCCGATCAACTTAAGCAACTCAGCATTGTGGCCAGTCTTCCTCCTCCCCAACGGCCCAACCTGACCAGTGTTGACGATATTGATGAATCGCTGACCAAGCGTGCCCGCTCTTACCTACATGCCAATTGCGCTCACTGCCACCATCAAGGAGGTGGTGGAGCGACGGTATTTGACCTTTCCTATCATCTGCCGCTCAAGCGAACAAAGTTACTTGGTCTGCCTCCTGCCCAAGGCGACTTTGATCTTGAAAATGCACGTGTGGTTGCCCCGGGCGATCCGTACAGGTCGGTTTTGCTTTACCGAATGGCCAAGCAGGGCAACGGCAGAATGCCACATTTAGGCTCGCGCCGCATCGATACCGCTGGACTGAAGTTGATCCATGACTGGATCGCCAACATGCCACTTGACGAAACCGGCCGGTCCCCTGAGCGGCTCGGCCAAGTAAGCACACAGCAGAAACAGATTCACTCGTTCGGCTTGGCAAAAGGCGATGAGAAAAAAGGTTACTTGGCCAAGTTGTTGGCCAAGCCAAGCGGTGCATTAATGCTTCAGCAGTCGGTGTTGGGCAACAATCCTCTTGATCTGGCGGTCGTCCGAAAACGCGACACGATTTCGCGAGTTGCCGCCGGGCATGACGACTTCCGAGTGCGCGAGTTGTTTGAGCAATTCCTACCAGACAGCGAACAAATAAAGAAACTAGGCCCGAAGCCGAACACAACCATGTTACTCACCCTGGCCGGCAGCACGGTGAAAGGAAGGAATCTTTTCCTGCAAACCGGCCGCACTCTCTGCATCTCTTGCCACCGAGTGCAAGGTAGTGGCAAAAATATCGGCCCTGATTTGAGCCAAGTCGGCAGCCGACTAAACCGCGAACAACTGCTTGAAAGCTTGCTTGAACCGGCAAAGACGATCACCGAAGGCTACCGCCTCTATTCGTTGGAGATGAAATCCGGCGAGATCCAAACTGGTTTCCTGCTTGAGCGGGCAAAGGAGAATACCCGTTTCCGACTACTGTCCGGCGAGGAATTGACGATGCCCACTCAAAGTGTACTGCGCTTCACCGACCTCCCGGTCTCTGCCATGCCGGCCGGCCTCTTACAAAATCTCGCCCCACAGGAAGCCGCCGATCTCCTGGCCTATTTGGTATCATTGAGGTGATAGTATAATTTTGTTCGTTAGGTTGACGTTTAAGGTCGAAGTGCAGACAATTGGGGCGGTTTTACGCAATTTATTTGATGGTACGAATTTAATTCTTCTGACATGCACGAGTACATTGAACGAGTCGTTGACCTGACCGATCCCAACCAAACCGAGCTGCTCAACCTCTCCCCAGACGAGGCACGCCGGCGTATGCTCACCGGCTCACCGCAAACCATCCGCGACTTTGACGGTTCTTTCGCATTGGTGGCCAAGGACGGCAAGTCAGTTAAGCTGGCCCGCTCGCTCGACCGTCCGCTGCGCTACTTTTTAGCCAAGCAAATTGAGGGGCCAGCACTCATCGTTGCACACCGCATTGATGCCATCCGGCAATGGCTCGAGGAACAGGGTTTTGGGGATCAGTTTCATCCCTATTACACACGAATGGTTCCGGCACATTATCTCGTCACGATCCAGCTCGTCGGCTGCCCGGATCCTGACCCGACGTACGAGCGGTTCTTCAACCCGCGCCGCAACCACTACTCAACCGATCTCGACCCGATCGGCCATGACTACATAGCCGCGCTGAAAAACGAAGTCCGAAAATGGCTCGAGCGCATCCCTGAAACGGAACCGATCGGCTGCTGCTTCTCCGGTGGCATCGACAGTGGTGCAGTCTTTCTCTCCACTTACGCGGTGATGCGCGAACTGGGCTTCGACCTCGGCCGACTTAAGGCGTTCACGTTGAGCTTCGGCGATGGCCCTGACCTTCAACAATGCAAGGATTTCCTCGGTAAGCTGGACATGGGAATGTTTCTCGAGCCGATCGAATCCTGCCTCGAGGACATCGATGTCGCCGAGACCATTCAGATCGTCGAGGATTACAAGATCCTCGACATCGAGTCCGCCTCTATGGCCGTCGGGCTTTGCCGGGGCATCCGCAAAAAATATCCTGACTGGAAATACCTTATCGACGGCGATGGCGGCGATGAAAACCTGAAGGACTATCCTATTGAGGAAAATCCGGAGCTGACGATCCGCAGTGTCGTCAACAACCAGATGCTGTATCAGGAAGGCTGGGGCGTCGGCACGATCAAGCATTCGCTCACCTACTCCGGTGGTTTGAGCCGTTCGTATGCAAGGACTTACGCACCTGGTCATCACTTCGGCTTCAAGGGCTTCAGCCCGTTCACCAGGCCGGATGTTGTCGAGGTGGCCGAAGGCATCCCGTTCGTCGAGTTGACCGGCTACGATGTCGACAAGCTGTACGCACTCAAGGGCGACATCGTCGCTCGGGGCGTCAGATCGGCGCTCGGTTTCGACATGCCGGTTTTTGGAAAACGCCGATTCCAGCACGGTGCAACCTCGGTCAGTTCGCTCCGCGAAAACATCCCGGCGCGCGAGGGGCAACTTCGCAAAAAATTCCTCGAGCTTTATTCCTGACGCCCTCGCAGAGTCCGGCGTGGATTATCCGGAAACGCACGCAGCACGCAGCCGCTGGATCATCGGGCAGCGCGGCCCAAAAAATCCTCTTGACCCACACCGCCCCTACGCTTGGCTGCTGGAAAAGGAGCGCGCTGCCGACGGCAGCCTTGTCGATGGCCTGACTATTTTTCTTACCAACAAGGAATGTCCGTGGCGCTGCCTGATGTGCGATCTCTGGCAGAATACTCTCGATGAAACCGTCTCCGCAGGCGCGATCTCCGAGCAAATCGATTTCGCGCTTGGCCAAACGGAACGCGAATGCAGCGACCTGACCAAGCTCCAGCAAATCAAACTTTATAATGCCGGTAGTTTCTTTGATGCCCAAGCCATCCCCGAGGATGAAGAGGCCGTAATTTCAACGCGCTTGACGAAGTTCAGCCGTGTCATCGTGGAGAGCCACCCGGCCCTGATCGGGGATCGTTGCCTACGCTTTCGCGACCGTCTAAACGGCCAGCTTGAAATCGCACTTGGCCTAGAGACTGTCCATCCCGAGGCGCTGGTAAAACTCAACAAGCGTGTGTCTCTCGAGCAGTTCCGTGATGCCGCAGACTTCATCACCCGGCATGAAATAGCCTTGCGCACCTTCGTGCTACTGCAACCGCCATTCATCCCGGTAGACGAATCCGTCGAGTGGGCCAGGCGTTCCATTGATTTTTCGCAGGACTGCGGCGCGACGGTCACCGCGCTGATCCCCACCCGCACCGGCAACGGCGCGATGGATCGCCTGGCCGCAGTCGGGCAATTTATCGAGCCCACGCTTGTCCAACTGGAGGATACGATGGACTACGGTGTTGGCCAGGCGCGCGGACGCGTCTTCGCTGACCTCTGGGATCTGGAACGCTTCTCAAGCTGCACGGCCTGCTTCCCCCAACGCCGCGACCGTTTGACCAAACAGAACGACACCCAGCAAATCCCCGCCAGGATCACCTGCTCAAGCTGCCGTTGACCCCTATGAGTATGCAGCTTAGCTTACGGGCGGGCCATGGAATCTGATCTTTCAATCAATCAACGACTCGAAAAATATCTCAAACAGGAACCGACAATCGGCGAGGGGGTGTACATCGCCAAATCAGCGGTTGTGTTTGGCGCGGTGACACTCGGGAAGCAGTCGAGCGTCTGGTACAATGCAGTGCTGCGAGGCGACATTCATGAGATTGTGGTCGGTGAAGGTACCAATATTCAAGACAACGCTGTGTTGCACATCGCCGACGACTTCGGTTGTTATATCGGCGACTATGTGACCGTGGGCCACTCGGCTGTGGTGCACGCCTGCCGTGTCGGTGATGAGACGCTTGTCGGGATGGGAGCGACAATTCTTGATGGTGCGGTGGTCGGCAGCCAGTGCATCGTAGGGGCCAATACTTTGGTTAAGCAGGGTCAGGAAATCGCTGATGGCTCGATGGCAGTAGGCAGTCCGGCCAGGGTAATTCGCAAGCTCACAGACGAGGAGCGCGCAGGCCTGAAAAACTGGGCGACGAAGTATGTGAAAAACGCCGCCTACTGTCTAAAGCACGGCATCAATGTCGGTGGGCCACTGCCGACATCTTAGCTGTTGCCTAACCATGCGCCCCCAATGAAAACG
>JAKUOU010000159.1 GCA_022451065.1 Pedosphaera sp. | reverse complement strand
AGACCTCGAAGGCCAGTTAGTTTGGGCCGCCAATGTGGGAGCCTTTCCAAGTGGTAATGGATTTGGAACGGGTAGTTCGCTCACATTACAAGAAAATAAATTGTACCTACAATGCGACAATGCTAGAAATTCATTTGTCGTGGCATTCGATACTGCCACAGGCAAGGAAATATGGAAAAGAAAACGTTCCTCAAAGACCAGTTGGTCCTCTCCGTTTATTTGGAAAAACAATAAGCGAACCGATCTTGTCATTTGCGGCTCCGGCACGGTCACTGGCTATGATCCAAGCACGGGGGAAACAAATTGGCGACTCACTAATGTACGTTCGGCTTTTACTGCATCACCGGCATCAGATGGAAAGCAAATTTTTCTTGGGAATAGCGGCCCTATGAGCCAAGGACCTCTCCTCGCTATCGGTTCGGAGATCGAAGGAGAATCAAGCCTTGATATCAGTAAATTACCCAAGGGCGTAATTTGGGCGATACAAAGAGGAGGGCCAGGTATGGCTTCGCCGGTAGTTAGCGGTGACCATCTATATGTTTGTAGTCGTGGTTTTCTCTCCTGTTACAACACAAAGACAGGTGAACGGGTCTACAAATCTCGATTACCCAGTTCCAAGTCAATCGCAGCTAGCATGTGGGCTGATAATAAGCATGTATTTCTTCTTGATGAATCAGGTAAGGCTTTTGTCATCCAGTTAGGCTCAGAGTTCAAGATCTTAGCGGAAAACCAGTTGGACGACTTATTCTGGTCGACACCTGCTGTATCAAATGGAGTGTTGCTGCTACGAGGCGCAAACAATCTCTATTGTATTCGGGAAAAGATAGTCGAATGAATTGAGCAGAGAGGCTAAATGCTCACAAACCCACTCACCGAAACTGTGTGAGATTCATTGAGAAAAGGGAGAGACAGTGGATTTTTCACTCTCTCAGACGCTTCTCCATTGGAGTTTTGAGTGTGCAGAGGGTTCGATTCCCTTCACCCGCTCCACTTCTCCACCCTTCATTCTGAACGGTTTACCGATGCGATAAAGCAGTGGGGATTCTGATTCTCACAACGGATTCAATGGGCTTCATCTGAGATTCGACGCTCCGACTCAGCACTATGATCTCTGTGCTTCTGTATCAATTTTTGAATCTGCTGGTGCTGCCTCTCGCCCGACGGCTTCACCATCCCCGCCAGCGAAGACCGCGCCATCGAGGCGTTGTTTTAACGGTCCTGCCGGTAGCGGAACTGTTTCGACAACACGATCTGTTCGATGAACGTGTTAGTCCTGTAACCGTCTTTCTTTGCCACACTGACGATTTGATTGAGCGAGATGCGGTCGTACGACTGCAGCTTGCGGCCGAGGGCATAGGCGAAGAGTTGGCGGGCGAAATTCTCGGCAATGTCGTCGCCGTACAACTCGAGCAAGAGTACCTTCATCTCGCGCGGCGATTGAAACGCTTTACCGTTGGGCATCACGCCGGAGGAAACGACCGGTGCTTTATCAGGATACTGTATGCGCCAATCACCGAACTGGGCGAAGTTTTCCAGTCCAAGCCCGAGCGGATCGATCTCCTTGTGGCAGGCATTGCAAACGGCCTTCGAGACATGCTGCTTCAACAGCTCCGCGACGGTCGGATCCCGCTTGATGTTCAGCGCCTCGCGGGCTTCTTCGATCGATGGCACATCCTCGGGCGCTTCCATCGCCTTGCCGATCAGCGTGTTCAGCACCCACACACCGCGCCGGATCGGGCTGGTGCGCGTCTTCGAGGCCGTCACCCGCATGATGGCAGCACTGGTGATGATGCCACCCTCGCGGTCGCCCTGGCGCTTGACGAGGATCGGCGGATCGTATCGCAGCTTTCGGTTGCGGCTTTTGCTTTGGCGCGCAGCGAAAATATCCGTGTGCTGTCGGTTCATTGTGGCGGGATCAGCCGTCGTGTAACCATGGCCCTTGGTCTGGAGCGCGCTGGCCCGCTTGTAAAGCCAGTCGCTCTGCACCAGCTCCAGCACGCTGCGGTTTGAGCGAATCAGTTCATCGATGAAAAACAACACTTCATCGTACGCCTCGCGGTTCCAGCGTTCGTCCTTCAGGTATTCGCTATTGGAAATGAGTTCATCGAAGCCGAGCCATTGGCCCGCGAAGTTTTCAGACAACGCAATGCGCTTGGGTGAATTGAGCATGCGCGCCACCTGCGCTTTCAACACCTCATCCTTAAGGAGGCTGCCGTCCCGGCCTCGCTTCAACAACTCGACATCGGGCGGACTGGCCCAGAGGAAAAAGGACAACCTCGTGGCGAGTTCCAAGCCGGTGATGGAGTAAGGAGTGTTCTGGGCATTGCTGCGTTCAAACCGGTACAGGACTTCCGGAGAAATCAGGATCATCTCAAAGACATGCATCAAGCTGGCTTCGCTGTCCTTTGAAGTCTGCAGATGCTGTTGATACAGGCGATGGTAGCCGGTCGCGTATTCCTGCAGTCGGTGGTCGTTGCCCCGGTGGGCGCGCACAACGAATTTTAAAATGAGCTGTTTGCATTCCGTCTCGCCCATCTTTTCGGGAACGGTCGCCTGCCCCAGCACCGCTTTCATGGCCTGCGGGTTTTTGCGGAACTGTTTGAGCGCATGATTCGCCGCGTCGGCCAGCTCTTTCAACGGCAGCTTAAGTTTGCCGAGCCGGTGCGCGTCGTTGTAAAAGCCGGATTCGCCGGGGATATCCGAGGGCACAATGGTGGCAATCTTCGAGGGCTCAATCCGCCCGGTGATGGTGTCGCGATACGGCACCTTGAGCGGAATCGCCAGCACCTCCTCCAGAGTGTTTTCAAATTCATACCGCGTCAGCCGCCGCAACGGCGTGGGGCCGATGTGCGCCTTGCCCTTGCGCAAAACGAACGACTGGTGAAACCAATCAAGGATCGCCTGCTTTTCCGCGGGCTCCAGCGGCCTTTTATTTTCCGGTGGCATCGCGCCGCGCGCCACCATCTTCTCGAGCCGCACCCACAGCTTGGCATGTACGCCGTGGGACGCGTTTGCCTGGTCGAGCAGCGGCGTTAAATCGATCCCACCTTTGCGGGTTTCGAGGTCATGGCACGACAGACATCGGTTTTCAAAAATTTCAGCCACGGCCGCGAAATCAACTGCCTTCACTGCGTGTGAGGTGCAGGCGAAAATAACTGCCGTGAAAAGTTGGCGCGCCGGGATCATCGGCTAGGGGCTCTTTGCAGCCGTAAGGGATACGACGACCTTTTTGCCGGCGGTCTCATTGTATTGGCCGGTCAGGGTGACGACCTTGCCGACATTGCGGTCGAAGCGCAGCCGGTGGTTGTTCATGAACGGCACCTGAATGCGCAGGTCGCTCTTGTCGGACAGGCGCAGGAGATAATATTCCTGCTCGCCCTCGATCTCGATGCGCAACAGACCCTTGGCCGTGAGCGTTTTGCCGTCGGCCTTGGTAATCTTCCAAGTGCCATCATCCGGATTGGTGGGCGGGAAATTGGCGGGCTCTGTGATGCCCGCCAATAGGCCAGAGGAATCGCCGATGCTAGTCGCTGAGGCACCCATGAGTTTGGTCAGCGTCAGCAACAGGTTGGCGTACGGCTGCGCGGCGGGATAACGCACGTGCCGGCCTAGCTTCACCTGCCCGCCACCGCCACCGGCGAGGATCAGCGGCAGATCAGTCAGCGAATGATAATCGCCGTGCTTGATGCCCGAGCCCCACAGAATCAGCGAATTGTCGAATACCGTACCGCTACCGTCCGGCAATGTCTTCAGTTTCTCGATCAAGTACCGCAACTGCGCCGTGTGCCACATGTTGATGCCGTCGTAGGCCGGCAGGACCTTTTTGTTGCGCACATGGTGCGACACATGATGAAACTCCGCGTTTACACCCATGAAGTTGTAATGGATGCGACTGTTCGTATTGGCGAGCATGCACGAGGCGACACGCGTGGAGTCGGTCCAAAACGCCAGCGCGATCAGATCCATCATCGCCTTGATGCGCTCACCTAGATGGCCCACCTCGAGGGTCGGATCAATCGCCGCCAGCTTGGAATCCGCGGCGGCCACCTGGCCATTGGCCCGTGCCCGCTCAATGCTCTTCTCCACATCGCGAAGCGAATCAAAATACTGCTGCAACACCTGCTGATCCTGCATGCTGGCCTTGCGCAGCAGCGACGACGACGCGTCCTTCACCCCGTCCAGCACGCTGGCCAATTCCGTTTGGCGGGCGACCATTGCGGCGTTTTTGAATATCAAATCAAACGCCGACTGCGGATCATGCTGCCCGCGCAGCGGCTGATGTGTCTTGTCGTACGAGAGGATGTTCAGCCACGAATGCTGCTTCCAGACATTGTCCGCGGTCAGTTGCACCGACTTGATCGGCGTCCGGCCGCCGACCTGGTCGGAGATGCGTTGATCAAACGAGTACCGGTTTTTGTCGCGATGCCGCGTGGCGCTCATGAAGGTGCCCGGCGCATCCATGTGATCGGATGAGCCCTGGTTTTCGAGATTGCCCAGCACCAAAATATCCTTCTGCACCGGCGCCAATGGCCGCAGGATTTTCGACAACTCAAACTGCGTTTCCGTGCCACCAACGATATCCCACGAATGCGGGTTCACCCCGCAACCCTTGTACAGCACGCACAACCGCACCGGCGATGGCTTCGACGCCTTCGCTTTGGCGTGACTGATCGCCGGAGCCATGATCTCCAAAAACGGCAGCGCCAACGACACGCCAGCCCCTCTGAGAAACGTGCGCCGCGGGATTTGATATACGTTGCGGTTCATCTCATTGGATGGGTTTGTGAGTATAGAACCTCTTTAGATGGGATGCAAATTGCAGATTCTTCAAATATAGCAGATTATGAATTAGGCAATTTTTTAAATGAGTTTTTGTGTCAGTATGGGATTTAATCCAAGCATGTAAGAGCGGGTACCAATCAATTCGATAATCTACTCAAACCCATTCACTGAAACTGTGTGAGATTCATTGAGAAAAGGGAGACACAGTGGGATTTGCACAGTCTTAAACCATTATCCATTGGAGTTTTG
>JAKUOU010000158.1 GCA_022451065.1 Pedosphaera sp. | reverse complement strand
ATAATGTTGCTGTTTTCGGTGATGGGTACGACCGAATCAGCATCTCCGACAATGTGAAGAATGGGGATACCCGCCTTGGCCAATGGCTCTAGTCGGTCGATGGGGTTGCCTCTGAACGCCAGCGCATGAGCCTCATTGAAGCCGTACGAGGCGAGGCATTGTTTCCAACTGCCTCGGCTGCCTTTGCTTTTCCCTTTGCCACCAGGCCAGCTTTTAAAATCACAAACAGGTGCATCGCCGTAGATGGCAGTGACCTTAGTGGGGTTGTTCGATGCCCAGTTGTAAATGATCAGGCCACCGCGGCTCATTCCCTCCAGTGCCGTTTTCTTTGAGAATTCATGTTGGGTGGTTAAGAATTCGTAAAAGCGATCCCAGCGTTCTATGGCCTTGGGGCTGCCGAACAAGCCGCCGACTTCGCAGTAGACAACATGCCAACCTTTGGCCAGCAACGCCAGATCGGTTTGAGGTTCATGTCCCCAAAATCGTGCACGCCAAACCCAGGGTTTACCCTTGGCGGTTTTACGAGGCTGTACTACGAGGCAGTCAGCATCGCCGATTTTAAAGTCGTAACGGGCATAATTGTGCCACGTGGACTTTTTGCCTGGAAAGTCGGCTGTTTGGCCAAGCACTGGGCCAAATGCCAGGGCGACCAGAAATAAAACGAGCCAGTTCCTCATGGGTTATTTTTTCTCCTTCCCGAGCATTACAACCTCGGTTTTGCGTTGGGCCAAGTTGATCAACTGGAGGGGTGTGGTGAAGCGCGATATATTCAAATAGTCGGGCTGTTCCTTGTCCGTCGACGGATAATCGCCGAGGTGGATCTTGTGTATGTCTCTCTCGAAGAGTGTCGCGAGGGTGATAAGGCTCGCCGAGTCGCCGGTACCCCACAATTCCAGTGGCGCGCTGGCGCAACGCTCGAGCGTACGGAGAGCTCGGATGCAGCGCCGCACATCCCATACCTGCTGGCCGGCGAGCGTCTGCCCGAGGAGCATGAACCGACGGCGTGTCTGTGTGATATGCTTTTCGTTTTGTGTCAACTTGGTCAGGCCGATGCCACGCGGTGAGAGGGTGATGTAGACTCCCGGATGACCGGCACCAAATTCGAGTTGCCCGGCCATGTCTTCCGCCTGGCTGGTGTTGAGTACTTGCATATGGACGGTCGCGCCCTTCGCAAGGCCAACCTTGTGGACAACGTGCATTCGTAGCCTGATTCCCGCTTGACTGTCGAAGTCGTAGGCAGCCATTCGTACGCCGTCGCGCTCGGTATCTGAGGCTTTTTTGATATTCAACTCGCATTCTTCCTCGGGCCATCCGTCAAAGGTTTTCCGACGCAAGTTCGATATGATTTCCGGGTCATTGGCCTCAGGCTCGTCAGTAGCAATCAGTGTGAAACTTTCGTGGATTTTGGTGGTGCGCTCGTTCTTCGGTGCGTTGTTGAATACCTTGAGTTGTTGGGGCTTAAACAATTTGATGGCCGGTTTGTCGATGAGGACGGATTTCCCCTTAAGATGTTTGTTGAACCAGTTGAAGGCCGGCACACGCAACTCCTGCGAGTCACCATGCCCGCCGGGGGTGATAACGAGGCCAAGATTGCTCTTTTTGCCGTGCAGTTCATAAATGCGGCGAACCTTAGTGAACAGGCGGTTGACTCCGTCGAGTGGGAAGATTCCGTCGTTGTCCGTGTTGAGGATAAGTAGCGGGCGCGGTGCGACGAGGGCAGCGATTTGCGCAAAGTCCCAGCCGTAGGTGTTGATGTGATACATGCAGTCGCAATGTCCCTCGACCACGCCATCGACGACGTGATTTTTAAGATCGGTAATACCGGCGACAGGTGCGGCGACCTTGATGCGTTTGTCGAGCGTGGCGATCCACCAACTGTACGCGCCGCCGCCACTACGGCCGGTCACGCCGAGGCGGTTCTTGTCCACGAAATCGAGCGACTCGAGATAGTCGAGCGCGCGGATGCAGTTCCACGCTTCGACCCCGGCCGGCGTGTAGCCGCGCGAGTTCCACCACCACATGCCATGACGATAGGTGCCGTGATGGATGCCGGAAAGTTCGCCAAGCTGGATCGTATCGATGGCGAGGCAGACGTAGCCGTTCCGGGCAAACCATGCCCCGTGATGCTGGTAGTGGGTTTTGTTGCCGTAATCGATGCCATCAATCCTCACTCGGCCGTGGCCGCAAACGTAAAGGATCGTTGGTGCCGGTTTGTTGAGGTTATTCGGCACATACAGGTTGCCAGTGACGTACAAGCCGGGGCTCGACTGAAAGTGGAGGTTTCGAACCTCAAACTCGTCATGTTTTACCGTTCCGGTAACGGTAGCCTTTAACGGCGTCCGCTCGGGCATGGGATCGAGACCGAGCATCTCATGGAGTTGCTTAAGGTAAACTTGCTTTTTGGCATTCCAGTCTTCGAGCGACTGAATTTCGGTGAGGCAATCGTCGGCCAAACGCTTGGTTTCGATCTTGAAATAATTGGCGAACATCATGTCGCCGGGCGTTTTCAACTCAGCCGCTTGCCCAAGTGAAGCCTGTAAGCCAAGAATCAATAAAGGGAGGAGTTGTTTCATAATCAAGAAATGTGCCTGTCCAAACG
Source organism: Pedosphaera sp. (assembly GCA_022451065.1). Classification (GTDB taxonomy): domain Bacteria; phylum Verrucomicrobiota; class Verrucomicrobiia; order Limisphaerales; family UBA1096; genus UBA1096. Next base: position 2,504 of record JAKUOU010000158.1, on the reverse strand, counting down.
TGGGCGATAGGCGTAGATGGTGCAAGCCAAGTCGCAGCTAATCCAGAACGGTTTTCACTTGTTTTTTCGGTGATGTGACTTCAGTTTTCCCGCATGAAATCCTTCCACTGGATGATGTTAATGTGCCTAGTTTCGTTTGCACAAGGGTCGGTTGCATCGGATTGGCCGACGTACCGGCATGACGGCAATCGTTCTGCGGTGAGTTCTGAGTCGATGCCCGGAGAGTTGAATCCGCAGTGGATTTTTGAGTCGCGGCATCAGCCGATGAGCGCCTGGCCGATGCCTGGTGAGGAGACGCCTCGCATGCATACGGATCGCGCCTATCATGTGGTGGTCGCCGGTCGCACGCTGTTTTTTGGTAACAATATTGACAATCACATTTATGCACTGGACACCCGGACGGCGGAAGAGAGGTGGCGATTCGCAGCGGATGGGTCGATCCGATTCGCGCCGGTACTACACGAGGGCAGCCTTTTTTTTGGGTCAGACGATGGGAATGTTTATTGCCTCAATACGGCGGATGGTTCGCTAGTCTGGAAGTATCGACCAAGTCCAAGCGGGGAACGAGTGATCGGAAACAGTCGGATGATTTCCCTCTGGCCAGTTCGGACCGGTTTGTTGCTCGAGGGAGGGACAGTCTACCTTGCTGCAGGGATTTTTCCATATGAAGGGATATATGTAGCAGCTGTGGAGGCTCAAACCGGCAGGGAGATTTGGCTAAACGACACCGCAGGCGACCAGGCGTGGGGGCACCAATACGGTGGCATGGCCCCTCAGGGCTATCTAGTGGCGTCGAGCGATAATCTTTATGTACCGACCGGGCGCGGTATGCCGGCGGCGTTCGATAAACTCACAGGCAAATTCAAAAAGTTCCTCCATGCGGGAGGCAAGGTGGGAGGTGCTTGGATGCAGATGGCTGGCAACGAGTTGTTCGCCGGTAACGATAATCAGGGTGCCGATACTAAAATCACATTTGATGCGAAATCCGGCGCAAATCGTGGCGACCAGTTCAGTAGCTTTCCTTCCATCGACATGGTAATCACCGAAGAGGTTGCCTATATTGCCACACAGAAAGGGCTCTACGCTATCGATCGCGCAGCCAACGCAAAAGCTATCGCCGGGGTGCCCAAACTGAAAAGCGAGGAAACTAATTTGGTTAAGGCAATTGCGGAGATTCGCGAGCGCCACAAGGCCGCAGCCAAGAACGGAAACGCCGGTGATTTGGCCAAGGCCACTTCGGAACTTAATCAAGCGACAGGCCGCTTGACTGATATCGCCAAAGAAAGGGAGGCGCTCAATGGGGCCCGCGCGAAGTGGTTTGTTTCCCGCGAGCAAATGGGACCATTGACGGTGGCAGGACAATTGGGGCCGATAGCCATGGCCGGTAAAACGCTCTTCGCTGGCGGTAACGGGTACGTTATCTCGTTGAAGGCGAATACCGGCCAGTTGGTCTCCGTGTACGGAATCAAGGGCACAGCGATGAGTCTCGCGGTGGCAGACGAGCGGTTATTTGTAAGCACCGACTTAGGCGAGATTCATTGCCTTGGTGCGCAAGACGCTCCGAACTCCCAACTCAAGCGTACTGAGCAGGCCAAGCCTGTTGCACTCGCTCAAGCTGAGCGAGACATAGCCAAGGAAATTCGGCGTCGCTCGAGCATTTCGAAAGGTTGGTGTCTCGTGGCGGGGGCGCGCGATGGTCGCTTAGCGAAGGCTCTGGTGAAGGAGACTCAGATGAATATTGTCGTGATCGAACACGACCCAGAACGACTTAAAGCCATCAGGGAAGAGTTGTATTCATCGGTGTTGTACGGAAACAGGGTAATCGCGGCCGACTGGGATTACGCAGAGTTGCCTGATTATTTCGCTAACCTCATCGTTTCCGAACGCGCTTGGTTGGGGGAGGATGTGCAACTGCCCGTGGATCAGTTGGCCCGAGTATTACGTCCAACTGGCGGCGTTTTGCTGCTAGGATCGACAGAGGCTTGGCCAAAAGGCAGGGAGGAAAAGGTAATCGAGGGCCTGAAAGCTAACGCAAGGGCGAGGTATGAGGTGACTCAATCTGATGGGTGGCTGAAATTTAAACGGGGCAAGCTAGACGGTGCAGGTAGTTGGGCCGGGCTGTATGGAAACAACTCCAAGACTTCGTCTACACAGGACCGGCTTGTGAAGGGTCCGCTTGGGGTGTTGTGGTTCGGCGAGCCAGGTTCGGAGCACATGGTGGATCGGCACGCTCGATCGGTAAGTCCGCTGGCCATTAACGGGCGACTGTTTGTTCAGGGTATGGAAGTAGTGATGGCGTACGACGCCTACAATGGAACGTTCCTTTGGCAGCGAAAAATTTCCGGTGCGGTTCGCGTGCGCGTCGATGTCGACAGCTCCAACATCACAGCCAACGAAGACTCAATTTTCGTAGCAGCCCATGATCGAGTCCTGCAGCTTGATGCTCAAACAGGTGTAACTCGGCGTGAATTTAATGTACCCAGAAGTCCTAGCGGACAGGTGCT
>JAKUOU010000157.1 GCA_022451065.1 Pedosphaera sp. | reverse complement strand
ACCAGCGCGCCGCGCAGTTCATGCAGCGAGCGCGCCATCAGGCGGCACCAGTTGTAATCCACGCCCGACGGCAACCGCGGGAAAAGCGCCGCGCAACGCCCAATTGATTCACCCTGCAATACGTTCACCCAGTGCCATAGGCAAGCCACCGTATCGGCAATGGGCTCGACTGATTCACCATCGGCAAGCATCACCGCAGGGAGCGCCGTTTGCGGCGGGAACAGGCCGCCGCCGCGCCGTGCCATTTCGGTCGCGAGCGCCTCACGCAACCGGCGTCCGGCTTGTTGGGTCGGCAAAAGCAGGAGCGTGGCGCTTAAGTCAGCGGAATTGCTGGACACCTTGGCGAGCAGCCACTCTGTTGCCGAGGTCAGTAGCGGTTTATCCCAGGTAAGGTAAGTTCTTTTCGGAGCGACACCCATTCCTTCGCTCGATTCTATTGGTCTACTCATCATGGCGCAATCGATACCACGCCCGATGGGACAAAAACGGTCTCATGTGAAAACAGCCGGGAGGGCGTTGAATTTGCGTAGCTAGCAGATCATGCTGTACCGATTTGGCCTTCTATTGCAGATTCGCACCCGAACAGATTGTTAATTAACCATGGATCAGGACACAGCCCCCCCACAACCCAACCCGTACTCGGTAGTTCACGACGCCCCCAAACCGGGATCGATCAAGGTCTTCGGTATCCTAAATATCGTGTTCGGCGCGATTGGGCTCATCTGTGGTGGGTTCGGTTTTTTAACACTAGTGATAATGCAATCCTCCAGCGAAATGGGTGATGCAATTCAGAGCGCAATGAGTGCACAGTATTCCGAAGGCTACATGACATTTATAATGTTTACAGCTGTGATCGGCCTGTTATTAAACATCTTCCTGCTGACCTGCGGTATCGGCCTACTCAAGGAAAGAAACTGGGGGCGTACCTGGTCACTAGGTTATGCCGTACTGGGGATTATACACGCCACCGTCAGTGCAATAGGGGCAGTCATCTTTGCGCAAGCTGGACCGGCTGCAATAGGAGCCGGTTTTGGCGCAATCATCGGTACAGCAATCGGTGTAATCTACCCGATCTGCATCTTGATTTTCCTAACCCGACCAAACGTAGTTGAAGCATTAAAGGAGTAGGCAATCACCGCGGCCGCTTGGCCGGATTCTTCCAGTTTTTGTGCCACTGATACTCCCAAAGTTTCTCATTTGGAGTCAGACTGGCGTGTCCGTCATAGAATACCAGGTTGATAGCACCCGGCAACGGCTTGTCCCGATAACGGCTCGATGGTAGTGACAGATTTCCGGCCGGATACTTGTGGCGCGCCATTGTGATACGCGACATCCCTGCATTCTCAGTGCTGCCAAGGGCAAGGTTACTCGCCGATCGATGCCTCTCCAGTGGCCAGGCATCCACCCACATCGAGTCACAGAAGATCGGGCTCTCACTCGAGTGTCGCACATCCGAGTCGAGCTTGAAGGCCAGATTTCTGGCCATCCCGTGCTGTGTTATCCAGGCTTGATTCCAATCACCGGCATAAAACCAGCCATTGAGAGCATAACTGCCAGTCCATTTCGGCTCTCGCGTACCGGGGCGCAATTCGCTCCCCCAAACCCATGCCGAGGTCGAAGAACCTCCCTTGCCCCTTTTGTACGGCGCAGTTGGGCAAAGACGTATCGCATCAGTCTTGGAATAATACTCACCGATCGATTCCATCCAAAGTTTTCCATTGCCCATGGTGTATGATGGGGTCTTGCCAGTCTCGTTCGAGTACAGGAAGAACCCCAAGCCAAGCTGTTTAAGGTTGCTCAGGCACTTCATCTCGGTCGCCTTGCTTTTGGCCTTGGCCAGGGCAGGCAGCAGTAACGCTGCGAGAATCGCTATGATTGCGATCACCACCAGCAACTCGATCAGCGTGAAACCACCTCGTCGCACACTTGCTTTGGATTTATTCGTCACAAACTCAATTAAAACCCAGCTAAACTTCACCCGATGACTCCTGCGTCGCCGGGAGTCCAGAACGGACATGCAGATCGCGCTGGGGAAACGGTATCTCAATGTCGTTCTCCCGTAGTTTTTGCTCAATGATGAAATTCATTTGGCTGGTGAAATGAATCGGGGTTGCTGTCATTTCCTGTGTCCAAACTCCCAACTCGAAATTGAGTGAGCTGTCCCCGAACTCCGTGAACAGCACCACGGGTAACGGATCACGCAATGCCTTTGGGTGTTCCTCCGCCGCCTCGAGCAATAATCTCTGCAACAGTTTCAAGTCGCTCCCGTATGCCACACCGACCGGCACTCGGATGCGTACCTTCGGATCGCCGTGGCTCCAGTTGGTCACGGTATTCGAGATGAAGTCGGCGTTGGGAACAATCATGGTGATGTTGTCGTTGGTCACCACCGTCGTGCTGCGAAGCTGAATCTTCGTCACGCGCCCGGCCACGCCGGCGACCTCGATTCGATCACCGATCGAGATGGGCCGCTCGGCAAGAATGATTATACCACTGACAAAGTTGTTGATGATATTTTGCAGTCCGAATCCAACACCAACGCCCAGAGACGCCGCAACAATCGCCAATGAACTGAGGTCAAATCCCACCGACTGAAAAGCGACGTAAAACCCGATGGCGATCAGCGTGTACCCAATAATACGACTCAGGCCATATTGTAGTGACGGCTGAAGCCGGGTCTTGGACAGGAAACGGCGAATAAGCAACCGCTGGAGTATGCGCTCAACGATAATCACTGATGCAAACAAGAATACCAGCATCAGGATGCCGCCAATAGTGACGGTGTCGGGACCAAAGAGTTCCGTGGTCCAAACCTTGACGATGAAGTCCCAGATCGTTTGCAATGCCTCGTTCATACTTTTGCCATCTATAAGAGAGTGGTCATGGTGTTAAAACACTCCCCTCCTTGCCACCGTTTTTGCGCAGGAGAGCGGCGGTGTCGTTGTGCAGCGTGCCAACCGCCCAATCCAGCGGTGTACCCTGATCACTGTCCAGCGCGTTTACCTTCGCACCCGCCTTCAACAACAACCGAACCATCTGAATGTTCCCCAATTCCGCAGCTAGGTGCAGTGGTGTTTTGTTGGCTTTATGTTTCACGTTCACGTTTGCCCCGTTTTTCACCAACAATGCGGCGATCTTCAAATGCTCATAGTAGACCGCGTAATAAAGCGGCGTCCGCCCCAACGCATCCCGTGCATCCAGATCCGCACCAGACTTGACCTGCGACTGTACCGATGCCATGTCGCCGTTTTGGACATCCTGCCAAATATTCGAGACACTACATCCGACCAGTAGTGCGACTGCCATCATTACTGTACCGCAAACCTTCAAGCTCTGGCGCAAACATCAGCCGAAAATCACGGTCACAGCAAACAAAAAAACTGACTTCGCTTGGTCGAGGCGTTATCATACCGGCTGTCAGATTTATCAAAATGAAATTCACACGCATAACCACCGTTACCCTGTTGGCCACGCTTGCACTTGGCCAAGCGCAACTACTCGCCGAGGCCAAGCCGGACAAGCCAGTCACCCGAGCGCTTATCACCGGCACCGAGGCTGGCTGGCGCGCCATGACAAAGGATGACTTCGTGAACGTCAACTGCGCCGATAACACCTGGTCATTCGAAGGCAATCTGATCAAATGCACCGGCAAACCCGTTGGAGTCATCCGCACGAAAAAACAGCTCACCAATCTCGAGTTGGTCGTCGAATGGAAACACAAGCAGTATGGGGGAAACTCAGGCGTGTTTCTATGGGCCATACCTGAAAGCATCAAGCGGCTCGCAGCCGGACAGGGTCGCCTTCCCGCCGGCATCGAGGTGCAGGTGCTCGACCTCGGCTATGCCGAAAAGTATGAGAAACAACACAAGAAACCGTCCGATTGGTTCACCTCACACGGCGATGTGTTCCCCACCCAAAATGCCAAAATGAAACCATTCCCGCCGGTTGCACCCAACGGCAATCGCAGTTTCCCATCGAAGAATACCACCAAAGGAGTCAACGAGTGGAACCACTACTACATCCGCGCCATCAATGGCGAAGTGCGCCTGTGGGTGAACGGCGAGGAGGTCTCAGGTGGCACCGACTGTCAACCGGCCACCGGCTACCTCTGCCTCGAGTCCGAGGGAGCGCCGATCGAGTTTCGTAACCTCCGTATCCGCGAATTGCCCTAATCGCCGGGTGGCGTCACTCCACTTGTCCGATAAGCACGACGAACTCGCCCTTCGGCTTTCGCTCGCTGTACTCGGCTAATAATTCAGCCGGCAAACCACGCTGGATTTGCTCGAATTTCTTGGTTAACTCCCGCCCAAGAACAACCGGCCGATCCGGCGCCTGTTCGACCAGTTCGCCCAGCAGTTTCACCACCCGATGCGGCGATTCATAAATCGCGAGCGTCCCCGGCAACTCCAGCAACTTGGCCAAGCGCTTGGTCCGCTGCCCACTCTTCACCGGAAGAAAACCACAGAAATGAAATTCGTCGGTCGGCAAACCACTCGCCGTAAGTGCCGCCACCAGTGCACACGCACCTGGCACCGTCTCCACTCTACACCCAGCCTCGATCACGGATGCGACCACCCGCTGGCCCGGGTCGCTGATGCCCGGACTCCCAGCATCGCTGACCAGTGCCACTGTTCCCCCGCCCTGCAGCAATTCGACGATCTCGCCGGAGCGCCTGGCCTCGTTGAACTTGTGCGTGCTGACCTGCCGCTTGGCTAGGTCGAGGCGCTTAAGCAGCATCCCGGTGTGCCGTGTGTCCTCCGCCGCCACCAGGTCGCAATCACGCAACGTCCGGATCGCCCGAAGGGTGATGTCCTCCATATTACCAATCGGAGTCGCCACCAGATACAGTGTGCCCGGCACCAACGGCGCAGATTTAAATTCCGGAATATTGACTGGCTCGTGCATTACTCAGGCAGCCGTGTCGAGCGCAATGGCCAGCGGCGGCATAGGACAATCGAGTGAGTCGGAGATAACTCGTAACATTTCGGCTTCCTGTATCTGCAGATAACCGTCGGCCGAAATGCTCGCGGCTGCGGCCTGAATCAATAGACGTTTCAGCTTCAAAGTGACCCGGTTGATCTCAATAAGAGCATCATCTAATTGCT
>JAKUOU010000156.1 GCA_022451065.1 Pedosphaera sp. | reverse complement strand
GGGGTATCGGAGAGCCCTGAGTTTGGCAAGCCAATTTTGAAAAATAAGTTCGGTTTCCAACGCTTGGGCAAAGAGGAGTAGAAAAACTCCCAAAATATTGAAAATAATAAAATAGTAACGGTTTAGATTCTATAACTAACAGCCTCCAAGTATCGTCTTAGTAGCAATTATGCCGATTATCTGATAACTAAAATGTGCCTCATTTGCTTTTTTAAACGGTTGATTATGTCAAATTCAGGTATTCGAGGAACGCAAGACGCGTGGTTTTCGCACACTTTTTGAGTTGAAGCGAAAATGATCAAAATCCTGGCAAACTCGAATGGAGGCAAAACCATCCCCATAAAATGTCTTTTCTGGCATCTATTGCGCCTTGGCAACAATCATCGTCAAGTCATCCAACTGTTCAGCGTTCCCAGAAAAGTTCTCCAGCGCTTCAAAAACCGACTTGACGATTTTTGCCGCCTTCAGCTGCCGGCTTTTATGTACCGCCTCCAGAATACGACCGGTTCCGAATAATTCCCCTTCCGGGTTGGTGGCTTCCTCAAGACCATCGGTCAACAGCACCAAAACATCCCCCTTGGCCAAGCGCATATGCCTGGATACGTTGTACTCCGCATCGGGCATGACTCCCAACGGCATCCCGGTTCTCCTGAGTTCGCTCTTCACTTCACCGTCAGGGCCGAGGACAAACGCAGGCGAATGGCCTGCGCTAGCATGAACCAATGTTCGTTTTTCAGGATCAAGCTTGGCCAGCAGCATCGTGACAAACCTCTCCTTGCCAACGTCCTCCCCCATCATCGTGTTGGCGCGGGTGAGGATCAGGGATAGATCGTTGCGGTTCCGAGCGAGGAGGCGCAGGTAGGCGCGAGTCTCTGCCATGAGCATGGCAGGACCAATCCCATGCCCGCTCACATCACCGATGGCCAGTGCCAGTTGATTATCCGACGTGGTGAGGTAATCGAAGTAATCTCCACCGGTTGCCGCGGCGGGCTTGGACGCACCGGCAATGTCAAACCCGTCCAACTCCGGTGCCTTGCGGGGAAAAAGATGTTGCTGGATTTCACTGGCCACCCGGAACTGCTCCTCGGAGTCCAGCATCACCGCCTGCTCCTTCAACCGCTCGGTGATGTCGCGGGCGTTAATTACCACTCCGGCAATCGCCTCGTCAGCCAACAGGTTCCTCGCCGTAACATCCATCACCCGCTCACTCCCGTCCGCCGCGGTGAACCTGCCCTCGATGACAAATTGTTTCTCATCCTGAACAACCGCCTGACCAAACTCGGCTCTCAATCGGTCTCGATCATCCTCATGCGCCAGCGCAAACCAATCACTGTCGATCAGTGCATCGGCACTCGTTCCCAGGACTCGCTCGCAGGCTGGGCTCACAAATTCAATCATGCCCTTGCAGTCCAACACCGCGATGATGTCCGAGGTGTTCTCGATCAGGGAGCGATGGCGCAGCTCGCTCTCACGCAGATCCTTGACTGTCTGCCGCCGTGAGGCCCTCACCGTTGCCTCGCGCAGTTCCCGCTCCACCGCCGGAATCAACCGCGCCAAGTTCCCCTTCATCAGATAATCGTGCGCGCCTGACTTCATAGCGGCCACGGCGGTGTCCTCGCCGATACCACCGGAGACTATAATGAACGGTATGTCGAGTTGCGATTCCTGCAACATCTCGAGCGCCTCCGGCGCGCTGAAGTCGGGTAGATTGAAGTCAGCGAGAATCATCTCCCACGGCGTTTGGTCAAGAGCAACCCGCATTTCATCGGCGGTCTCCACCCGCTCAAACTTCGGCTCAAATCCCCCGGCCCGCAGGAGGCCGACCAACATGCGTGCGTCGAACTCCGAATCCTCCACCACCAACACGCGCAACGGACACTTCCCGTCGCTGGTTGCACTGGGTTGAACCGCTGTCTCGCTCATGATCCGCTTCGCTTGGCCAAGCTAAACCGCCGGGCAAACTTTGCGAAGCCTTGTTTGCAGCGAGGCGCGTTTTGGTTGACAACGCTTAGCCAAGCCGAAAGCATGCCGCCCGAAGTCGCGCATTATTGTCATGAAACGTGCAGCCATTTTTCTATTACTCTTCTCTCTCGCATTGGCCAGCGCCGGGACGTTCACCCTCGATACACGGAGCCGCGCCAGAGATGCCAGTGGTGACTGGGCTGTCCGGCAGCAAAAAGTGCTTTGGGACGCCAAGGCGACGGCAGTGATCGTCTGCGACATGTGGGATCTGCACCACTGCAAAAACGCCGTCGGCCGCGTCGGCGAAATGGCGCCGCGCATGAACCAATTCCTCAACACCGCCCGGGCCAAAGGCGCGCTGATCATCCACGCGCCATCGTCGTGCATGGAGTTTTACAAAAACCACCCCGCCCGTAAACGCGCCCAAGCCGCGCCCGGTGCCGCCGTGCAACCCAAGGCCATCGAGAGTTGGTGCCACTGGATTGACAAGGTGGAGGAAAGCCAGGGCTACCCCATCGACCACTCTGATGGCGGCGAAGACGACGACCCGGCGGAGCACGCCGCCTGGGCCAAGCACCTAGCCGAGATTGGACGCAACCCGGGCAGTCCGTGGAAGCGGCAGGTCGACCTGATCGAGATTGATCCCAAGCACGACGCGATCAGCGACAGCGGCATCGAGATTTGGAACCTGCTTGAGGCGCGAGGCATCCGCAACTTACTGCTCGTTGGCGTGCACACGAACATGTGCGTGCTCGGTCGGCCGTTTGGCCTGCGCAACATGGCGCGAAACGGCAAAAATGTCCTGCTCGTCCGCGACCTCACCGACTCGATGTACAACCCGGCGAGCTGGCCGTACGTGAATCACTTTCGCGGCACATCGCTGGTCGTTGAACACATTGAGCAACGGGTCTGCCCGACGACAACCAGCGACCAACTGCTTGGTAGCGAGCCGTTCCGCTTCAAGGGCGACAGGCCGCCACACGTCGTGTTCATGATCGGCGAGAGTGAATACAATACAGCCTCGACCCTGCCGATGTTTGCGAAAAAACAGCTCGAGTACCGCGGCATCCGCTGCTCGTTTGTACACGTGAATCAAAACGACCCGAACGATTTCGCCGGCCTCGAGGCGCTGAAGGATGCTGACCTACTTTTCCTGAGTGTCCGCCGCCGAACGCCGCCCAAGGCGCAGCTCGACCTCGTCCGCGCGCACCTGGCCAAGGGCAAACCGCTCGTCGGCATCCGCACCGCCAGCCATGCGTTCGACCATGAACCACCCAGCGAAAACCACGCGCGCTGGGCCAAGTTCGACGACGAAATACTGGGCGTTGACTACCGGAACCATTACGGCAACAAGCCGCCAAAAGATCCTGCCACCATCATTCAAGCCACGGCCACAGGAGCTAACCACCCCATCCTAATCGCCATACCGCACGATGCCTTCGAATCAAAATCTCACCTCTACAAAAACAAACCGGTCACCTCTACCGTTTCGGTGCTTATGACTGGCACGCTCGCGGGACGGGACGAAATCAGCGAGCCGGTGGCGTGGACGAACAAGTCCAACGGTAGCCGCATCTTTTACACATCGCTTGGCAGCGTGGATGACTTTGGGTTGCCGGCATTTCAGCGACTGCTGCTCAACGGCATCCTCTGGGCGCTCGACGAGCCGGTGCCGCCAGCCGACCCGCGAGTCGTCGTCAGGAAATAAGCCAAGCCGAGGCAACTTACGGGCTGCGCCTGACTGGCTGCCCCTGGCCGGTCTCCTTGTCCGGAACCAGTTCGTCAAACACCTTGAACGGCAACTCAAGGGGCACCAGCAGCGCCTTGGGAATGTGTTTCAGCTCCAGCTTCGGCTGGTTAAGTGTACCGCTCAACTCGAACTTGAGCATGCGCTCGATCGGCGACAGTGCCAGATTGAATAACGGCCCCAGCACCGGCCCGATCACCCACGTGTCCCGCAACGCCTCCAGTACAACCCCGCCCTTCCTGATCCGCCCCTTAAAATCAACCTCCCCCTTGTATTGCAGCCGAACCAATGCCGACTTTAGCTCAAGGTTGCGGCTCGCAACGGCGCTATCTGCGATGGTGAAATCCGCCGTGCCCTCTGAAAACGTGCTCGCGCCCAGCCCCGGTGTCAGGCGATCCAGCACGGGCGTGAAGATGCTAATCAGCGGAAGCTCCCACAGGTATCCATCCTTCAAGGTCACACTGGACGACCCGTTCCAACTCCCCCTGTCCTTTGGGTTGCCGGTGATGTCCAGCGATCCGTCCAACTGACCCTTTAGGCCGGATTTCTTCCCGAGAATATCCGACATAAGGTCGGTCAACTCCGTCCGCTTGGTGTCAATATGAAATGCCAGCTCCGCCGAGCGGTCGTCGTTAAACCGAGACACAAGATTCCCACGTAATTCACCGCCGTAAAACTCGGCAACAATATTGGTGAGCGTCAACGTCTGTCCGTGCCAAAGAATTTCACCGTCGATGTCCCGCGAATTGAACTTGCTGAAACGAAACGCCCCGCCGTCGATCACAAAGCGCAAATCTGCCGGGTTGCGACCCGGGCCGGTTTGCACCCAGCCGTTGACACTCGCCAGCGGCGGCTCGAGAAACCGGTACGGCTCGAGCGAGCTGGCTGTCTTCGGTCCGATCGCTTTTGCGATGGCTGTCGGCTCGAGCCGGCCCACCACGTTGGTCAGGTAAAGCCGCCTGGTGCGAGTATCAAAGCCCAGCGCATCCACGCTCGCCCTGCCCTCCGGCCGGCGCACAACGGCATTGGTCATGTTGATGAAACCGTTGGCAAAAGAAATCCCGGCGGTGAAACCGTCGACCTGCTGTGCCCGAAAGGTAAAATTCGTCGCCCCCAAAAAGGCACGGAAGCCGGTTCGCTCCTGTTCACGCCAACGCCCCCACACCTGCCCCTCGATCATCGGCGACGTGTTGAATGAAAAATAATCGAACCCCTTTTTCTGCTTTTCCTCCTTAAGCGCCGGGGTGATCGCTTGCGGATCAATGCTGCTGCGGAAGTCGATGTGAAAATCCCGAGTCTCTGTATGCGAGCGCAACGCCAAGCGCACCTCCCCCTCCGGCCGCTTGGCCACGAGGTTTGGCAAACGTAAAGTGAGGTTCGAGTAAACCAAGTCGCTCCGCATCGACTCGACCTCGATACCTCGAAACGTCACCGGCCCTGAAGTCACTTGGCCCTTTAGCATCATTGTCGGCCGCACCTCGGCACGCCAATCCG